>JANXVN010000072.1 GCA_025351645.1 Ferruginibacter sp.
GTGTGGTCGACCTGGTGGTCGACTCGCTGGGCGGAGAGGTCTACCAGAAGCGCATCGCCGTGCTCGGGCTGGCCTTCAAGCCGGACTCCGACGACGTGCGCGATTGCATGCAGATACCCTACCAACGATTCTACATTTGGACCGTACTGCACAGGGTTTGCTACATACTTTGGAAAATCACTGAGGGTTGTATGCCCACAACTGCATTGCTCAGGGCTGTGCCTGATTATTTCATCTACGGTACTGCGGTACTCCGGCGTTGTACCCTTATGGCCAGGTTGTCCTCCTGGTTTTCTATCTGTTGGTTCCCGTAAACTTTGGTTTTTTTCTGGGCCGGTTTTGATCCTGCGATGGAGGTAGGTGGCTGTTATTGCTATTGTTTTTATTTGTTAAAAGGGCATTTTCTGCTTCAAGGATTTTTACCCTTGCTTCTAATTGTTCTATTTTTTGTAGTAATGTCTGTATAAGTATTTGTAAGTCCAATGTGAAAAATTGAATTGCAAAGTTCAGTTGCCCAAAGGCTATAACCTAATGCCAAAGCGTATTGTATTGCACAAATCCTAAAGGTTATTAACAAAAAAAACACCCAAAAAGACGATTTTTTAAAACAGTGCCCAATGCAGACGATATAGCAAAAAAAATAAAATGTAAAACCAAAGATTCAAAGGCGATCCAGTAGTTTTAAGACTGAATAGTTACAAAGATTACTAAAACTTGAAAAGTATTTAATCAAATATGGACAATTATAAGAATATTAAAAACCAACAAAAAAATGAATACCTATTTTTAGACTAAACTGTTATAATTACTTAAATAAAGAGGGTTACACAAAAATATTTTTTAATAAATTTTTATACTCTAAAATACTAATATTTACATATGTAAATTAAAGATTTGGTATTTAAAATATTAGTGTATTCGCATGGAAATGAAGTAATTAAAAATATTTAAAAATAATTTACCCATTTTCAAGCGCTACATTCCATTCTCAAAAAATTACTTGTCATGTTCAAACCTATTTGTAAATTTCTATGTCCATTAATGTTTTTTCTATTTTTTTCACTACTTCAATCTTCAGCTCAAACTAAAATTTTAACAGGTAAAGTAAGTAATGCTGAAGGGCTTCCTTTAGTGGGGGCTACCATAACTATTAAAAATTATAACAAAGCTGTTGTAACAGATGCAGAGGGCAACTTTAGCATCACTGTACCAGAATCCTCAAAAACTGCCACCATCTCTTTTGTAGGTTTTGCTTCGCAGGAAGTTAAAATTGAAAAGGTAATTGCTGTAATCTTAAAGCCGGAAACTTCCGGTCTTGGCGATGTAGTTGTTGTTGGATATGGTACCGCAAGAAAAAAAGATATTACAGGTGCAGTATCCAGTATTTCAGCAAAAGATTTTACACAAGGATTGGTAACCAACCCAATGGACCAGATTCAAGGTAAAATACCTGGCCTTGTAATAACTAAGATAGACGGAGACCCAAATTCACCGGTTGTTATACGGTTACGCGGGCAAACATCCCTTGCCGGCGGGCAAAGCCCGTTAGCTGTTGTTGATGGGGTTATATTAGATGATATAAACCAGATATCAAATATACCACCCGGGGATATTCTTTCTTACGATGTATTAAAAGATGCATCAGCAACTTCAATCTACGGTTCCCGCGGAGCAAATGGCGTAATCATTATTAATACCCGAAAAGGGCGAGGTGGCCGCACACAGGTTGACTATTCAGGATATTTATCTTCTTCAAAAGTGGCTAAAGTACCTAACCTTTTAAATACACCAGAGTTTTTAAAGGAAGCTGTTAAACTTAGCCAGGATCCGGTTCAATTGGAAACTGCCAATAGTAAACCGGGTGTAACCAATGACTGGGTAGGGGCTATTTTACGCACCGGTATTGCCCATAACCATACAATCGGTATTTCCGGCGGAACAGATAAATTTAATTACCGTGGTTCTGTAACTTATTTAAACCAGCAGGGTATTGTAATAAATACTGGTAAAGAACAGGAAGGCCTGCGTTTTAACGCAGAGCAAAAAGCACTTAACGATAAACTTACTATTCAGGTAGGCATTGTAAATACCTCTACAAACAGAGATTTGGTGAATAGAAATATTTTTAACTACGCATACGTAATGCCTCCCTACATCCGTATAAAATTAGCTGATGGTACTGATAATCCGGTGTACCAATACAATTATCAAAATCCTGTTTTATTGCAGAACATGGTAACCAACAAGGTTAAAGAGCATTTAACACAGGAATACGGCACAGTGAATTATAAATTGAATAACGACCTAACAGTTGGTGCTACCGGTTCTATTACCAAATTTAATACGCAAGGAGATTATTACCTGCCTGTTATACCTGGTTGGAATAACCTGAATAATGCATCCAAAACATCGTCTAACCGGGATTCAAAAAAGGGTGACCTGCATATTAATTATCTTACCAACTTTGGTAAACATGCTATTACTGCAACCGGCGTTTATGAGTATAATTATTATTCTTTTGATACTTATAAAGCAGGCGGCAGCGGGTATGTTGTAGATGGCAATGCTAATAATTCTTTGCAGAATGGTAACTCAAGTTTAAATACAATCAATTCATACAAAGAAGAATACAAAATCATTTCGTTTTTAGGAAGGCTAACCTACAACTACAATTCAACATATTATTTAACAGCAAGTTTTAGAAGAGATGGTTCTTCTAAATTTGGCATCAACCATCGCTGGGGTAATTTTCCTTCCATATCAGCAGCATGGCGCTTAAAAAATAATATTTTTCTAAAAGATGTTAGCTGGATAAACGAATTAAAATTATCTGCGGGCTATGGTGTTGTGGGTAATCAGGATGCAATTGGCGCCTATAATACATTAACTACCCTAAGCAGTGGAGGTGTTACTTACAATCCTTCTAATTCTGCAAACCCTTATCCTGTAGGATTCTCTCCAAATCAAAACCCTAATCCGGATTTAGTTTGGGAAGAAAGGCATGGTAAAAATATTGGGTTAGATTTTGCAATTTTCAAAAATCGCATCACAGGATCAATTAGTGCTTTTAATGATGAAACAAGGCATTTACTATACAACTATGCAGTGCAGGTACCGCCAAATTTTGTGGGTAGTGTATTGGCTAATGTGGGTAGTCTTTCCAATAAAGGGATTGAATTGCAATTGAATACAGAAATAATCCGCTCAAAAGATCTTACCTGGTCTTTTGGTGGGCAAATCACCACCATCAATACTAAAATAACCAGCCTTTCCGGAACATGGAACGGACAGAAATTAGCATCAGATAATATACCTGTTGGGTCTGCAAGTGGCCGTGGATTAAGTTCTAATCCTATCACTTTCTTAAATGTAGGTAAATCTCCATACACTTTTTACCTACCGCATTACGTAGGAAAAACGCCTGAAGGGCTTTCAAAATTTGAGACAGAATCTGGTACAACAACAGATTATTTGCAAGCTAAAAACCGCTACATTGATCCATACCCAAAATTCACTTTCGGATTTTCTTCAAATCTCGCATATAAAAACTGGGGGTTCAACGTATTTTTCAGGGGCGTATCAGGTGCAAAAATATTTAATAATACCAACCTGAATTTGGCTAATTATAACAACTTACCTTCTGTAAATACATTAAGGGAAGCTGTTTCAAGTGGGTTGAAAGACAACCCAACCCCGTCTGATTATTGGCTGGAAAATGCTTCCTATTTAAGGATGGAAAGTATGACCTTGTCTTATAATCTTCCAAAAATTAAGGGGATTGAAAACATGAGGTTGTATGTTTCCGGAAATAATTTATTTGTACTAACTCATTACAAAGGATTGGATCCGGAAATTGCAACAGTCGATAATCAGGCTACACCTGCTTTTATTGACCTTACTTATAACGGTGGCGGCGGTTTTTATCCTAAATCCCGTTCGCTTACAATAGGTGTAAACATATCTTTTAAATAATGAAAAGATAAGGTCAATGAATTTCCAATCTTCAATAAATTAAAGTAAAATGAAAAAGTTAAATATAAAAATAACCCTGCTTGCGATGGTCGCATTATCATTGATAGCCATTCGCTGTACCAAGCTGGATTCTAAAGTATATAGTCAGATTGTAAATGACAATTTTTGGCAAACTCCTGACCAGATTGCTGCAGGAAAGGCTCCTGCTTATGCCGCATTACAGGGCTTGGGCGGAAATTCTGGTGTGTATTGGGAGAACGAAATTTCATCTGATGAAATGATTACACCCACTCGTGGTGGTGACTGGGGTGATGGTGGCATGTGGACAAATATGTGGAACCATTTTGAAAAGCCGGGTGGTGGTGGCGTTAACGAATGGGCCTGGGGTGATATTTTTGGTGGTATCGGCAAGTGTAATTACACTATTTACACGCTTAATACCCTTAACCCTGCACCAGCTACCGTAAAAGCTGACCTTGCTGAAATGAAAGTTTTGAGGTCTTATTTTTATTATCTTGCATTGGACTTATTTGGCAATATACCCTATGTTACCAATTTTAAACAAGATCCAACAACAGTTATAACCCTGCCCAAAGCACAAGTGTATGATTCGTTGATAGCAGCAGTTACAGCTGCATTGCCTGACGTTACTAGTGTAAACGATATGACAACGTATGGCAAGGTTAATAAATACTTTGCGCAAAGCTTATTGGCAAAACTTTATTTAAATGCAGAAATTTATACCGGTACGCCAAGGTGGGCGGAATGTATTGCAGCCTGTGATGCAGTTAAAGCAGGTGGTTTTACATTGATGCCTAACTATTTTGATAATTTTAGGGACCAGGTGCAGGAAGCATCCACTGAAAATATTTTTTCTGTTCCATATAAAGCGGGGGTGGTGCCTGCTGGTGGTGGCAATTATATTTTGGTTGCATCTATCATGGCTAATAATGCCTTTTTCACATTTGGTCAAAATGGAATGGGAAATAATGGAATGTCCACGTCTCACTCCTTTTATAGTTTTTATGATACTTCCTCAGTTTATGAATCAAGGCTAGCAGATGGAAATACAAACGTTTACAGAACTTTTAATGACCAGCGTACAGGCCAATTTTTGATAGGGCAACAATATGTAAAAGGAATCCCTTATCCGCCTTATCAAAATATATTATATTCAAGTAGTAATAATGATCCGGTTGGGGTTGGCACAGCCAAGCCAGGTGCTATAAAAATTTATGACGACCAGTCCGGGCTTCCCCTTTCTTATTTTGATACAATGTACTTAACCTCTAACCCGGCTCCTTATTTTAGGCTGGCAGGCCTTAGAAATGTAAAATATTGGCCGGAACCTGGTGGTAATGTTGGTGATAATATCAGTAATGATGTACCGGTATTTCGCTTAGCAGATATTTTATTAATGAAAGCAGAAGCTGAAGTTCGTTCAGGCACTAATTTGGATGACGCACTTATGAATATAAACATGGTTAGAAGAAGAGCCTATTCAGGTAGTAAGATATATGATTTTAAAAGCGCTGACCTTACCTTAAATAATATATATGCTGAAAGGGCAAAAGAACTGGCTTGGGAAATGGTGAGAAGGCAGGATATGATCCGTTTCGGACATTTTTTAGAAGCTAGAACGATACCCGTTAAAGCAGCTGATGATGCCGATAAACATACTTATCTTTTACCAATACCACCATCTGTAATTTTGTCAAATCAAAATATTAAGCAAAATCCGGGGTATTAAATTATTGACAAATAATAATTTTATAAAGGGAGTAGCAACTAATTGCTGCTCCTTTTTGCTGTTTAAACTTTTACTTTTTTAAAATTAAAAAAGGGTTTTGTACAATAATTCCATAAAATAACAGGGGTAAAATGAGGTTAAATTTTGGATCCGGCCGATGTATAAATAAGTAACAAGCTACTGCTTAATTATACATTTATCATTGTGCTAAATGTTTTTAGTAAAAGCACAAATAATAAAAAATATTTTTTACGCTTTATCGCCTAGCCCGCAACGTTTATTTTATCCTTTAACTCAATGGCGTAGGTTAATATTTTATTACTTAAAATTAATTTTCAGTGAAAGTATCCAAGTATAGGATTAATCCTTTATTATATTCATTTTTTTTATTTACCCTTATTTCCTGCAAACAAAATAAACCAACATTATTTACAATAATGAGTGGTACAGAAACGGGTATTAATTTTAAAAATACCAATACAGATACCGATACTTTAAGCATTATCGACTACCTGTATTTTTATAACGGAGCCGGTATAAGTGTTGGTGACATTAACAACGATGGCTTACCCGATATTTATTTTGCATCCAATACAGGCGGCAATAAATTATATTTAAATAAGGGTAATTTTAAATTTGAAGATATTACTGTTGCAGCCGGCGTTACAGGCAAGGCAGACTGGACAACAGGGGTTACCATGGCGGATGTAAATGGGGATGGCTTCCTTGATATTTATATTTCTACAGTTTCCAACCATAAGCCCAACGACAACAATGGTGCTGAATATACCTATTTTAAAAATTCACGGAATCAATTATTTATCAATAACCATAATAATACATTTACTGAAAGTGCTGCTAAATGGGGGCTGGATATACAAGGCTATAACACCCAGGCCGTATTTTTTGATTATGATAAAGATGGTGACCTGGACATGTTTCAACTACAACATTCTACCCATCAAACGGATGCTTATGGATCTGTTGCCCTAAGGGATAAATACAGCGAAGTAAGCGGCGGAAAATTATTCAGGAACGATGGCGATCATTTTACCAATGTAACGAAAGGATCAGGAATTATAAGCAGCGCACTCGGGTACGGATTGGGTGTAGCTGTTGCTGATGTTAACCAGGATGGCTTTGATGATATTTATGTAAGCAACGATTTTCACGAGAACGATTATTACTATGTTAACCAGGGCAACGGAACATTTAAGGAAATGAACCAAGAGGCTTTTGGGCATGAATCAAAATTTTCAATGGGTAATGATATTGCCGATATTAACAACGATGGGTGGCCGGATATAATGACGGTGGACATGTTGCCCGGTGATGAAAAAGTATTAAAATCCTCGCTGGGAGATGATCCGTTGGATGTATATAATTATCAGCGAAAATTTGGCTATTCAAACCAATATTCCCGGAACTCTTTACAATTAAATACAGGCCGTGGAATGAAGTTTGCAGATATTGCTCTGTACAGTGGCGTTGCTGCAACCGACTGGAGCTGGTCTCCTTTAATAGCCGATTATAATCTTGATGGCAAGGCCGATATCTTTGTTTCTAACGGTATAAAAAACAGGCCAAATGATCTGGACTATATAAAATTCATTTCCACTTTATCCCACGATCATGCTACTACAGGTGCAAGGGAACATGATAGGGAAATAGTAAGGCATTTACCGTCAGGGGCATGGCATAACTATATTTTTGAGGGGATAGATGACCTGAAATTTATTGATCGTTCAGCAGACTGGGGCTTTGATAATCCAACACTTTCGCAAGGGGCAGCTTATGCTGATTTGGATGGTGATGGGGATCTTGACCTTATTACAAATAACATGAACGAGCCAGCAGGGATTTATAAAAATAATACGCGTGAAAAGGAAGCTGGCCGGCATTATTTAACCGTTAAGTTAAAGAGCAATTCGCCGAATACTTTTGCTGTTGGCGCCAAAGTTTTTTTATTTAATAATGATACCATTTTATTTAAAGAATTGCAGCCTGTTAAAGGGTTTATGAGCAGTGGGGAACCATTGTTGAATTTTGGGTTGGGCAATAAAAATAAAGTAGATAGTATGGTGGTGATATGGCCAAACAATCATTTTCAAATAATCCGGAATATTACTGCGGATAAAAAAATTGAACTAATTTATGGTCAAAAATCGACGGATACAATCATTGATCATTTTGCTTTTGTGAACCATATTTTGCATTCAGAAGATAAAGGATTAATTACGGATATTACAAGTAAGTTAGGCGATAACTTTAGGCACAAAGAAGATGAGTATTTTGATTTTAATGACCAATGGTTTATTCCGCACGAGCTTTCGACTCAAGGGCCAAAAGTAGCGGTTGGAGATGTAAATAAAGATGGGCTTGATGATTTTTTTGTTTGCGGTGCTAAAGGGCAGGCAGGCAAGATATTCTTACAACAAAAAGATGGAAATTTTAAGCCTTCGGCAGATAGTATGGCATTTGTAAATGATAAAGGCCACGAAGCAGTTGACGCACTTTTTTTCGATGCCAATAATGATGGGAATTTAGACCTGTATGTGGTAAGTGGCGGTAATATTTATACAGGTAATACACCGCTCTTAAATGATCTGTTGTACCTGAATGATGGTAAAGGCAAATTTACTTTATCCAATAATTTGCCGGATATGTTCGAGAATAAATCGGTTGTACGTGTGGCCGATATCGACCATGATGGCGACCTGGATATTTTTGTGGGCGGAAGGTCGATTTCCAGGAATTATAGTAAAACGCCATCGTCTTATCTTTTAATAAATGATGGTAAGGGCAAGTTTAGTTTTGCCGCTGCGGCAATTACAGATAGCTTAAAACAACTTGGCATGGTTACCGACGCCAGCTGGATAGATATCGATAAAGATGGCTGGCTCGATCTTGTAATTGTGGGGGAGTGGATGCAGCCAATTTTATTTAAAAATGATCAGGGTATTTTAAAGAAAACATCCTTGACCAATCAGGATAATAATTTACAAGGATGGTGGTGTTCTATAAAAACTGCGGATATAAATGACGATGGGGTTGAGGATATTTTATTGGGAAATTATGGGTTAAATAGTAAGCTTACGGCAAGCAATGAATATCCGCTTAAATTATACAATCCAAGCATCAGCGGCATTGGTAATTTTGATCAGATTCTCGCAATAGCAAAAGATAAAAAATATTATCCGTTTTTAAACAAGGAAGATCTTGAAAAACAATTACCCTATCTAAAAAAACAATTTTTACAATACGGGGAAATGGCAGGTAAAACTGTAACCGAAATATTTGATAAAAAATTAGACAACGTACCCGTCTTTAACGCTACTACATTCGCTTCCAAAGTATTAATAAATGATGGAAAAGGCCACTTTGCTGAAAGCGATTTGCCTGCTGCATTTCAATGGGCACCTATCTTTTCTTTTGATGTACATGATTATAATAAGGATGGTAAAAAAGACATACTTACCGGTGGCAATTTTTTTGGTACAACACCTTTTGAAGGCAGGTATGATGCAACGCCATTGATGTTGGGCTTAGGAAATGGAGCCGGAGGATTTACAACATTACTGCCACTTCCTACATGCTTTCAGAATGTAGGGGGGGAGGTACGGTGTATAAAATCAATAAAATTAGCCAATCACAAACAAGGTTTACTTGTTGCATTCAATAATGATAATTTAAAACTTTTTGAAATAAAGTAAACTAAATTTTCTATAATGATTTTTGTAGAGAATTTAGTTTACGCTTAATAACAGAACTATGTTTTATAATTTTGGAAAGATGAAATAAATTATTTTTTTAGAAAAACTATTTCCAATTTTTATTTGGAAGCGGCCCCATCTTGAAAACTAAATTGGTACCATTTAAAATTTGCACATGGCTTATAAATGGATGTTCAATCGGCTTACCATCCAGGCGTACGCTTTGTATGTATTTATTTTTTTCAGATAAATTTTCAGCTGTAATAATTAATACTTTAGGTTGTTTGCCTGCTTTATAATTGATGGTAAGTTTTGGGAATTGTGGTGCACCGATGGCGTAAATGCCCGATGCTGGCGTAACCGGGTAAAAACCCATCACACCAAAAATATACCATGCCGCCATTTGGCCACAATCTTCATTGCCATTGATACCTAAAGGCTCATTACGATAATTTTCTGTTGTATGTTTTCTTACTAATTCCTGGGCCTTCCATGGTTGTTGGCAGTAGTCGTACAAATAAATGTAATGGTGCCCCGGCTCATTATCATGGTGATAATGTTTACCTGTAAAATTCTCATCCAGCTTGGCAGCAAACTTTTTATTTCCTCCCATCAGATCAATCATACCGGGTACATCGTGCAATGCACCAAAAAGATAGGTCCATTGGTCACCTTCTGTAAAGCCATCCTGCCTGCCCAATTTATCCATTGGATTAAAATGTAAAAAGTTTCCATCTTCTTTTTTAGGGATAAAAAATCCTGCTTTTACACTGTATAGGTTCTTATAATTTTTACTCCATTTTAAAATTCGGTTATAATCGGTTGTTTTGCCAAGGGCTTTGGCATATTGCGCTACACTGTAATTATCTGATGAATATTCAATAGTTCTTGATACCGATTCAGCAGTTTTACCAAATGGAACATAGCCAATACTATTAAACCTTGTAAGTCCGGCTCTCGCTTCGTAACCCGTCCATTTATCGCGGTCGCCATAAGCAAGAGATGTGTCATTATCTGGTGGTACCATCGCATCTTTTAAAAGTGCTTCATAGGCAAGTTTTGTATCAAAACCACGGAAGCCTTTTATGTAGGCATCGGCAATTACAGCATCCGCATGTGTGCTGATCATAATATTGGTTTCGGCAGGGTTTGGCCACATGGGCAACCTCCCGCCTTCTTTATACATTTGAAGCATTGCAGTAATCATACCGTTCACCCTGTCCGGCTGGGTAAATATTAGCAATGGATGTAAGGCACGATAAGTATCCCAAAGTGAAAAATCTGTGTAAGAATTGCCTGTATGCACTTTGTCATCAAACGCACTGTAATAACGGCCATATTCAGAAAGTTCCCGTGGAAATTGCATGGTATGAAATAAGGCTGTATAAAAAATATGTTGCTGATCTTCTGAAATCCCTTCCGCTTTAAATCGACTTAAATTTTGCTGCCAAATATTTCGGGTTTTGGTTACCAATTTATCAAAATCCTCATCGCCAATTTCTTTTTGTAAATTCTCCCTAGCCTGGTCTAAGCTTATAAAAGATGTAGCAATACATAATTTTATTCTTTCATTTTCCGTTGTTTTAAAATTGATGTACGCACCCATTCTAGTGCCAAATTGCTCTGTTGAGGATGGCGTATTTGAATCATTATCCCAGGTTCCAAAAGAGGTAATTTTTTTATCAATCTTTATTATAAAGTAACCTTTAAAATTTGGCAGGTCCGGACCTAATTGTGCTGATACCCTATCCGGATTGTAACCCGTAATCTCATTCCTGATGGTATCAATCTTTACAAATCCTTTTATTTTCTTTATTCTTTCTTCATAATCATTTGAAGGGTCTGCAAGTGCAGGATTTAAATTAATTCCCTGAATAATGATATGAGCCTTTTCAGTGGCAGGAAATGTAAATTGAAAGATAGCTGCTCTTGATGCCGCTGCTATTTCGCCTTTTATTCGTTGGTTATTTCCGGCATTCAATAGCACAGAATAATAAAACGGTTTAGTAATTTCGTCTGCATGTTCAAAGGGTAAAGCCCTTTCTTTTGGTAATAATTTTAATTCGCCAATTTGCGGCATCACAGAAACATAGCCATAGTCGCCCATCCATACGGTTGGCTGATGAGAGGCTAAAAAACCAATGATACTTTTGTCTTCATAAACATAAGAAGTCCGCCCCATTTTATTTTCGCCGGTTTGAGCTAAAAAATTTGTCATAGCGTAAGGCAGGCCTACTGCGGGCAAAGTGCCGCCTCCTTCTAGCCCTTTCGCAAAACCTCCAAACGGAGTTCCGATAATGGTATTCACAAACTCAACTTCTTCCTTATTTTTTAAGTTTGTTTGAGCGATTAAATGTTGTACAAATGAAATCGATAGTAAAATTAACAAGCAACGATTTTTCATATTTATTTGTGTTTTGTAGTATAAATTGCTTTTCAATTTTATAGAAAAAGTAAAGTTTTATTTGGTTATAACTCTGGTTAAAAGTTTCGTAGCATTATATTAATTATTTGTTGTTGCGTAAGATCTTTTTTAAAGATCATTATATCGTCGATACTGCCATTAAAAACCCGGTCAGGGGCAGTTTCGTTGCGACCAATATTCCATAAATTATTTGAATAAATAGAAGTGCCTGTTTCTCCCAATGGATTACGTGTTTCAGCTTTCTTTGTGGTGGTTAATTTTCCATCAACATATAATTTATAATATTTGCCATCAGCAACGCCGGCAATATGGTGCCAATGGCGATTCCAGTTTTTTGGTACCGATATTGTTGCTTCATGGCCTTCCCATCCGTTCGAATAAAAATTGATGAATTGATTACTGCCTTTTAATTGCAGCGTATTCCAATCGCCTTTTGAAATAATATCTGAAAAGTTTTTTTCTTCCATCGGATATATCCATGCCATGATAGTGAGTTGTTCGCTCTCTCCTGCCTTACCCAAACTGGTGCTGTCAGGAAATGAAATATAGCTTTTGGTGATTGCATTTGTTTGAATACCTTTTCCAAATATTCCTTCAACCCAATTTAATTTACCGATTATATTTCCATCATTCTTTTGTCCTGAATAATCAGGAATTACAGATGAGGTTGTTTCATCAAAATCCATGATTAGTACGGGATCTAAAAAAGATAATTTATTATAGTCATTGTATTTTTTAACAGGCTTATCAAATACCCGGATTATTTCAGGCTTTGACTTGTCTATTCCAATATTAAAAACTCCTTCTTGGTTTGCTGGTAATTTATATTTAATTTCTTTCTCTTCACCGGCTTGTAAAAATATTTTTTGTGATTGGGTTACCTGCTTATTTAAAAATAAATTTACCAATTTTATTGCGGAGGAACTGCCAAGGTTTTTAACTTTTCCACTTACAGGTATTGTATCATTTAAATTAAATAATGGGGGAAATGGGATGCTAATATCACTGCATAAAAATGTTGGTTTTGTTTTTTTAATAATCAGTTTAACCGTAGGATAATTATTTATTTGAATTTTATGTAACCCCTCTTTGTGTAAAATAACAGGTACATAAACGGTACGGCATTCATTTACTTTTAATAATGGAGTAACTGTAGTGTAATATTTACCATCTAGCATTACCGCTAAACTTGTTGTACCTGCTGCTTTGCCTTTATTAATAAGTATTACTGAAATATTTACGGCCTCATTGGCCCTTGCTGTTTTTGCTGAAACTTGTACTTTTTTAAGTTGGATATCAGCCGTTCCTGTGGACATAGAATAGGGTTTGTTTTCCTTGCTATTGCCCCATGTTTTATTTGGTAAAGGCCCCATTTCAAAAACAATATTACTGCCATTTATTATTTCTTTATTATCAAACCATGGATGGTTTAAGGGTACACCATTGATGCTTGCAGATTGAATATATTTATTTTGAAGAGATACATGATTTGCCTTTATTGAAAAGTCTTTTCCATTTGGGAGATGGATAATGGTTTTTTCAAAAATAGGGCTGCCAATTTGATATTGCGCTGTTCCTGGCGTAACCGGATAAAACCCCATTGCACTAAAAATATACCAGCTCGAAAGTGTGCCCAAATCATCATTGCCGGGTAAGCCTCCCGGGTCTGATGAATAACTATCCTCTATAATTTTCCTCGAATAGGATTGCGTTTTCCATGGCTCGCCACAAAAATTAAATAAATAAGCGTAATGGAGCGGGGGTTCATTATCATGTATATAATATCCTTGTTCAAAACATTGTGTAAGCTTTTTAGCAAATGCATTTTGTCCTCCCATCAAGTTTGCTAAACCCTGCATATCCTGCGGTACGTACCAAGTGTATGTCCACGGCGTACCTTCACTGTATCCGCCTTCCACCCATTGCCCCGCGGTTGTTTTTGCTTCCATAAAACCAGTGGAAGGATTGTAATTATTTTGGTAATAAGCTGCACGTGCCATAAAGGTCTTATAAGCCTTTTCGTATTTTATTTTATTGCCAGTTTTTTCTAAAAAAGTAGCAGCTGCCCAGTTATCGTATGTAAATTCAAGTGAGTGGGTAACGCTGCTGGTAATATCGGCAGGCACATATTTATATTGTATAAAATCAGCCATTTCCCTGCGTGCATAAGGCGAATCTAACATGCTTTTAATGATTGCCTTACAAGCCTTTGTAATATCAAAATTGGTAGCCCCTTTAAGGTAGCTATCTAAAATTATTTGCGTGTTATGATTGCCCATCATGTTATCAGTAGGCAGCCATCCTGTTTTATCATAAACTGATAGAACGCTGCTGATCATATCGCTCTCTTTCTGAGGATCTAAAATGGTAATTAGCGGATGGACGGTTCTATAAGTATCCCATGGAAACAATGCGCTGTAGTTGTCCCTAAAGGCACCGGCGTCCGATAATTTGACAGGCATAAACATAGAATGGTACAGTGCTGTATAGAATATTTCTTTAGCTTTTTCATCAGCTGTTTTTACAGTTATTTGCCCAAGTTTTTCATTCCATATTTTTTTTGATACTGCACAGGTTTTATCAAAATCCCAACCGGGTAATTCTATTGAAATATTATTTTTAACCCCTTCAAATGACACCGTTGAAAAGCCTATTTTTATTAAAATACTTTCATTAGCAACAACCCCGTAATTAATTAAAATAGTTGTCATTTTTTCAATACCCAATAAAGGTTTTGTACTATCGTTTGATGGTAAATATTGATCAGCAGTTTTAAATGGCTTGCTAAACTGCGCAATAAAATAATACGTACCGCAGCGGCCACTAATGGTACTGCTATCAATTATTTTTAGATTTGAAATGGCTGATAGCAAGAAATGCCCATCAGCCTTATTTTTAAAAGTAAACTTGCATAATCCCACTCTTTCTGTAGCAGTAAATGCCGCATTTAAACCAAAGTTTTCCAGCTGTACCTGATAAAGATAAGGGGTACTTATTTCCTCTAAGTGGTTAAAATTTGCATCTGTATTTATCCAGGACGAACTGTCGCCGGTAAAGGCTGTCAATTTAAAATCGCCGTAAGAACCAAAGCCACTTGAATGATTTATGAAACTAAAACTTTTTATTATTTTATCAGAATACATGTATCCATCCGGCGTTACCTGAACCATTCCATTGGGAAGTAAAACCCCGGGAAATGTGGCTCCTTTTGATTCCCACATGGTTGTATGGCTCGATCTTTCGGTACCAATAAATGGGTTTACATAATCGACAGGCCCTTTGTTTTGTGCCGCCAAATGAACATGCATTACAATGCTTAAAAATAAAAAGATGTATTTTTTAATAAAGTAAGTTTTGGAGATCATTATTTTAATTTAAATCAACAAGCAAAAAATTTATTGAAATTAATCTTTGCCAGCCCGTAATTATTTCTATAAAATTTACTTTTTAAAGTTAAAGTTTATTTATCCAATAAAATGCTATCCAATGAATTATGAAATAATTGCAGGTGGAAATTGCTATTAACATCGATTGATATTGGAGCTTTTTGAGAAGTAGCTTAAAATATTATTATCTTATAAAATCAGATAATAATATTTGCCGAATAAATAATTTTAAATCCTTAGTATTATTCTTAAAATTAAATGTGTCAGCCCTTATCAGCCAAATCAGTTTTAATCCGTTTCTGCGTATCCCCTCTACCAACCCCATCATTTCTTACTCATTAATGCTTCATAATTTTTCGGGAGCAATTGGCCTATATTATTTATTTTATGCTGGTTGATATTTTCAAAACGTAGGTAAGCCATTCGATAGGATTTACATTGTGGAGCTTGCAGGTGG
>JANXVN010000085.1 GCA_025351645.1 Ferruginibacter sp.
GATATTGTCAACTCCGCAAGCCTCCTGCCTTCTTTACATAATACTTTTAGGCTTTAGTTTCAGCTCCTTCAACTCGCCGTTACGCTTAACAATTATCCTGATGGTTTCTTTTACTGTTTGCAAAATATCTTTATACTGCATAATATTATTGCTAAAATTTTTATTGACGGCTATAATAATATCATCCTTTAAAATGCCCGCTTTATCGGCCGGTGAGCCTTTTATAACACCATCTACTATTATAAGCCCATTAATATAATAGGTGGCCATACCAACGTAGGTGTAGTCAAACTGATCTGTAAAGTGGCTGTTAGGCGATAGGTATATCTGCCTTTTGGGATAATTAACAATAAGGTTAAAGCGCCTTAAAAGATCGTTGCCCAGCAAGCCGCCTACTACAGGGTAAGAGGTTACATTGTATTCATCGCTATACAAATAAGTAGGCACGTTGCGAAATTTGTACCGCCCTATCTGCACCCACTTTATTATAGTAATACGCATTTGGAGCTTGCCGCCCATGCCTTCTGCCTGTGTGTACAGCGGCTTGCGCTTCGATAACAAAATGCCGCTATCCTTCGCAAACTTCTCGCTTAATAAAAAACATAACCCCGCACCGGTATCAAAATAAAAATTAAAATCTATTTTCCTTTTATCTTTTATAGCCAAATTTTGTATGGGCAAGGTTGTAAAAATGGGGTTCAGCAGGGCGCCTTCTTTAGGGTAAGCTATTTCGCCTGGCGAATACACTTCAATCATTGAACTATCAAAATTTATTTTTACAATGTAGCGCCTTAAAAAACTGTAACCAATAATGCCATCTATTTTTTGTCCGTACACACTAGTAAGCACGTCATAATCGTTTATATGAAAGTTTAGGTTGCTAACTTCTAACCCTGGAAAATAGAGTGTTTGGTTAAACGCAAACTTTACTTTGTGGCTATCGCCCATGCCGGTAATAACGGTATCGGTTTGGGTAAGGCTTATGTGGTGCTCGGCACAGGTAGATGAATCAAGCGAAATACCGCCGCTGCCAGTATCTAAAATAAAATTAAGCGAGTCTGGCAGGCTATTTAATTTAGCCCTTACCACCATTACGCCTCCGCTGTATTGCGTAAAGAGAAACTTAGTTAAAAATTTTGCTTTAGGTACAGGCGTAAGTATTTCCTGCGCAATGCAGGCTTGTGTAAAAAACAAGGGTACCAACACGCAAATAATTTTTGTATGGCAATAATATTTATAAAAGATGTTTGAGTGGCAGGTCATCTGGCAATCGTATTTGAAGATGTTTTTTTATAGCATTAGTTAGTAAAATCTTCTGGTGTGTTGCAAGCAGCCTTTATTTTCTTTACCCATTTTAAATATACAACCTAATGGGTGTAATTTTGTTACTTATTATTCAAACGGTTTTATGGAATTAAATGATTTGTACAAAAGAGCACTAGACTTTGAATTTTTAACTGTAGAAGAAGGCGTATTTTTATTTGAGCATGCCCCATTGGCAGAATTAATGTACGTGGCCAACGAGCTGAGGATAAAACAAGTGCCGCATGGCAAGGTTACCTGGATAATTGACAGGAACGTAAACACCACCAACGTATGTATTGCCAACTGCAAGTTTTGCAATTTTTATCGCATACCCGGCCATCCGGACGCATACATTACCGATATTGAAACCTACAAAAGGAAAATAGACGAAACCTTTCGCTACGGCGGTGAGCAATTGTTACTGCAAGGCGGGCACCACCCGGGGCTTGGGCTTAGTTATTACGTACAGTTGTTTAAAGAATTAAAAAGCCTGTACCCTAATTTAAAGCTGCACACCCTAGGGCCTCCAGAAGTGGCGCACATTACTAAATTAGAAAAAAGTACCCATCGGGAAGTTTTGATGGCATTGAAAGAAGCAGGGCTAGACAGTATGCCTGGCCCAGGAGCAGAAATACTTACTGATAGGGTTAGGCGCCTGATTAGCAAAGGCAAATGCGGCAGCCAGGAATGGCTTGATATTATGCATATAGCCCACGAGCTTGACCTTACAACCAGCGCCACCATGATGTTTGGGCATGTAGAAACCATTACCGAACGTTTTGAACATTTAGCCAAATTAAGGGAAGTACAAAGCCGCAAGCCGGCAAATGCAAAAGGGTTCCTCGCTTTTATTCCATGGACTTTTCAGGATGTTGATACGCTTTTAAGTAAAATACGCGGCGTACATAATTTAACCACCGCAGAAGAATACATCCGCATGATTGCCATGAGCCGCATTATGTTGCCAAACGTAAAAAATATACAAGCCAGCTGGTTAACTGTCGGCAAAAAAACCGCACAGCTTTGCCTTAATGCCGGAGCTAACGATTTTGGCAGCATTATGATTGAAGAAAATGTAGTAAGCGCAGCCGGTGCGCCACATCGGTTTACGGCAAAAGGTATTCAGGATGCCATCCGTGAGGCTGGCTTTGAACCTCAATTGCGCAACCAGCAATATGAGTTCCGCAAAATGCCAGTGGCCATGGAAGAGCAAGTAATCAATTATTAATTTTAAGCCTGCCAATATTTGTATGGATAAAACCCCCAATCAAAAGCTGCTGCACCGTTTCAGGATAATCGGCATTGTAGAAGGTATTTCGTTTTTAGTGCTGCTGCTAATTGCAATGCCGCTAAAATATATGCTCCATTTACCACAGCCGGTTAAATATGTGGGATGGCTGCATGGCATACTTTTCATAAGTTATATCTATCTGCTAGTTGAGGTAGCTGTCACATTTAAAAAAAGCTTCGGCTGGTGCTTTAAAAGTTTTATCGCTGCGTTTTTGCCATTCGGCACATTTGTAACAGATAAGCAATTAAAAAAAGAAGAACTAACTTTAAAAGAGCAAGCAAGTATTTAATATTGACTATTTAGAAATAATTTGTAAGATTATGGGTAAGCTGCAATAACTTATTTTTTTACAAACACATTTATTTTGTTCTGTCAAACATGAAAAACCGGTTAAAATATTACTGTTCTGCTTGCTATCCGTTACTTTTATAAGCTGCCACAGGGATACAAAAAGCATCGCCAAAGAGCAGCTAAAAATCAGCCATCTATTTCTTATTTACACGATACTTTCCGTTTAGAATATGCAGAGAATACCGGCGCAGCCTTAAACCTTGGCAATAGCCTGCCAGCAGCCGCCAGCTTTTGGCTGTTTAGTATGCTGCCATTGGCAGTAATGGTTGGCTTGTTTACTTACACAATAAAAAATGCCCTCCAAATGAGCTTTATGAAGGTGTTTTCGCTCGCCTTAATTTCAGCGGTGGCATAGGCAACATCATCGACCGCATTGCATTTAACCGCCACGTTACCGATTTTATGATACTCAATTTTAAAAGCAGGGCATATGTACGATATTGGCAAACCAGGGGTTGATTATACAACGGAAGAAAGTATTGAAAAGCTTAATCCTGTTTTTGTTCCAAACAACAATAACAACACTATAAAAAACCTCCCCAATTTTAGTAAAGCTGATAGTGCAATGGTGATAGGAAATAATTTAAAAGTAAATCTGGGGCTTGTGTGGGGCCTCAATACAGCTGCGTTTGAACAAGATTTCCTGAGTTACTTTACATTAAAATTTAAATCTTTACAACTCAATTTTAAGGTGTTTAGTATATATGAAATCGGCCTTGATAATTTTAAACAACTAAACATCCCTGAAACAGATAATGATATCCTTGCCTTTGTGTACCAACAAAATTTATATCCGGTATTCCGAAAACAATAATGTAGGTAAAATAATTTCGTAAGCCTTGCTGATAGTTGTTTCATTGGTGTTTCATCCTACAAAACAACTACATTTTATTACCTCTATAACACCAACGTAACAATAGAATGTGGCTTACTAACATACTCCGCCGCTTTGCCTTTAATCCATAACTGAACAGGGCTTGTCAGGCTGCCGGTGTTCATCACCACCACAGCTATTTTACCATCGGGATTTAAAAATGCGGTTGTCAATAAATGGCTGCGACTAGCAACGCTGCTAATTCTTTTTGCACCGGGGCGTATAAATTTAGAGAACTGCCCGATGTAGTAATAAGCACTTGTATAAATTAGTTCGCCGGTTGTTGTGTTGGCATGTACTGGTGCAAAGCAATAGTTGCCGACATGGTTGGGCCCTCCTTTTTCATCCAGCAAAATGTTCCAGTCTGTCCAGCCTACAGTGCCGTTGTTAAAGTCGTTTATCATGCTGCGCCCGTAGCGTTCGCCCAATGCCCAGCTATTAATTTGTTCGGGAATAAATTTTTCTGCGCAGCCTTCGGTGAACATAATATTCTTGTCTGGCCATGCTTCGTGTACCCTTGCAACATTATCATATAGTTCGCTACCGCCGCTCCAGCTTTCGTACCAATGAAAACCTATGCCCCAGGCATATTTAGCCGCTTCGGGGTCGCTAAAAATTACGTCTGCACGCTGGTACATCAGGTCGCGGTTATGGTCCCACACAATAATTTTCTTATCACTTAAGCCATCTTTTGCCAATGTTGGGCCAAGGTAATTTTTTAAAAAATCCCTTTCCATTTCGGCAGTGTACACGCAGCTTTCCCAGCGTTGGGTTGCCATCGGTTCGTTTTGTACAGAAAGGCCCCAAATTGGCATGCCTTCTTTTTCATATTCATGTATAAACTTGCCATAATAGTTTGCCCATGGCTGATAAAACTTTGCCAGCAAATGGCCCCCGTGCAATTTATCATTGTTGTCTTTCATCCAGGCTGGCGGCGTCCATGGGCTCACAAACATGGTAAGCTTTCCACCGGCAGCGGCAATAGCTTGCTTAATCAGCGGTATGCGAAATTGCTTATCGTGTGCCACATTAAAAGATTGCAGGCTGCTATCTTTATCGGCCACATAATTATAATCGTCGCTGCTAAAATCGCTGCTGCCAATGCTTGTGCGTGCCAGGGTATAGCCAATGCCTTTTGTGGTATCGTAGTAGGCTTGTAAAAATTGCTGCTGTTTATCTTTCGGTAACTTAGCAAAAACTTCGGCGGCTGCATCTGTTATAGCACCACCAATACCGAGGAACGGCTGAAAGGTTTTATCAGGGTCTACAAACACGCAAACCTGCGTTTCAACCGGCTGTGGCAAATCTTTAAACTGCAAAGTGTCTGTAGCGGCAATCCTTAAATTGGTGCTATCCGCAGTGGTATAAACAATTACTTTTTTCCCTCCGGGGATAAAGGTATTTCCAGTTGTTGCAGTATTAGTTTTAGGGGCAAAATTACAGCTTGCCAACATCAACAGCAGTATTGCGAAACAATTATTTTTCATAAATTTTTTTTTATAGATTGATTACCAAATATAAGTACCCACACCACCAGCGGGCAATGACGCAATTACCCATTTGCCATTAAACTTAATATTGAAAACACTGCCATTGCCGCCATCGTTTTCGGCTATCAATATTTTTTTTCCAGAAGGTGTTTTAAAAGCAACGGTTTGTAAGTCGCCACTAACATTGCTGCCAATACGTACCGAGCCAGCCGGTACAAATTTAGACGCATGGGCTATAATATAGTAGCCCACATTTCTCTGTATGCTACTGCCATTAATAGTTAGGGCGCCTTTGCAAGTGCTGCATCCACCATTTGTATGCGGGCTAAAAGCGGCATCATTGGCAAGGTTCCATTCCAGCGCATTGCGGCTCCAGTTGCGCATGCTGCCTATCACTACATTTTTTAAATGCCATTTAAGGTCGCCTGCAAAATCGCCTGTTGATGCAGTGTATTGTTCAGTAAAATAAATATTTTTATTGGGGAAAGAAAAGTGCACAGCTGATAAAGCACTAATATTACCAGCATATAAATGAAAGGCAGCACCATCAACAAAAGCAGCAGCGCCTGCGTCGTTTAAAATAGTTGTAGGGTATTGAGGCACATCGCAATTATGGTCCCACACAATAATTTTTGTGGTAAGGTTAGCAGCCTTTAATGCAGGCCCTAAACTACCCCTAACAAAGTCTGCTTCCTGTACGGCCGTAACCACCATGCTGGGCGTATTGTTAGCATTCAGCGGTTCGTTTTGCGGCGTTATGGCATCAATCGTAATGCCTTGCGCTTTCATTTGCTGTAGGTATTTTACAAAGTATTGTGCATATACATTGTAATATTTTGGCTGTAGGCTGCCGGCAGTAAAACTGTTGTTATCCTTCATCCAAACAGGGGCGCTCCAGGGCGTAGCTACTATTTTTATGTTTGGGTTGATGGCGATTATTTGTTTTAACAGCGGTATTAAATCAACATCGTTTGCCAATAAATTAAAATTGGTTAAGGTGGTATCTGTTAAGCCAGCTACCATATCATCGTAGGTAAAAGTAGTAGCACTTAAATCTGATGCGCCAATGCTAATGCGTAAGTAACTTACGCCAATGCTTGTTTCGGCACTGCCAAATAATTCATTTAACAGGCCCGCTTTATCAGCACTGTTTAAACCGTTGATGAGCATTGCGCTTCCGCCTGTAAGTGTGTAGCCGAAACCATCTACCGTTTGCATTGTTTGTGTGGTATCTACTTCAATATTTGTATAACTGTTAACTGTGGTAATAAAAGAAAGGATATCGGCCTGCTTTTTTAGCAATACGGACTGGTCGCCCTTTGTTAACCAAAATTCAACATCGTTAGTGCCTGTTACCGGAGGCGTTACTGGTGGCACAACAACCGGTGGGGTAACTGAGCCTGTACCCGTACTGCTTTTGCTGCAACTGATAAAAAAGATAATGGTACAGTAAAAAAATAGGAATGTAATTTTTTTAACCTTCATAAATGTAGTTTAATATGGCGAAAAGAGTGTGATGAAAATGGCTTTCTGGGTGCATTTTTGTACGTGGTATGTCGCCCATTTCCTGTAGTTTAAAAAAACGTGGCAATATAAATTGTGTATCCTCACACCAGGTGCCGCTAAAAATTATAAACTGCAGCTTTTGCGTAGCTGCTTTTTTAAAAGCTGCTACCAGGGAGGTATCTGGCGAATAGGCGTTTTTATTTGGTGTGTACCATGTAGTAAAACTGGTATCGTTTTCAATGATTGCTTTGCTGATGGTGCCTTGTAAAACCTTTACTTTCGGGTTTTCAAGCTCTTTACTAACCACATAACCACTTTGCGCCTGTGCCAGATAGCCAGCCATCAACAAACAAAAAACTATACCAACCTTCATAACTATCTTTTAAAAATTAAGTAATAATCAACGCTATAAATTCTCTTTCAATTCCCTCAAAAAACTTTTTATCCTTTTTAAAGATTCTATCATTGCAAATTTTTCATCTGCTTTCTTATTGTTCTTAATAAAATCTTTGGCTCCTTCCATGGTATATTTCCGCTCCCGCATCAGGTGATAAATAAGCTGGATATTCTTGATATCTTCCGGCCTAAAAAACCTATCGCCTTTACCATTCTTCTTTGGCTTCAATACATCAAATTCATTTTCCCACAGGCGCAGCAACGATTGGTTTACCTTAAACATGGCAGCTACTTTGCCAATTGAATAATATGATTTTTGAAATAGTATTTCATCAGCAGGTATATCCAGTAAATCCACGCCGGCACTCATCTCCTTTAAGCTTTTCCGTCCTCTGGTGCTTTTAATCTTAGGTACCGTAACGGCAGTTGGCAAAACAATTATGGTTTCCTTTTTTTTCACAGCAATCTTTGGCGGCAATGGTGGCTGCTGCGGCAAATCGTCAAAATCAAATGCTATTTGTGTCTGGTCGCCCATGTATAAAAAGATGTAATAAAAATAAGCCTAATCTTTATAATATTTGTTACAGTAATACTGTTTTAATCAAAACTTTTCGCACTGCCTGTAGCAGCAATTTTCAGCACACGGTCGTACTGCTCCGCATTTAAATCATTAAAGAAAAAGTAAACAGGGTCAACCGGCCTTCCATTAATATGTACTTCGTAATGGCAATGCGGACCAGTACTTGCGCCTGTAGTGCCCACCCAGCCTATCACTTCGCCACGTTTTACATGCTGCCCTACCCTTGCTTTTATACGTACCATGTGCATATACACGGTTTCATACCCATAGCCATGGTTGATTATAACATGATTGCCCGTACCCGAACCTTCGCCTGCAACTGCTACAGTACCATCGCCGGTTGCATAAATTGGCGTGCCTTGCGGCGCAGTAAAATCGAGCCCATTGTGCATTTTTGGTATGCCATAAATGGGATGTATGCGAAAGCCAAATCCGCTGGCGATCCTTGTAAGGTCTTTGTTGCTTACAGGTTGTATGGCGGGTATACTAGCCAATTTATTTTCCTGGTTGTTGATGAGCTTCTCAATAGCATCATAACTATTTTCCTGGTAGGCCACCCTTGCGCTTATATTGTTCAGGTCCAGCATAATGGTTTTGCTCAACGCATCATCGGTCATAATATTTACCTTCTCCAGCTCTTTCGATTTTTCCTGCAGTTTTGCCCTGGCACTATCCGGTAAAGGGTTAGCCTCAAAAATGGAACGGTAAACTTCATTGTCTCTTTTTTCCAGCTCAGCCATTTGTTGCTGCAACGTTGCTACTTTATCGCCGAGCGTACTATAGTTATCTTTAATGGCATCGTATTTCAATTTAGATTCCCTATCAGTAGGCTTTGGGATAAACTTAGTGTACAACGAAATTACCAGCGTACAACTAACCAGCAGCGCAGAAAGAAACCCAAATATCCGCAACAGCTTTACCCTAAAAGGCGTTACCAGCTTTTCGTAGCGGAGCGTATTGGTGTTATAGTAGTATTTAATTTTTTTCATTAAAGCCAAGCCACAAAAGGCTTTTTAATTTATCTCTTAAAAAGGTTACTATAAATTAGCCTGTAAAATACTGTTTTTTTATTTGGCAGCAACAAGGCCATCGCATGTTGGTATTATAGCCTTTTACACAAATTTTCTTCTTTCAATGATTGATGAAGACTGTTAACGGATAGGCTTTTCCTTACCTTTGCGCCACAGTTTTTTAAAGAGCTTACAAATATAGATTCAATGCCGTTAAGTTAAGGAATTTATATGTTTGTCTTTACCTCACCCTAACCCTCTCCAAAGGAGAGGAAAGGGTTTAACTTAACGGCATTGAATATAGATTGATAAATTAAATAACCCAAAATACAAAGGTTTATGATGACGAGTGCACAGATACGCCAGCAATTCCTCGATTTTTTTCAATCAAAAGGCCATACCATTGTGCCTTCTGCACCAATTGTTTTAAAAGATGACCCCACCTTGTTATTTACCAATGCGGGCATGAACCAGTTTAAAGATTATTTTTTAGGCAATAAAAAAGCACCCTACAACAGAGCTGTTGACATACAAAAATGCTTACGGGTAAGTGGCAAGCACAACGACCTTGAAGAAGTAGGCGTAGACACATACCACCACACCATGTTTGAAATGCTCGGCAACTGGAGCTTTGGCGATTATTTTAAAAAAGAAGCCATTGAATGGAGCTGGCAATTATTGACAGAAGTATATAAATTAGATAAGGATAAATTATACGTGACAATTTTTGAAGGAGACCAAAAAGAAGGCTTGCCAAAAGATGAAGAGGCATTTACAGAATGGAAAAAATACGTAGCCGAAGACCGTATTTTACTAGGCAATAAAAAAGATAACTTTTGGGAGATGGGCGATACTGGCCCATGCGGCCCCTGCACCGAAATACATGTGGATTGCCGCAGCGATGAAGAAAGGCAGCAAGTTGCAGGAAGCAGTTTAGTGAACAACGACCACCCGCAGGTAATTGAAATTTGGAATAATGTGTTTATTCAGTTTAATAGAAAAAAAGATAGCAGCCTGGAGCCATTGCCAGCCAAACACGTAGATACGGGGATGGGGTTTGAACGTTTAGTACGGGTTATACAAAACAAGCAAAGTAATTACGATACAGATATTTTTACCGGTACAATCGCTGAAATAAGCAAGCTGGTAAATAAAGCATATACAGCTGGTGATGATAAAGAGAGCGTTGCCTTTAGGGTTATTGCAGACCATATACGTGCCATTGCCTTTACCATTGCCGATGGGCAGTTACCTTCAAACACAGGCGCAGGCTACGTTATACGCAGGATACTGCGCAGGGCGGTGAGGTATTATTATTCTTACCTGGATTATAAGCAGCCGTTATTATTTCAATTACTGCCCATCATCGCAACACAGTTTGACAATGTATTTTCGGAATTACAACAGCAATTGCCATTTATAAGCCGTGTGGTTAAGGAAGAAGAAGAAGCTTTTTTACGCACGCTTGATAAAGGCTTAAAAAGGATGGAAATATATGCCGCTGAAACTATAAAGAGATTCAACAATAACATTATCTCTGTACTTTCTATAGACTCAAATAATGAAAATAATTTTGCAGAAAAATTTAAGTTTTTTTTAAAAGATGAATATGATAAGCCAATTAGTGATCGAGAAAATATAGTTCAATTTATCAATGAATTTGCAACTACACAACAGAAAGATATAATTGAAAAATATGCTTGGATAAACTCTGGATATTTACGAATAGCTGGTACAATGGCTTTTGAACTTTATGACACTTTTGGTTTTCCGTTAGATTTAATTAAGCTTGAAGCAAAAGAATATGGACTAACTGTTGATGAACTGCAATTTGATGTTAACATGCAGCAACAAAAAACCCGCAGCCGTTCTGCCGCCTTGTTAGATACGGAAGATTGGGTTACGCTTATGGAAAATACACCCAACAAATTTGTTGGCTACGATGATGTAGAAACGCAGACCAACGTTGTAAAATATAGGAAGGTAACTTCCAAAGGCAAAGAATCATATCAGTTTATTTTAGCCTCCACGCCTTTTTATGCGGAGAGTGGCGGCCAGGTTGGCGATACAGGCACGTTGCTGTTTGGAAATGAAAGTATAGAAGTAACCAACACTAAAAAAGAGAACGATTTAATCATTCATTTTACTGATAAATTGCCTGCGGCTATCAATGAAATAGTTACCGCAAAAGTAGCTATTGCAAGAAGGCAGCATATTGCCGTACACCATAGTGTTACCCATTTAATGCACGCTGCTTTACGCACGGTATTAGGCAAGCATGTAACACAAAAAGGTAGCCTGGTAAATGCAGATTATTTACGTTTTGATTTTAGCCATTTCGCAAAAATGGCCAATGAAGAAATTGCAGCGGTGGAAAAACTGGTAAATGAGAAGATAAGGGAAAACATTCCAGTGGTAATAAAATCGATGCATAAAGATGAAGCAGTAGCACTTGGCGCTATGGCTTTGTTTGGAGAAAAATATGGCGATATTGTACGGGTGGTAATTATGGGCCCGGCATACTCTATTGAGCTTTGCGGCGGCACGCATGTGGGCAGTACCGGCGAACTGGGCATCTTCAAAATACAGCACGAAAGCGCAGTGGCAGCTGGGGTTAGAAGGATTGAAGCGGTTTGTGGAGCTGCAGCGGAAAGTTACATCAATGAACAATTTACAGCGCTTGCAGAAATAAGGTTGTTGTTAAAAAATACAAAAGATATCAATAAATCTATCGAATACATCCTTGCAGAAAACAGCGCTTTATCTAAAAAAATTGATGGGTTGGAAGCAAGGCAATTGGTGGGCATCCGCAGCGGCTTACTGCAAAAAGATGAGATCATTAATAACGTAACTTTTGTTGGTGAAATTATAGAAGTAAGCAATGCCGATGCGCTTAAAAAATTATGCACCGACCTAAAAAGCCATCTACACGATGCGCTGATAGTATTGTGCAGCAATATTGATGGCAAAGCATTTGTGGCCATCGGCATTAGTGATACAGTTGTGGCCGCTAAAAATATCGATGCCGCAAAAATTATTAAAGAACAAGTGGCAGCATTGATAAAAGGTGGCGGCGGCGGGCAAAAAAACCTGGCAACCGCAGGCGGGCAAGATATTAGCAACCTTAAAGAAGTAATTGAAAAAATTAAAAGGCTGCTATAGGTTTTCACACAAAGACGCAAAGGAGCAAAGCAACTGATTAAAGATGCAAAGTTTATTAAAGCGAAATTGATGGTGGATCATAATTCAATGCGTTAAGTTAAAGAATGCAAGTGGCGGGTGAGAAATCCGCCACGGACGACCGCCAAGGGTGGTGTCTCACTAACCAATAACTTAACGGCATTGGCCATAATTATTAATTATCCATTTCATAATTATCAATTAAAATAATTAACTATAACTCTAAGGAATGGTTCACTTTTATTTTCCGGTTCCATAAGGCAGATACTTTTCGTAAGCTGTTGCCGCTGATGATTGGCATCGGTATTTACTCCGCCATCATCACTTTTTTAAAGCTGGAATATTTTAAGCTTTCTGCCAGCAGCAATTTATAAAACCTGCCTGTAATGCACACCCTGCTTCGGTTTGTACTTTCTATGCTGTTAGTTTTTCGCACTAATACGGCATACGACCGTTGGTGGGAAGGGCGCAAGCTTTGGGGTGCGCTGGTAAACAATAGCCGTAACCTTGCAATAAAGCTTAGTATAATATTGCCTGAAGAAGATAAAGAGGGACGCAGTTTTTTTAGAAAAAATAATACCGGCTTATGCTTATGCCTTGCGCAATCATTTAAGGGCCGAAACAACCCGTATTGAATTGTTTGAGGAAGAAAAAGGCATCCTGTATGTAAGCACATCGATGATGAAATACATGTGCCTAACCAAATGGCATTGTTAATGTTTAAGTACATACACCAACTATATAAAGAACAAAAAATTACTGGCGAACAGTTGATTGTACTGAATGCAGAGTGGCAATCTTTCACTGACGTTTGTGGTGCTTGTGGGCGTATAAAAAATACGCTTATCCCTTTTTCTTACAGCGTATTTATTAAAAAATTTATTTTCTTTTATGTGATGACTTTGCCCTTGGGCTACGTTTTTACTTTAGGATATTACGTAGTGCCAGTGGTAGTATTTATCTTTTACGTGCTCGCCAGCCTTGAAACAATTGCAGAGGAAATTGAAGACCCTTTTGGCAATGATGAAAATGATGTGCCTACAGATAAAATAGCCCTGGACATCCATAACCACATCGCTGAATTGATTTAATATCAGCCCTGTAAAAAAACTTTTGTTAAAGCGGAAAAATTATCTCCGAAAATATTCGTAATTAAAAGAATCGGCTTATATTTGACCTACTAAACATTTCGTATATCAAATTAACCAAAATGAAAAAGATAATTTTTACCGCACTGGCATTAAGTTTTATGTGTATTTGCCTCACCGTTGTTGCACAGCCAGAAAAACCAGAAAAGCCAGAGAAACCGGAAAAGAAAGAACAACAGGAAATAACCATCCGCAGCAAGGGCGATACAAACATTACGCTTAAGGTTGAAATAAATGGCGATAACATATTAATAAACGGAAAAACTTTGCTTGAGTTTAAAGATGATAATATAACCATCAACAAAAGAAAAATGATTTATCGTGATGATAATGGAAATATGAATTTCAACTTTGATGCTGAAGGAATGAAAGGTTTGGAAGAATTGCAAAACCTGCAAAATTTTCAGTTTGATAATGCCAACATAGACATTAATAACGCCAACAAGGATTTTAACAAATCGGGCAGAAACCTGCACCGGCCATTTTTAGGCGTAACTACAGAAAAAACTGTAGATGGCGCTAAAGTAGTAGAAGTGGTAAAAGGCAGTGCAGCAGAAATAGCCGGGCTTAAAAATGATGATATCATTACAAAGATAGATAAGCAAACGGTTACTGGTGCGGATGGCTTAGCAAAAATAATTTCAGCCAAAAAGCCTAAAGATGAAATAAAAGTTTACTATAAAAGGGAAGGAAAAAACAAAGATTCAAAGGTGGTTTTGGGTGAAACTGGTGCAAATAAAATACATTTTAATTTTAACGGGCCTAATGCCATGGTACGTAGATTTAAAATGCCTTCTGGTGATGATAATGAAGAAAATGGACGCATCAATATGGACAACTTCAATAATCTCCAAGGGTTTGACAATTCTTTTTTACGCCAGAAAAAGTTAGGCTTAAAAATACAGGATACAGAAGAAGGCGGCAATGTTAAGGTTATTAATGTAGAAGATTTATCTGCTGCGCAAAAGGCTGGGCTGCAAAAAGGTGACCTTATCACTGAAATTAATGAAAGCAAAGTAGAAAATACAGACGAGGCACGGGCCGAATTACAAGGCGCGCCGGTAGAATCTGCTTACAAAATAAAAGCAAAAAGAAACGGCACTGAAATGACCTTTGATATAAAGTTTCCTAAAAAATTAAAAACAGCAAACTTATAAAATGTAGCTACCTGCAAAAAGCCATCTGCCAATTATTGGTTGATGGCTTTTTTGTTTTACAAGTGCTGCTTACCGGTAATTCATAAAATAAAAAAGCGCATTTTTTTGGCTCAGATTAGCAGATTAGAAAAGGCATTAATCTGCGAATCTGCGGCTATATTTAAATAGTTGCTTAGTGGTTTTTAAAGTATAATCCTTGTCCCCTATGCAACTGTCAACTTCTTTGTACATTTGCATCCGTGATAAAAAATGAAAAATACCAGGTAGTGATAGGGCTGGAAGTGCATGCACAGCTACTTACAAAAAGTAAATTATTCTGCGGCGATAGTGCTGCTTTTGGCGCTGCGCCCAATACGCACATTAGCCCGATAACGTTGGCACACCCAGGTACGTTGCCTAAAATGAATAAAGAAGCCATTGAATTTGCCGTAAAGCTAGGGCTGGCGCTGCATTGCGATATTGAGCAGCAGAATTATTTTGCCCGCAAAAATTATTTTTATCCTGATTTGCCAAAGGGTTACCAGGTTAGCCAGCATACAACGCCTATTTGTAAAAATGGGCTGGTAAGGATTGTGGTTGGCGATACCGAGCGCCACATAAAGCTTAACCGCATACACATGGAAGAAGATGCCGGCAAAAGCCTGCACGATGTGGATGAATTAAATACCGCCATAGACCTTAACCGTGCCGGCGTACCCTTACTGGAAATTGTGAGCGAACCGGATATGCACAGCAGCGAAGAAGCGTTTGCTTATGTAACGGAGCTGCGCCGCTTAGTACGCTGGCTAAACATTTGCGATGGCAATATGGAAGAAGGCAGCATGCGCTGCGATGCCAATATTTCTATCCGCTTAAAAGGCGAAACTACTTTGGGCACAAGGGTGGAAGTAAAAAACCTTAACAGTATCCGCAATGTAAAAAGAGCCATTGACCATGAAGTAGAAAGGCTGATAGAAATAGTTGAAAAAGGCGAAAAAGTATTGCAGCAAACAAGAAGTTATGATGCGGACAACAATACAACCTTTTCGTTACGTAGCAAAGAAGAGGCGGATGACTACCGTTATTTTGCCGACCCCGACCTTACGCCTTTCAACATTACAGATGAATTTTTACAGCGTGTAAAAACAGCATTGCCTGCATTGCCGGAAGAACTTGAAAAAAAATATACCACCACTTTTAACCTGCCCGTTTATGATGCGCAGGTTATTTGCAGCGATAAGGATACAGTTGATTTTTTTGAAGCTACCATCAAACATACAAGCCACTATAAAGCGGTATCAAATTGGTTGATGGGCCCTATAAAAAGCCACCTTAATGAAAAGGGCATTGATATTGCTTCCTTCCCTTTATCACCAAAAAAAATAAGTGCGCTGGTACAATTGGTAGATGATGGCAAAGTAAATTTCAGTATTGCATCTTCTAAAATATTTACTGCTTTATTGGCTTCGCCAGATAAGGAGCCTTTACAAGTTGCCACAGAATTAAACTTGCTGCAGGAAAGCGATAGCGGCTCTATTGAAGCATGGGTAGATGAAGCTATTGCCGCAATGCCCGCTAAAGTAAAAGAATACAAAAGTGGCAAAAAGGGGCTGATTGGCATGTTTGCAGGAGAAGTAAAAAAGTTAAGCAAAGGAAAAGCAGATATGGGCTTGGTAAATAAATTACTGACCGAAAAATTAAATTAATTATCAGCATGAAAAAATTACTCATTGTTGCATTGTTCGCCACATTTTTAGCAAGTTGCAACCATAAAAGCGAGCAAGGAAAATTTGTGGTTTCGGGGCAAATAAAAAATGCGCCCGACCAGAAGATTTATTTAGAAGAATTATTTTTTAGCGAAAAAAATCCGGAAGTATTAGATACCGGAGAAATAAAAAATGGGCATTTTTCTGTAACTGCAACAGCACCTGAAGAAGGCTTGTACCGCATCCGCATGGAAAAAGACAGCGCCTTTTTTATTGTGGTCAACGATAAAGACGAACTTAATTTTACTGCTGATTATGGCAAGCTTAATTCAGATGCACCGTCTATAAATTCTGCTGCCAATGCTTCTTTAAAAAAGTTTATTACAAGCATACAAACACAACGGGCAGCGTTAGAAAATAAAGCTGCGGAAGTACAGCAGGCAACCGCTGCAAAGCAAACAGATAGCGCTATTGCAGTAGCTAAAAAAGAATTTGACGGTAAAGAAGCTGCTTACAAAACATTTATAATACAGTACATCGATACCACTAAAGACCCAGTAGTAGCGGTATTTGCGCTAGGATATTCTCAAAGCATTGAACCCGATAAACTGCAGCAGGCAATCAACGGGCTTGCAAAACGTTTTCCAAAGCACATGGCGCTTAATAGCCTGGTGGCGCAGTACAACCAAATGATAAAGCAATACAATACCAAACCACATGAAGGTGGCATGGCACCCGATATTAACATGCCCGATACCAGCGGAAAGCCTTTTGCCCTAAGCATGTTGCGAGGCAAATACGTACTGGTAGATTTTTGGGCAAGCTGGTGCGGCCCATGCCGTGGCGAAAACCCCAACGTAGTAAAAGCTTATAACACCTATAAAGATAAAAATTTTACAGTGCTTGGCGTATCGCTGGATAAAGAAAAGCAGCCCTGGCTGGATGCTATTAAAGCAGATGGATTAACCTGGAACCATATAAGCGACCTTAAGTATTGGAGCAGCGCCGCTGTAAGCCTTTATGGTTTTGATGGCATCCCTTTTAATGTACTGGTGGACCCTGCCGGAAAGATAATCGCAACAAACTTAAGGGGTGCCGATTTAGAAAATAAATTACAGGCTATCTTAAAATAATGCCCCGAAGCAGGATAACTAATTTTTATTGTGGGATATTCCACAGCCAGTAATGTATTCCAACATTCGAAATATTTTTTATAAAATTTATTGGTTAGTATATTTTAGATGTTCAACTTTATCGGTTGCGATATAAAATTATACCATAATTTTTTTTAAAAAACGCTCATATATTTCGCCCCATCCTTTATAGATTTTGCCCGAGCCAATGGTGTTGTTGTGCCAAATTGTAATTAGCGTACCACCTATGTTTTTGCACACCACATAAAATTGCATCAGTTCGTCAAATGCTTCGTTAGCAGTTAATTTTTGTTCGTAAAAAGAGTTGGCTTCCATAAAGCAAAACGGATGAATACGCAGGGTTGTTGCTTCGTCTTTCTGCAAGTCGTACCAATAAAATGCAGCTGCTACCGACGCCCTAAACCCATTGATACTGCCATACCCCATGCTGTAATCCGCTGTAATGCCTGCTGCCAATAGCTTTTGGTAACCTTCGGGCAAATCAAAACGTATATAATGTTGCCTTGATATTGAGATTGGCGCTCTGCTTATTAATTGCAATTGATGTAATTCAGTTTGTAACAACTGCGTATTATCTCCGCTTTGCCAGGATGGATGTATGCCGAGAGCATATTTTTTTGCATGCTGTTTTATTAATTGGGCAAGGGCTTTTTTGTTGGGTAAGATGTTCTTATCGTACTGCCCATTTTGTTGCGCAATTAAAAAAAAGTATAGCGGTTTTAGTTTATAATTTTCGTGTAAAGAATCCAGCCAGTCATAGGTATCAAAAGGGTCTTTTTGCAGCCCTAGCAAAACCTTTATCCTTTCTGCCGAAGGCGATTTAAAAAAACCGCCTATGCTTCTTACAAAACCTTTGTGCTTGTAAGAGTAAGCAATATCAATATCATAAGTCGGGATAAATTCAAATGAGGATGGCTGCATAATAAATGCCGGAAACTTCCTTTGTATAGCTGCTACAAAATTTTTTACCCAAATATTTATCAAGGGCAAGTGCAAAAAGCCTTCTCTAAAAGCCAATGAATTTTCGTGGGCATACCTGCCATACATATCTTTTGTATGCGGTAAATATTCTTCGTAACGGCTAAGTAAATAAAACGAAGCCGCAAAAATATCGAACTCAAAATCAGCATCAGTTATTTTAAAAAAAGCTTTGTTATTATTTGATAAAAAGCAGTTAATATTTTGTTGCGTTATGTTATTTTCAAACAGTAATGCAACTGGTAAAATCTGTAGCTCATCAGCACAAATAGCACTGCTACTGTAGTTAATTTTTATAGCTGTTAAATTTTTAAAAGATGTTACGTCATGGATAAATACAACTTCCACACCCATTAAATTTTTGAAAATAAATTGGGCTATGTATTGTAACCTTGGGGAGTAAGTGGATGAATATAACAGCACCTTCATCAGGCTTGGTATAAATCTTTTAAGGCAATGCTGATGTTCAATTTAGGCAGTTCAATAATGTCTGAAACAGAAGCATAAGAACATGCTTCCCAATCATTATCGTCTGTTTTTTTGTAAATGATTACAAAATGCTTTTCCGGCTCAATCAATAAATAATATTGTAGCGTACTTAATTTTTGGTACTGGATAAATTTATCTACCATGTCAAATTTGCGGGTGCTTTCACTTAACACTTCAGCAATTAATATTGGTTGGGTAGAATAATATTTATGGCTTTCAGGCAAAGTAATCATACCATCCGGATAAAAAAATATGTTATCTTCTTTTATAAAAGCTTTAAACCCTTCTATAAAAACCCGTTCCGCTTTATCCTTTAACAACATTTTTAAAATAAAAAATAAATTGCCGCTTATTAAGTTATGTAAAAAAGATGCTCCTGCAATTTCAATTAAGTTTTCAAGATAATACTCATGCCTCAACTCGCTTTTTTCTTCAAAAGCAAGATAAGCTTCGGCGGATTCAAATTTTCTATGTTCTTTTATAAGTTTCATCTATCCAAATGTACTGAAATTTTATTTGCCTTCCCGTTCCTTCCACATTTCGTTAAAGGTTTTTTTGCTAAAATCCAGCGTGCTCCTGTGTAAAGCCCAACCTTTAAATAAGCCGTTCACTACTCTATTTTTTATGTCGCCGTTGCCCATGTTCATGATACCTCTTTTTAAGCTGGCTAATTTCCAAATCTTCCAGGCTGTTTTTTCACTAAAAGTTGTTAGCCCTTCTTTTACGGACTGGTGCCGGTTTTCGAGCAGTAATTCGTGCAGGTTAATTTTTACGGGGCAAACTTCTGTGCAGGCGCCACATAGCGAGGAGGCAAAACTCAGGTGCTTAAAATCTTCCAGCCCTTGTAAGTTGGGAGTTATAACACTGCCGATTGGGCCGCTATAAGTTGCGCCGTATGCATGGCCGCCAATGTTTTTATACACCGGGCAAACATTAAGGCATGCCCCGCAACGGATGCAGTACAAGCTCTGCCGCTGCTTAGGGTTTTGTAAGATGTTTGTCCGCCCATTGTCTAACAGTATAACATACATTTCATCAGGGCCATCCTTTTCGTTTGGTTGCCTTGGCCCTGTAATAATAGTGTTGTAAACGGTAACGGTTTGCCCGGTGCCGAATGTTGAAAGCATAGGCCAAAACAACGCCAGGTCCGTCATGGCAGGTATCATTTTTTCGATGCCCACAATTACAATATGCGTTTTAGGGAAGGCGCAGCTTAACCTCGCATTACCTTCATTTTCGGTAACCGCAACGCCGCCAATATCGCTGATGATAAAGTTGGCGCCGGTAACGCCAACTTCGGCTTGTGTATATTTCTCCCTGAGTATCTTTCTTGCTACCTGCGTCAATTCTTCGGGCGTATAATTTAGTGGAGTGCCTAATTTTTTATTGAACAGTTTGGCAACATCTTCCTTGCTTTTGTGCATGGCTGGCGTTACAATATGGTAAGGCGCTTCGCCATCCAATTGTTGTATGTATTCTCCCAAATCTGTTTCAATGCTTTCAATACCATTTTTTTCCAATGCAATATTCAGGTGGATTTCTTCCGTTGCCATGCTCTTGCTCTTAACCAGCGTTTTGCAATTTTTTGCTTTGCAGATGCTGAGTATTTCTTCAATGGCCTGGCCAGCAGTTTCTGCCCATATAACTTTGCCGCCACGGCTGGTAAAATTTTTTTCAAAGGCTTCCAGATGCTTGTCCAGCGTTTCGATAGCACGCCATTTTATATTCTTTGCTTTTTCTTTTGCGAGGTTAATATTTACAAATTGCTCTTTGCCTTTTGGCACCACAGCATTATACCTTCCAATATTAAAATTTATTTTTCGGCGATGCTCAATGTCCGCCGATTTGATGGTGCTTTTGGCTTTGAAGGTTTGAGCGTTTTCTGTCATAATTTATATAATAACGTGGAATGTTTTGGCGAGACAAACTGACAACTAATAGCACTAATTAAATACTTTCTAAATTTCTTACCCTTAATTTTCCGTTTTGATAAACATATTGGTGGTAATTCTATTTAACAAGGTAGTATCCATATTACAAAGTTTTAGTAAAATTACTAATCATTTTAATTGATACAGCACATTAAAAGTAAGATAAAACTGAGTTTCAAATGCACAATCTACTTAGTGGTTAAAGCCGATTGAAAAACAAAAGTAAAAGAGTGCGACGTCCGCCCGGCTGCCATTCGGACGGGCCTATGAAGCTCTACATAGCTGCTGTATTGGCCGGTACAAAAAGCTTACAGAACGAAACAATAATAATCAAGCCTACACTGCTTTTACGGCAGCCGGCAACACGCCTAATGCTTTACCAACTTGTATAAATGCAGCAATGGCTTTGTCTAAATGCTGTTGTTCATGCGCAGCGCTTAATTGCACCCGTATGCGTGCCTGGCCTTTGGCTACTACCGGAAAGAAAAAGCCAATCACGTAAATATTTTCATCTAATAACTGGGCGGCGAAGTTTTGAGCAATTACTGCATCGTACAACATGATGGGCACGATAGGATGTTCGCCTGGCTTAATATCGAAGCCAGCTTCCGTCATTTTAATGCGGAAATATTTGGTGTTGTATTCCAGCTTGTCCCTTAGTTCTGTGGTTTCGCTTAGCATATCCAGCACAGCTATGGAAGCGCCTACAATGCTTGGTGCCAGGGTGTTGCTGAACAGGTATGGGCGGCTGCGCTGGCGTAACATTTCTATCATTGCTTTGTTGCCGCTGGTGAAGCCTCCACTTGCGCCGCCCAGTGCTTTGCCGAGTGTGCCAGTGATGATATCAATGCGGCCAACCACGCCACGGTGCTCGTGTGTGCCCCTTCCTGTCTTACCTAAAAAGCCGCTGCTGTGGCACTCGTCTATCATTACTATGGCATCGTATTTATCTGCCAGATTGCAAATTTTATCAAGCTGCGCAATGGTGCCATCCATGCTGAAAGAGCCGTCGGTAACAATTACACGGCTACGGAGATGGGCACTTTCCTGCAGTTTTGTTTCCAGGCTTGCCATGTCGTTATGGTCGTACCTATACCGTTGCGCTTTGCATAACCTAACGCCATCAATAATGGAAGCATGGTTAAGCGCATCGCTGATGATGGCATCTTCTTCGCCAAACAAGGGTTCAAAAACGCCTCCGTTGGCATCGAATGCAGCGGCGTATAAAATAGTATCCTCTGTGCCTAAAAATTGTGATAACTTCTTTTCCAGTTCTTTATGTATGTCTTGCGTGCCGCAGATAAAACGAACGCTGCTCATGCCAAAGCCACGTTCATCAATGTATTTTTTAGCAGCTTCGGTTACTTTTGGGTGAGCCGAAAGCCCCAGGTAATTATTGGCGCAAAAGTTAAGCACTGTTTTGCCATTCACTATTATTTCTGCACCTTGTTCGCTGGTGATGATGCGCTCCTTTTTTGATAAGCCCGCTTTTTCAATTTCAGATACTTCACTAGTGATTCGTTGCACAAAATTTTGGTTCATAGTGTTGTTTTAATTTAAGTATGTAAAGCCGTACTGCCCTGGCATTAATTTGGAATATTTATAATACAACAAAATTAAGCAAGCATTGCCTTATAATTTCAAGCCCATCGGTTTAATAAGCCTAACAATTATTATTTAATGCTGTAACATTTTACTTTAATTTTCGTTTCACCCAAAAAAGCTAATTATGCCAATAAAAAAATCTGCCCTATTACTGCTTTCATTAGCCATTAGTTCGGTAAGCTTTTTGGTATTTTCTTCCAATACACCTTCTTCCACCACTAAAGAACAGCCCCAGGTTAAATGCTGCCAGCAACTAAACGAAAACGATATTGTTGCTCCATGGAACATATTGTCGCAATCTATGTTGCACACAAAAGCATAAAATATTTATTTATTTTGTAACTTTTATTGTTATTAGCCGTATAAATAGTAGCCTAACCAACCAACCAACATAATAACCTGGCACCAATTGCTTTATGACTGAGAGAGAGTATAACCAATGCGTAAGCCTGTATGCAGATAATGTGTACCGTTTCATCCTCAAAAATTTGGGGCATGATGCTGATGCGCAGGATGTGGTGCAGGGTGCATTTGAAAAGATGTGGGTAAACAGGCAATCGGTTGATAATGAGCGTTGCAAAAGTTATTTGTTTACGGTAGCGTACAACCAAATGATTGACCATATAAGAAAGAACAAACGCATTATTTTAAGGGATGAATTTAAAGCAGAAACAAAAGTGTACGACCGCCAGCAGCATGATACTAAAAAGGTATTGAACGAGGCATTAAATAAATTAAGCGATGTGCAAAAAAGCCTTGTAATGCTGAAAGATTATGAAGGGTACAGTTACCAGGAAATTGGCGAAATTACCGGGTTGAATGAAAGCCAGGTTAAAGTGTATTTGCACCGGGCAAGGCTGTTACTTAAACAATACATTGTACGGCCAGAAAATGTAATTTAGTAAATGTAGAATTAGGATATTTAAATTGATTAACAAGAAAGCGATAAGTAACAATGAACATCAATAGAGATAATTACGAAACATTTTTTTTACTGTATGTAGATAATGAATTATCTGCGCCAGAAAGAAATGCGCTGGAATTATTTCTACAGAACAATTCAGATTTACAGGAAGAGCTGGAGATGCTGCAACTAAGCACCATCGAACCCGAACCAATAATATTTAAAGGAAAAAGCAGCTTATTTAAAACAGAAAAAATTACGGCTGACACAGAAGAAAAATTATTGCTTTTTATCGATAATGAATTAGATGTGGCGCAAAGTATTAAGCTGCAATTATTATTGGCTGCTGATAGTGCTTTAACAGCTGAATTAAACTTATTGAAGCAAACAAAATTATTTGTAGAAACTACTATTGTTTTTGCTGATAAAAAATCTCTTTACAGAAAAGAGAAAGATAATGTAATCTCTTTTGGCTGGTGGAAACTGGCTGCTGCAGCAGTTGTTATTGGCTTTGGCATTTGGGGAGGCGTAAAATATGCCAGCAATAATAGCAAAGATGCTGGTACTGAAACAGCCACTAATAATTTAAACCCTGGCGTTATAAAGAATTTGCCTGTTCAAACGCCAACTGTACAGCAACAGCTTCAAACAAAAATAACTGCTCCGAAAAATGTAGCAGTTGCTACAGAGGTGACACAAAAAACTGCTAAAAAGAAATTGAAAGAAACAATTGCGCCAGCAACAAAAACAACACAAAAAAATACTGTCTTGCAAGAAGATAAAAACATAGCGGTACAGCCAAAGATAGTTGTTAAGCCAAGCAACAATTTACCTGAGCCCTATTTTGAAAAGGGTAATAATACGGTTAACCCTATTGCAACAACTAGTACAAAGCCACAAGCAATACAGAATGCCATCAACAATACATCACCAGATAAAACAAACGAAATATCAAATAATAACAACGCACGTACAGTTACTTTTATTGATACAAACAACAATGACGGCCACTTTACATTTTCTGATGATGAGCCTAAAAAATCTAAATTAACAGGCTTGTTAAGAAAAGCAGAAAGAGTACTTAAACGCAATACCAAATTGCCAGAAGGCGACGATAATATAAAAGTTGCCAGCCTTTCATTTGCAACTCACTAAAATTTTAAAAAAGAAAACATGAAGAAGCTATTTACCTTAATGGCACTGGCATTGATATGCACAGCTGCAACAGCACAAGACAATCCCGTAAAAACTGATACCATCCCATCACCGCAGGAAAAAAAGGATACCATCCGCATTGGCAATATCATTATTGTAAAAAAAGGCAACCAGCATACAGGGCCGGAAAACAATAACCGTGACTGTAACAATAACTACGCCGTAAACATCAACCTACCAAGGCGCCATAGGGAGTTAAGCAACCTAAGCACCAACTGGTTTATTATTGACCTTGGCTTTGCTAACTATAACGATAAAACAAATTATACGGGCGCTACAGCCAACCAAACATTAGTTAACCAGCCTGGCACTGGCTTTCCATTAGGCGCCAGCGATTTTAAATTAAAGACATCTAAAAGTATAGATGTAAACCTTTGGCTATTTATGCAGCGCCTCAACCTTGTAAAGCACCACATCAACTTAAAATATGGTTTAGGGCTAGAGCTGAATAATTATCGTTACCGCTCGAATATTTCTTTTAAAGAACCTGGTTATTCGCCGTATAATTCAACTACAGCAGTACCTCACGCTTACGTTATAAGAGACGCCATCAATTTTACGAAAAACAAATTGGCGGCTGAATACATAACCGTGCCAGTAATGTTAAACTTCTGCAGTAAGCCTGGCGATTTTAACAGGGGCGTCAGCTTTAGCGCAGGCATAAGTGCCGGCTACTTGTATGGCGAACGCAACAAACAAAAAAGCCACGAAAGAGGCAAGGTTAAAAACAAAGGCGATTACGATATGGAACAATTTAAATTATCTTATATAGCAGAGCTTGGGCTGGGGCCGGTTAGGCTGTACGGTTCTTACAGCCCAAAATCTATGTTTAATAACGGGTTAGATTTACGGCCTTACACGTTAGGGATACGTTTAAGCAACTGGTAAAAATACTCGCTGTTAGTTTATTGTGTGCCGTCTGTTAAAAAATGGCGCTTTTTTTTACTATTTTATATTTATTTGTTAACTATTATTTGTACGCTTAAAATAATATCAGGTGGCATGTCGTTTGAACAATAGAAATAAAATTAAATAGTTGTATGCACAAGAAAGCCGTTAGTACCTTTTTTATTTTGTGTTCGCTTTTTTTATTGATGGCATTTGTTCCGGGCAAGCCTAAAAGGCATACTTCCAAAAAAACACCCGCTTTCCCGTCAAAAAAAATCTCTCCATCAGATACCACTATCAATCCATATTATATCATCATCGACAAAAGCGATTACGAATTAAAAGTGTATGATGAAGAAGGCTGGTATGCTACTTACCCCGTAGTATTTGGCGGTAAAGATTTAGGAGATAAAATGAAGGAAGGCGATAAAAAAACACCTAACGGAAGCTTTAAGATAATCCTTAAAAAAACAAACCCTAAATGGGGTGCGGAGCTCTTATTAAATTACCCCACCACAGAAAGCTACCAGCGTTTTAAAGACCGCAAACAAAAAGGCGTTATCCCCAAAAATGCCCGCATTGGCGATGGCATTGCCATACACGCCACCAGGCCAGAAGAAGAGTGGACAGTAGATAATTTTTACAACTGGACAGACGGCTGCATATCTGTAAAGTACAGTGAAATGAAAGACCTGTTTAGTTATATCCCTGTTGGTACGCCAGTTACTATACAGCCGTAGTTTATTATTCTCCGCAAATTATACGGCGAATACCAAATCTAATCTCCGAAAAAAGTTTTTCATTTAATACTATTTTATTGTCCGGGCTAATACAATAGGTATAGCCTCCCTGCCAACCTAAAATTTCTGCGGACAAGGAGTCCCCTTCATGGTATAATCAGCATCACACCTATCTTCAGACCGGATGCCATTGGGTGTAAGCTTTTCCCATACAAAAGCACCTTCGCCGCTGCCGGCGCTGCGGCTAAAACCAAGCTTGCCGGTTGTAGCATCATAGCTAACCCCAACCCTTGTGCGATGGTCTGTTTCATTGGTTTTTCCATTAAATAAATCCAGGGTTAGCGTTACTGCAAATGCATCGCTATTCTTAAAATTTACATTGCCTCTATACCAGGCGCCAATCGCTATCCTTTCGTTCTTATATTCGCAACCCACACTTAACGAATTGCTTTGCGCCTGACGGTAAAGGATTGCACTGGGCAAAAAATAACTTTCACCATCTTCATCAATATCTATCTTGTAACGGGCATACGTAAACCACCTTATCGGAAGCCTGCTATACGTATTGCTCGTTAACGATTCATCGGGCTGGTTAATGTGCTGTGCGCCGCCGCCAATCATCCAGCCATCATGCAAATACAATAAAAATCCTGCTGCAAAATCTGCAAAATATTTGTTGTTGTTTAGCGCCACATCCACGCCAGAAGTTGAGTTTGGTATAATGCTCGTATTATCTATCTGGTCGCTAAAATAAAGCTTGTTATAATTAACGCCCCGGTTGGCAATACCCGCCTGCAAACCCAGGTGCAGCCTGGCGCTTGGCAGGCAAAGCGCATAGCTATAAATGGCATGCAGGCTATTTTTATTAAGGTAGCCTTCCTTTGAATTAGTGAGCAGCAAGCCAACACCGCCGTGCAATTCTTTGATGTACCTATCAACCCCAACAGCAGCGTATTGCATGGTGGAAGGCACGTTTACCCATTGCCGCTTAAAGTTTGCAGTAAAGCGTAAATCTAAATTGCCGGTGCCCGCTGTTGCCGGGTTTAAGGTAAGTGGCGCATTAAATGCCTGCGTAAAGAATGGGTCTTGCGCAAAAAGTTTTGTGGTGCAAAAAATAAGTGCTGCAACTAAATATCTTTTCATTTTATAGATGGTTATATCGTTGTAAAATGGTTATTGTTTTTACTTAACTACCGTAATACTGCCGGCTTTTTTATACTTCGCCTCTCCCGGATAAATCATGCCGAGCCATTCGGAACCATTCACAAATTTTGCCTGTATCTTCCACACGTATGCATCCTGCATAACAATGCCGCCTTTGTACCGGGCATCCCACGGCTGGTTGGGGCTGCCTTTGCTATCGAGGCTGGTACTTTCAAAAACCAGTTCGCCCCAGGTGGTAAATATCTGCAGGTGGTATTGTTTTAACCCCACTGCTTTTGGTAAAAACGTGCGCAGGTTTTCTTGCAGGCAATTAGGGCAAATAGCATTGGGTATATACATCCAGCCAGGGAAGCCATCAATGCGGGCAATCTTTATGGTGGTATCAATACAGCCGGTAATTTTATCCAGCACAATCAAGCGTATCGGATAGTTGCCGGTATCTGCATATTTATGGCCCAGCACATCCCTGCTATCTGCGGAGCTGCCATCGCCCAGCGACCACTGGTATTCATAATTAGGGTTATCCAGCGTTAGGTTGTTAAAACTAAATGTATAATTAGGCACTGTAATTACTGGCGTAGGGCTAATGAAGAAATCGCTTGCCGGTGGGACTTTAGCCAGTACCAGATTAGCTTTTACGGTAGAGTCTTTACAACCGCCGGCACTTATTGCTACCAATTTAATTGTGTAGGGTATGGCGCTTGGTGGGTAAGATTTTTTCGGGTTGACAGCAGTGCTAAAAGTGCCATCACCAAAATCCCACAGGTAGTTATCTGCGTTGGCCGTTTGGTTAATAAACTGCACCCGGGCCGTATCGCAGGTTAAAGTGGTATTTACGGTGAAACCTGCGGTAGGCTTGTTCCCTATTTTTACCAGTTGGCTGGCTGTATCCCTGCAAACGCCATCGCTTGCCACAAGGTTAATTTGGTATTGCCCGAGGTTATTGTACAAATGCGTTGGGTTGATAAAATTACTTCCTGGCATATTGTCGCCCCAATTCCACGTATAGGTATTAGCGCTGGTTGTGGTATTGTGGGTGGCAACATTTAGTATGCCCGTGCAGCCTAGTGTATCATTCACGGTAAAGCCAGCAACTGGTTTTATGCGGGAGGTGAAATTGATAGAAAAAGTATCTGGCTTGCAGCCGTAAATATTATCGGCAACCAGGGTGAGCGTGTACAAAGTAGCTGCCTGGCCAATAACTATTTGTGGCAATGCATCAGTACTTACAAGCACGCCATTCAGCAACCATTTAAAGGCCGTGGCAAACTGCGAATTGTTAGTGATGCCGGAAATAAACGGCACGCAAACATTGGAGTTGCTAATACTGAATTGTGCCCGTACAGAAGGGTTCATCTGCAACACCGCTTTGGCCGTATCGCTGCAGCCAACACTATTGCTAACTATCAGCCAGGTAGTAAATATGCGTGGCAAAACAGCTAGCGGCGATACGGTATATTGGTGTGTAAAGTTGCCGTTGGCAGATAAGGAAACATTATCTACCAGCCAGTTATACCTGATAGGGCCGTTGCCATTATAAGTGGTAGTATTAATGTAGGAAATTGTTGTATCCCTCGTACAGATGGCAATATCCCCAGGCGTGAAAGCCGCTACCGGCATGCCTTGTACGGTAAAAGGGATTGTAATACTATCGCTACATCCAGCTATATTCTGCGCCAGCAATTTTACATAAAAAGTGCCGGGCTTCTTGAAGATATATTGTGCGCTGGCACCCGTAGCAGTAATAATATTTGGTGTAACAGTGCTATCATAAAAATACCATATTGTCCTTTCGTTAATAATACCCGGCGCAGTTGCCAGCAGGGTAAATGGCGCGCAGTTTAGTCCGTTGGCATTGGATTGTACCGTAACAATCGGCTTGCCCAAAATAGTTACCTGCCGCACCAATGTATCGTAACAAACGAGCCCCGAGCTATTCGTTTTTTCTGCCCGCAAATAAACGGTGTAGTTGCCGGATACCGCATACACATGTGTAGGGCTTACACCCGTACCGGCGGTACCATCTCCCCAAAACCATTGGTAGTTAGTTGCGTTGATGGACGTATTATTTACCTGCACCGTATCGCCTTGGCAATAGATAGCTTTATTAGTTGTAAAGGCCGCTGTTGGCTTTGCATATACCGTAACCTGCCGGTACACAGTGGTATCGCTGCAGCCATTAGTAATATGTACCTGGATGATGAATGTACCGGTATCCGTATACGCATGTGGCACCGTACTTTGGTTGGCATTGGTAACAACATTTGGTGAGCCATCCCCAAAATTCCAGGTAAAAGTAGTGGCGCCGATACTGCTGTTATTGATGGCAATAATGTGTGGTGCACAGCCAAAAAGATCGGTGCTGTTAATGTTGATATTCGCCTTTATATCGTTTGGCGCTACCCTTACATTTATCCGCTGGGTATCTCTTTTACATTCGTTTACGGCTATTAACTGTATAGTAAACGTATCAACTAAAGGGCCGCTATTGTAGGTATATTTTATGGTGCCGGTTGTGGTGGTGGTATCTAAATGCCCGTTGCCAAAATCCCAATAATAAGTACTGGGGCCGCCCAGCGAAGTGTTGTTTACCTGCACTGTAAATGGCGAGCAGCCAAAGGTAGTATCTACACCAAAACGTGCTTTAGGATTAGCCCTTATTTTTACGCTATCCCGCCAAATGGTGGTGTCGCAGCCGTTGTAGGCTTTTAAAGTTACTTGGTAAGTGGTATCCCTGTTACCGGGGCTGGCAGCAAAAATAACAGTCCCGGGCTGAGCCAAAGTGCTGGTGGCGCCATTACCAAAATCCCAGTTAAAGTTAATATTATTTATCAGGCTGGAAGTATTAGTAAACTTTACTGGCAAAGGGCTGCAGCCGCTGCCGGCATCTTTGGCAAACTTCGCTTGTGCTGTAATTACGGTGATGAATTGCTGAGCTATAGAATCTGCCTTGCAGCCGTATTGGCTTGTTGTTACTAATTTTATAATTACAGTATCGCCTGTAGCATTGATAGTATAACCAGGGAAAATACCGGTTGTATTGCTTCCAAATAACGCATCATCGGCATACCAGTAATAGGTGCCGTTACTACCTGGCAATGGAGTAACTGTAATGGCATTAGCCAGGTTAAATGCTGCGCAGGAAATTGTAGGGTTAGCAGTAAATATCGCCTTAGCATCTGGCCTAACGGTAACACTAATGGTATTGCTTGCCGAAGTACAATTGCCGCTGGATGCGTTTCGGCGAAAATAATGGATACCTGCTGTTGTATATATAGCTGGCTGATAATTTATCGTATTTACTACATCGGACCAGGTTGTGTTATCTGTGCTAACTTGCCATTGATACAAGTAATTACCATCTCCGCCAGAGGGAGCTGCGCCTGTTAAAATAGCTGGCAAAATGTTTACACAAACTTCCTGCGCAGCAGAAATTATATTATTGCTAATGTTGGGGTTTACTGTTATGCAAACCGTATTGCCTGGTGTTGTACATGCGCCATTGCTTTTTACGATACGCTGGTAACAAGTACTGGTAACCGGGGTTTGCGTTAACGTTGCCTGTGTTGCGCCAACAATTACCTGCCAATTGCTTTGCCCTGGTGCCGCACGCTGCCACTGGTAACTATATTGAGCTGCCAAACCCGTAGTACTGCCACCAGATAACTGCTGCTCCACCAATGTAACTGTTGCGCCATTACAAATAATAGTATCCTTGCCGATGGTACTTATAATGGGCGATAATACATCGATGGTATCGTTGGCACTTGTAGGCGGGCAGGGTGCGATGCCAGTAATAGTCCATGTAAAAATGTAGCGTTGCCCGGTTGTTAAACCGGTTACGGTAGTGTTATTTATTGCGGCATTTGTTATGGTAGCAATAGGCCCGCTAAGTTGCGACCATGCTCCGGTACCTGTAACGGCAATATTGCCTGTTAGCGCAGTACTGCTGCTATTGCATACTATTTGCGAAGCGCCTGCATTAGCAATGGTTGTACCTGGTGTTACTGTTACCAGTATAGTATTGGCAGCGCTACAATTGTTTGATGTGCCGGTTACATTGTAGGTTGTTGTTACCGCAGGGCTTGCAGTTACAGAACTGCCTGTGGCATTACTTAACCCCGTAGCAGGCGACCATAAATACGTAGTGGCTCCGCTGGCTGTAAGGGTAGCAGTTGCGCCATTACAAATTATTGGCGGGGTACTTACACCTATTACAGGGGTAGGGTTTACAATAATGGTAGTGCTTGAAATCGCCCCCGCATTTTGGCAATTTTTATCAGTAACTTTTGTGAGCGCTATTGTATAAGAACCCGCTGGGCTACCAGCCGCTATTACATTAATTGTCTGCGGCCCATTGGTATTAATAGTTTGGGTTATGGTACTATCTGGTATGCCTCCCGGCCTGTGTACCGTAACTTCAACAGTAAAAAGTGCAGTGCCTGTGGTGGCATTAAATACCACGCTTCCCGCATTATATTGGCATACGGCCGGGCTGGTAGGCGTAATGGTTCCGGTAGGTGTGGGGTTAACTGTTATGGTAACTATATCAGAAACTGCAGCACATTGGCTGGCTGTTACCCTTCTTCTAAAATAAGTAGTTTGGGATAAAGCTGCAGGCTGATAATCTGATGCAGTACCGCCTGTGGCTGACCAGTTTATATTATCTGTAGAAAGTTCCCACACGTAGGTATACCCGCCACCGCCGCCAGTGGGCACTTGCCCTGTAAGCTGTGCTGGCACAACACCAGCGCATATTATTTGATTAGCCCCAATACCATAATTTACCAGTGCGCCTTGCACAGTAATGGTAGCAATATTAGATGTATCCGAGCAAGGGCCGCTGTTAATTACCCGTCGGTAACTTGTTGTAATAGTTAAAGCGGGTGGCGTAAAAGATGTAATGGCTGCCCCTGATATATTTGTCCACGTAATGCCGCCATCAATAGAACTTTGCCATTGATAAATAAAAATACCCGAACCCCCGCTTACAATACCGGAAGAAGCAAGTGTGGCTGGCATTGTATTGGCACAAATATTTTGGCTGCTTGCAATAACATTTCCCAAAATGGAAGGGTTTACAGTTACCGTAATAATAGTTGCCGGGCTTGCGCAACCAAAACTATTTGATTGTGTAACATAATATAAAGTGGAGCCTTGTGTAGTAGTTGCTGGTATTGGTGCGGTAGGGCTACCACCCGTTAATGCACTATTGTTGTACCATGTTACTGTATTGCTAGCTGCAGCCGTTGCGGTTAAAGGAACAGCTGTTGCATTTAAGCAATAAATAACTGGTGTAGCCGCTACAGGCGGCAATGGCCTGGGGTTAACGGTAATGGTAAAAGATGCCGGGATACCACTGCAATTAGTACTCACAACCGGATTTACTATAATAGTAGCCACAATGGGTGTGGTGCCATTGTTGGTAGCGGTAAATGCCGGGATGCTTCCTATGCCGCTTGCCGGCAGGCCAATGGAAGGGTTACTGTTTGTCCAGTTATAGGTGGGTGTGCCAACTGTACTGGTAAAATTTATAGCCGCTGCTGTTTCGCCGCCACAGTATATTTTATTAGCCGGTACAATAACATCTGGCGCAGCCGATACGGTTACGCTTGATGTTGCAGTACTGGGGCCGCACTCGTTGGTTACTATTAGGGTTATGGCATGTACGCCAACAGTTGTAAAACTAACTGCGCCCGGGTTGGCTGCGGTAGATGTAGCAGGAGTGCCATCTGTAAAAGACCATGCATAAGTGGGTGGGTTGGGGCTGCAGGCTGTTACTGTTGCCGCAGGTGAAATTGTTACCGGCCCGCATGGGAAAGTAAATGGGTTGATAGTTACTGTGGGTGGTTGCTTTACGGTAACGGTTTGGCTTATTGGAAATGTACCGCATTCATTAGTAACTGCCAGGGTTATGGTATAAGTACCCGGGTTATTAAATATAAAACCCGGGCTTGTGGATGTATTGGTAGAGCCGCTGGTAAAGCTCCATGAGGAAGCAGTGCCGCAAAATGCTGCTGCATAAGTTACCGACCATAGATAAGTTGGTGGTGTGCAGCTATTTGGTGAAGTAGTAGTATTAGTTGCAGTAACGGTTAATGGTATGCAGCCGGTTGTGTTGTTTAGATTAAAGGAAGGGGTTGGAGGGGTGGTAATGCAAATAGTTTTGGTAATGCTGGTTGCGCCACAAGAATTTTGTGCTGTCAAGGTAACAGGATAATTTCCGGGAGCGGAATAAGGGTGTATTTGGGTGGCATTACTAAAGACAGTTGTAGGAGCTGTGCCATCGCCAAAATTCCATGTATACACGGTTGTTTTACTACAACTATTATTTGACCCTTCTATTGTTGTATTCTGAAAGGTTATTGGTGAATTTACACAACCAGGATTGGGATTTATACTAAAATCTGCGCTGGGCTTTGTATATACCCTGATAGGTGAAAATTGCCCATTGCTGGTATCACATCCATTTATTGCTAAAATTTTAAAAGTGAAAGCATTTCCCTTAGCGCCACATGATGTGGCTGTATATGAGTGGCAAACTGATTCCGGAGGTGGATGTGTATAGCTTTGTACAGGGCTTCCATCACCAAAATCTACTTTATAAATTGTTGATGGATGATTATCTTGAAAATTGTTAATGGGAAAACAAACTTCTACAGGTCCACATCCCTGGGTATTTGCTGGAATGCCTGCACCTATACGTGGATTTGTTATATTGTAGACCGTATAGTTTGCGGTGCCAGTGCATCCATTAGTGCCCTTTACAGTATACACTAAATTATAAATCCCGGTTGTGTAAATGTGTGGGAGATTATTGGGTGCTGCCGATGAGCTATAATCAGGACTATCATCTCCCCAACTTATTGTGTAATTAGAATTTAAGGAAGGTACTGATTGGTCAAATACATTTACTGTTGCCGGACCAACATTGCCACAAAACCGAAAACCATTAAGGTCACTTAGTATTGCATTAGGCTTTTGCTGTATGCTTACAATTTGAGAAGATGCGGATGAAACACAGTTAGCAGTACTTGTTGCAATTAGTTTTACATTGAAAGTGCTATTGCTATTTCCGATTGCACTACTAAAAGTGTGTGCAATATTTGCTCCTGTGCCTGTTGTTCCATCACCAAAATCCCAGGTGTATGTAACACCTGAAACAGGAGCGGAAACAATAAAATTTACAGGTAGGTTAGCACACTGATTATTAGGATTGAAAGTAAAGGCGGGTACTGCCGGCAAAGGATTTAGGGTAACCACAACCGGCCCTAAAGTATCACCCACACCTCCGCCATTTAAAACTACCGTATAATTTCCTTCAGCAGTTGCTGTATAAGTGTTTGCAGTGCCAACAATGGTAGTGCCTGATTGCCACTGATACGAAGTAGGGCTTCCTCCAGTAACTGAAAGCGTAACGCTTGATCCAGCACAAATTGCCACCGGACCGGCAGGCGTTATCTGTTGCGAATACACCATTACAGAAAAAGATACCAGCATTAAAACAGATAAAAAATATTTCATTTACAGATAAGGTTAAATCAGTTATGTAGGATGCTGCGGGTGTTATTAAGTAAAACGAATTACATCATTGTCTAAAAAAGAATATCGGATTAGTATAACAGTTAATTGACAATAAAAGGTACAAGGAATTTTTTGCCCTAATTCGATGAATGTAGTAAATAATTTTAATAAAAGATAACGTAACGGCTATAAATAATAGTTGTTAATAAAATAATAATCGCAGCAGATTACTCTTTCGGTTTTGGCAAACTATTTCCTACCTGCAAGTATTGTGGTAAAAGCCGCTCAAAGCTTTTTTTGTACAAGTGAGTGACATCCGCCCGGCTGCCATTCGGACGGGCAACGATGATGACCATAGCTTCCTGGTTGGGCCAACAAATTTATTTGTTGGCCATGCCATTGCACATAGTTGCACCTGTGTAATTTAATTTTAAATTTAAGCCCCGTAAACAATCAAATGATTGCTTCATGCACTGTTTGATGGAATCACTTTTTGGCCTTAAACCCAATACCAACCTTTAATATTCCATGCATATTTTTACGCACTGCATTTATCTTTATCAATATTTTAAACATAAATCAATTCCGTTAAGATAAGGCATGCGCTATATTTTACCTCACCCCCAACCCCTCTCCAAAGGAGATGGGAGCGTAACCCTTCGGGGCGAAATCCGCTCAACTTAACGGCATTGAAATATAAATGTTAAAATTTCGCCTGTTTTTTTCAGCTACGTCGTCTTATGTAAAACAACCGCCTTTATATGTTTAAAACTTTTACAGTATTTATTATTTTAAACTTTTTAGCTGCCGCAACATTTGCACAATCGGGAGGCATTAAAGGGGTATTGACAGATGCTACAACAAAAAAACCTGTTGCAAGTGCTACAGTAACTATATGGCTGCAAAAAGATAGTACAGAAAATGAAGTAAAAAGCACGGTAACTGATGCCAACGGAAATTATACTTTAACCGGTATTGCAAACAATAGTTTTTACATCGGCATAAGCTCTATTGGCTACCAAAATTTAAAGAGGGCGGTTATAGTTGCCAACGATGTAGTGACAAATATGGGCAGCCTTGATTTTACAAAACAGGGCAAAGACCTGGAGGGCGTTACCATTATTGCAAAAGAAAACCCGGTAGTTATAAAAGGCGATACTACACAGTTTGCTGCCAGCCAGTACAAGGTAAACCCGGATGCAACTACCGAAGACCTTATTAAAAAAATGCCGGGCATTACGGTAGCCAGCGATGGTACAGTAACAGCACAGGGCGAAACGGTGAAAAAAGTAACCATTGACGGAAAGGATTTTTTTGGTGACGATGCATCTGCGGCATTGAAAAATTTACCTTCTATGGTGGTAGATAAAATACAGGTATTTGATAAATTAAGCGACCAGGCACAGCTTACCGGCTTTGATGATGGCAACTCTGTTAAGGCGATAAACATTGTTACAAAATCGGGTATTAAAAACGGCCAGTTTGGTAGGGTTTATGCAGGCACTGGTACAGACAGCCGTTATGCAGCCGGTGGCAACATGAGTTTTTTTAATGGCACCAGGCGAATTTCTTTTGTAGGCAATTTCAATAATGTTAACCAGCAAAACTTTGGCTCGCAAGATTTATTGGGCCTTACCAGTAGCGGTGGGCGTGGCGCTGGTGGCGGCCGTGGAGGCGGTGCTGGCAACGATTTTAATGTTGGGCAAGTAAGCGGCATCAACAAAACAAATGCGATAGGGATTAACTACAGCAACGAGTTTAATAAAAAGCTGATTATTACAGGCAGCTACTTTTTTAACAATAGCAACAATACCAATAATTCTACTGTAAGCACGCAAACTTATGCCAACCCTAAAAATTTGTATAGTTTACAGGGCAGTAATTCCTTATCAAAAAATAACAACCATCGTATCAACATGCGGCTGGAGTATAAACTGGATTCTTCTAACTCAATATTTATAATACCGAGCATAAATTTCCAGAATAATAATTCATCGTCCTTATCATCGTTAAAAAGTTTTTATGATGCGGCAGATCCTGTAAACTCTTCTTTAAGCCGGGGCACGGCAGATAGGAATGGCTTTAACATCCGCAACAATATTATGTTCCGCCACTCTTTTGCAAAAAAAGGGCGCACCATTTCTTTCGGGCTTAATGGCACTTACAATAAAAATAATGGCAACAGCATTACAGATGCGCAATACCGCTTTTTTGATAGTAATAGCATAACAGATTCTATCCAACAACAATCAAATGATAATAATACCAATGGGCATACAATCGGCGGCAGCATTGCATATACGGAACCTTTAGGCAAAAAAAGCCAGCTACAAATTGATTATAATCCTTCTATACAAAAAAACAAGGCAGACCAGCAGACGTTCAATTACGATGGGTCAAAATATTCTTTGTTAGATACCAGTTTATCTAACCGGTTTGATAATACCGTTACTACTAATAACGCCGGGCTTAATTACCGGTTTTCTAAAAATAAGGATGAGCAGTTATCTTTCGGTGCTAACTTTCAACATACTCAATTAGAGAGCCAGCGGGTGTTTCCAACAAAGACAAATGTGAACCAATCGTTTACCAATGTGCTGCCTAATTTAATGTGGCGTAAAAAGTTTTCTGCCAGCAGCAATATCCGTTTGTTTTACCGGGCATCTACCAACTTTCCTTCTATAAGCCAGTTGCAGGATGTGGTAAACCTAACCAATCCATTACGGGTAAGCAGTGGCAACCCCAATTTAAAACAATCTTATACGCAGCTTCTTTCGGGCAGGTACAGTTTTATAAATTCTAAAACGGGGCGCAGTTTTTTTGCCAACATCTTTTTACAAACAGCGAGCGATTATATATCCAACGGTATTTTTATTGCGCAAAAAGATACCATTATACAACAAGGCATAAAGCTGAACAGAGGCTCGCAGTTAAGCAAGCCTGTAAACTTGGATGGTTATAAAAGCATGCGTACATTTTTTACGTACAGCTTGCCGGTAACTGCCATAAAAACAGTGGTTAATGTTAATGCAGGCTTTACTTACTCAAGGTTGCCAGGGCTTACTAATGCTACCCATACGCTAACCAATAATTACGCTTATAATACGGGCGTTGTATTTGCCAGCAACATCAGCGAGTATGTAGATTTTAATTTGTCGTATAATGCAGCCTTTAGCACTGCGCAAACTATATCTAACATTACCACCAATACAAAATATGTAAACCAAAGCGCCGGCGTACAAATTAATTTGCTTGATAAAAAAGGCTGGTTTGTACAGAACGATGTTACTGGGCAAACTTATAGCGGCTTAACAGATGGCTTTAACCAACACTACTGGTTATGGAATGCTTCCATAGGCAAAAAATTCTTAAAAAATCGTGTAGGCGAGTTAAAGCTTTCTGTTTTTGATTTATTGAAACAAAACCAAAGCATTGTAAGGACGGTTACCGGCGCTTATATTGAAGATGCACAAAGCCAGGTATTGCAACAATATTTTATGCTTACGTTTACCTATAGCCTTAAAAACTTTGGTATAGCAAAAAAAAGTAGCGATGAGGAAAAAGGCAGATATATGCCTCCGGGTGGTGGGCCAGGTGGTAGAGGTGCGAGACCATCTTTTTAAGTATTTTTGATTGGATTTTAAAAAATACGTTTTGAACCAATCGGAAGAAGAGCTAGTTAAAAACTTACAGCAAGGGCAGCAGCAGGCTTTTAAGGCCGTGGTGGAATTATACCAGGATATGGTGTACAATACTATTTTAAGCATTGTGCAAAATGAAGCAGATGCTGAAGATGCCACGCAGGAAGTTTTTGTACAGGTGTATCAATCAATTGGTTTTTTTAAAGGCGAGGCAAAGTTTAGCACTTGGCTGTACCGCATAGCTATAGCAAAAGCATTAGACCATGAAAAAAAGAAGAAGCGCAAAAAAAGGTTTGGCTTAGTACAAAAGTTGCTCGGCGAAAAAGACAATACCCAATACCACCCCGTAGAATTTAACCACCCCGGAGTATTGCTTGACAACAAAGAAAAAGCGAGCGAATTATTTAAAGCATTGCAAAAAATACCAGATAGCCAACGCATAGCTTTTACGCTAAATAAAATAGAAGGGTTAAACAACCATGAAATTGCTGCTATTATGGATACTTCCTTCTATGCGGTAGAATCTTTACTGGCACGGGCAAAAATTAATCTTAAAAAAGAATTAAAAAATTATTATTTACACTATTCCGCTAAATAAAAGCCATGAAAAATAATGAAGATACCGACCAGAAAATTGACGCTGCATTTAATAGCATCAACAATATACAAAGGGCATCGCCAAAACCTTACCTGCTTACCCGCATTAACGCAAGGCTTGATAAAGAAGTAAAAAGTATTTGGGAAACGATAGCCATTTATATTAGCCGCCCGTTGGTAATGGTGTTGGGGCTTTGCCTTATCATCATCATTAATGTTTCGGTGATACTTACCAATAAAACATCTGCTACCAATGTTGCAGAGCGTTCAGTAAGTTCTGTTGATGATGAAGAAAATACCGCCACTTTTGCCACAATCGATAACGCTGAAACACCGTAATACTATGATTGAAAAAACATACAAAAGCAAATTATTGCTTATAATTATTGGCATTCTATTGCTGTCTAATATTGTACTGTTATCTTTTTTAATGCTTAACAAGCCTACCCCAAAAAGAGGCATGCGTGGCGATAGGTACGCCCTTATAAGCAACTTTTTAAAAATTGATATGGGCTTTAGCAAAGAGCAGCTGCAACAATACGATACATTAAATGCACACTATCGCAAAACGATTAAAGCAATGTTCGATTCTGTAAGGGACGAAAAGGAAAATCATTTAAAAGATTTAAGCAGCACACACTTTAGCGACTCTGCCATTACCGCCACTGCAACGCTTTCTGTAAGCAAGCAAAAAGATATTGAGGTAGTAATTTTCAGGCACTTCAAGGATATCAGGAGCATGTGTACGCCGGAGCAGCAGCCAAAATTCGACTCGTTATTTTACAAGGCACTAAGCCAAAAAAATGAGTCGCAAAAAAAATAATTTTATTTTCGACTGTTTCTTTAAAAAAGGTCGTCTAATATAAAACAACAAATAAAATAAATTGATTTATATGAAAAACCAAATTGCGTTATCAGTTATAGCCCTTTTTGCAAGTATCACATTCGCAGTTGCCCAAGGCCCCGGTGGCGGACAAAGGGTGACAGTTGAAGAAAGAATAAAGGCCTTAAATGAAAAGCTGGCTGACCTTAAGCTAGACAATGATAAATTGGGTAAGACGGACAGCGTTTTTACAGCCTATTATGCCGACATGCAAAAACAAAGGGATGACATGCGTGCAGCAGGCGGACCACCAGACAGGGATGCGATGAGGGACAAGATGCTGAAGATGAATATTGACCGTGACGAAAAATTAAAAGCCATTTTTACAGACGACCAGTTTAAAAAATGGAAGAGTGATATTGAACCTGCTTTAAGGCCACAAAGGCAAAACAAGCAATAGTAATACTTTGGTTATTTTGGTTTTTTGATTGAGTGCATAAGGCCCTGTTTCTTTTTGAAACAGGGTTTTAGCTTTAGGGGGTAGGTAAAATAGGACCGCTTATCAGTTTAGAGAATGCCATTGTAAAGAACTAGATTTCTTTCATCTCAACTCTTGAAAAAAGCTGCACTTTAAAGTGAAGGCAACGTTTATTCTTAAGCTACTATAACGCTAAACCCCTGTAAGCATTTTGCATTTATCATGCAGTTGCTTTTGCTTTATTTGTAGATTTTTTCCTTATTGGCTGTTTTTCTAACAAAGCCCTTTTTTTTCTTTGTCTTTTTTTATAAATGCGCTAATTGCAAGTTCTTTTTTCTTTGTCAATGGTCTTGGGTCAACTACAAAGTCAACGTCAAGAGCTTCTTTTATAAGTCCCATATTTTTTAATTTTAAAATATTTATTAATTAATTTTAAGGCTACTTGTGTCGTAATCACCATCAAATGTCCTCCAAAATGAATAGCACCCAAACTTTCGATGTAATGGTCGATTAGTTTTGTTTCTGCAACAAATGAAACATAACCTGCTCCACCTCTTTGAAACGAAAGTTTGCAAGCAAAAGCAACCAAATTTTTTTGGTACACCATAATAAGTTTTATTTCTGCCAATATTAAAAGAGGCACTTTCAATTAGGTGCATATAAACATGGCCAACCTTTACTTCCAAACTCACAATTCCTTGAATGATGTGTGGATTATTAGCAATTGTCAACTTATAGATCTCACGTTCGGGTATTTTAACCGCACTTGCCAATTAAACCTCCAACCATTTTTCTTGGTGATATTTTTAAATTCTACTTTGTTAAATAAAGAAATCTCAGTAGGGAAGCTGTCACCAGATTGAACATTTTCAATTGAGTTTGTCAACTTGTCAATGATCAAATCAAGTCCCATATTTTGCTCCTTTTTCACTTAGCGGATTTAAGAAATAATAAGTTCTTGTCAAATGCTTCTTAAAGCTTTTAAGTATGTTTTGTAAAAACTATAAACGCTGATTTAACAGATGGAAGCAGATGAAGCCGATTCTTTTATCACTTGCTTTTGATAGCATGCAAAGTACAACCAGCTTTTTATCCGTTTCAATCTACCAAATCAATGTTTCTATTACTTTGGCCTACAATTTTATTGCCAATGTTATACTTCCATTACGGCCATCAGACGGCCATACGCCGGGGCCAGGGTAAAACGTTGGGCGCTTGGTGAAATATTGTTTGTTGGTTGCGTTGCTTAAGTTAAAGCGCATAATCTATTGTTTTAGAAAATTTGATGGTAGCATTTAAATCCAGCAAACCATACGATGGCACAAGCCCAACTGCACCGGTAGTTTTAGGTGGCACAACCGTATTCAACGCATCTGCAAAGGTTGATGCAGTGTAGCTATACAAGGCAGAAAAAGTTAGCATTTTGTAGCGTACCGTTGCTCCATTGCGGGCAATTACATCAGGGGCACTTTCTACTTTATTACCATGGATATCTATGTTTTTAGTCCCTGATTTTACAATAGCATTGGTATAACGGCCGTGCATAAACGCAGTTGAAGTAAATAGCGAAAAGCTAACCTTGTTGCGCAATACCCAGTCTGCCTGTATAAATATTTCTGCTCCTTTTGTAAGCGAGTTGCCGATGTTGGTGCGGTATAAAATAAACGCACCAGTATTGTCTGTTTGTGCCAGTGTGCCAAAGCGATGGTTGTATTGAAGCACGTAGCCATTTACATCCCAGCTTAAAAATTTCCAGCTTCCCCTTAAGCCAACTTCCGCATTATAGCCTTTGGCATCCCTTATGTTAGGGTCTATTTTTTCGTATAAAGAAGTTGGTATCAAATCTTTAAACAGCATGGGGTGGTAGGCCTGTGAATAACCGCCATATACTTCTATGCCTTTGGCTGGCTTGTAAGAAAAAGTTGCGCCAAATATAGGGAAATGATGGCTCATAGAACCCGGAATCGCATTCTCCGGATAGTAGCTAATAGTACCACTCATATCCGTCCTGCCTTCTTCTACCCTAGCGCCTGCGCTAATGGAAAAGTTGGGCCATAATTGAAATTTATTCTCTGCGAAAAATGCTACGTTTTTTGTTTTAAAATGCACGTCCCTGCCAAAGCCTGGCTTTACTAAGGTTAGGTCTAAATCGCTGCCAGTTGTGCCTTTGCCTAGCTGTTTGCGGTGCAGGCCTATGTTCATGTATTGCACGCCGCCGGTTAACGAACTTGTTTGGTTGCCCAATTTATATTGATGCAGCACACGTACTTCTGTTGTGAAACTATGAAACGCATCTATATCAACCTGCCGGTTATTGTACTGCATTGTTACTGCGTTAAAGGTATCCTTTATGCCGGTTGTCTTATCAAACTGCACACTGTTCCTATACCCTAAAACTGCGGAGCTTATCAATTGTATTTTTGTGTTGGGCGATGCCTGCCAGTTAATATTTACTGATGGTACATGAATATCCGGGCTGAAATAATTACGGCTGCGGCTTAATTGTTTGGGTTTGCATAAAACATACTATCTGTTAACAGGCCTGGTATGCGGTAAATGTATTTCGACCTTGACCATTCCAGCTTTACAGAAAAACTTGTATTAGGTTCATAAGTAAGGGCAATGGATTGTGCTTCGCCACTGGTATGTACGTTTTTACGGTACCCGTCCCTTGATTTTTTTTCGATGTAGGCATAGTAGCGGAACTTGCCTTTTTTACCGCCGATGGCATTGTACGTACTTAGCAAATTAAAAGAGCCAATGGTTGTAATATTTTCAAAACTGATAGGCCTTGTAGTATCGCCTTGTTTGGAAACATAGTTTAGCATGCCGCCAAATTGCGCGCCGTACTGCAGCGAGCCGGTGCCACGTACTAGTTCAATTCGTTCAATGCTTTCCAGTGGCATGCTGTAATGGCTGGCGGGGTAACCATACATATCCTAGTTGGTGATGATGCCATCTTTACGGATATTAAATTCCCAGCCACGGTGAGGGCCTAGCCCGAGGGCGGCTATGTTTACCTGGTTGCCCGTGCCATCCATATCGTACACAAATATGCCGGGTATTTTTGCAAATACCTGACGGCCGATTTTATTGGTAAGGTCTGCCGGCAGCATGCTTAAATTGATAACTTCAGTTTTTTTGCCGGCGAATAAAAACGTGCCTGTTACATCTGGCAGCTGGCGTAAAATATTTTAGTTAAGGTAAGATATTAGTGTTACGCTATCCAGCTGCTTGGCTGTTATGGTATCGCTTACGATGGTTGTTTGCTGCGCAGATGCACTTATGCAGAAGCACGAAAGCAATATGATTATTTGAAATATTTTCATGATAATTTTTAAAGGCTGTCTATACGTTCTCACGCAAAGGTTTTTAATACATTTTACTCAGAGCTGATAAGGAGCACAAACGCAATGTTTTAATAAGCCTAAGATTGTACTGATGCGAAATTGCTGATAGCTTGCTTTATAATAAGCCCCATAGAAGTTGATAAAAGCCGCTCATAGCTATTTTTGTACAAGGGAGTGACACAACAATGTTGCCCATAGCTTCTTAGTTTGGGCAACAAATTTATTTGTTGCCCACTTACATTAATGATTAGGCCAGCGTTGCAATAATAGTACAAGGCTGGCTTTTTAGCATAAATATTTATTCAGCGCCATCTGTCAATGCCCTTTGTATGGCGTAGTTGCCTACGTTTTTGCCTACTACCAACCCAACGGCACAATCGCTGCGAAAGTGAATGCCACCGTACATCCTGCTCATGGAAGCTTGCTGCGCCATGTTGGCGTAATCGGTTGCTCTTTCGGGAATGATATGGCCTAAAATAGTTGCCGCAGCACCGCTAAATGTGGAGTGGCCAGAAATATAAGCCGGGAAATTTGGTATGCCCGTCAACGTTTTTATATTAGGGTTTAGCTGTGTTGGCCTTGGGTTAAAATAATAGTTTTTTGTATCCCAGCAAACAACAGCGGCATCCATTAGCGACATATTTACCAGCGCCATGTTTCTTGCCCACCTTACTTCGCTAAAATTTTTCTTTATAAAATCTTCTGCTGCAATAGCATCCCAATGGCCGGGTGGCGTGTAAGTCCCGGCGCCATCAGCCCAAAAATGAACGATAGCTATGCGTTCGCGGGTTGGGTTTTTTACATACTGGTATATCTCTTCTGTTTCGATTTTCATTTGTTCGCTGCCTACTGCAGGTGGTGGTAACGGGCGAAGCGATATTGCTGTTAATGAATCGAATAAAAATGCTTTTGTCTTTCCAAATACCGGTAGCATTGGCGGCCGTGCAGGCGCATCCAGGCTAACCCATGGCGAGTCGCCCCTTACCCTGCAATCACTTACAATTTTTGCCCAAATAGTTGGTGAGCCTACTGCGGCGCCTGCCCTATCGCCCCTTGCACGTGCCTGAAATTTTTGTGCTACTGCTTTGCCCAATGCTTCGCCGGCTTCTATATCGCTGCGTACGTTGGCGCCACACATCAGCCTTGCTTTTTTATGCCCGGCCGCTTTTTCGGTGATGTATTCCTGATCGCCGGGAAACAACAATTTAAGCATTTCAACAGCTGCCCCTTCTACCACCGCATCTTCTGATGGGTAAGATGGCAGGGCTGATTTAGGCACTAATACTTTTAAGGTAGCATCTACCGTATAAGGTGCGGGGCGGTTGAATTGTTTTTTGTAATACCAGGCCGTTACCAGCGCATCGTACTGTGCAGCGCTTACATAAGCATACGCACGGGCAGCATAAGGCGGGTTGCTAAAAGGAAATTGCGGGTACGCCAATGGGTTACTGACGCTGGGTGTTGGGTAAGTACCATCTGCATTTTGGTAAGGCGGCAGGTTATGCTTAGCTACCAAATCACGCAAAATTTCGTTCCAGCGCAATACTGCACCTGCACTCCAGTAATTAATCAACTTTTGGTCTTCGCTGGTAATGTTTGCCTGAAAACTTTTTATTTCGCTTATCTGCAAAATATAATCAGGTGCTGAGGTGGCTATGGGCGCAGCCACAACAATATCTGTTGGCGCTGTCAATAATATCGGCTTCCAGGTGCCTGCGTTGTCGTCTGTATTTGTAGGCTGCAGGGCGGCTATATTATCGGTACGGCCAACTACATCTTTATTGCAAGCCACTACAATTGCAATTACAACAACAATGGATACTAGATATGAGAAAAATATTTTTTTGTTCATGTTAATTAGTTTTACCTGAATTACTAGTTTGCTTTGCTTTATGCGTAAAATCGAGGATGTAAAAAACAGCGCCGTACCAGGTGGTTGCCTGCCCTACATTTCTTCCTGCAACGGTGGTATTGCCGCCACCTACCAGCGACAAATTATGATTTTGGGTAACCACATATTTTACATTAACACCTACAATAGTTGCATCCATTTTATTGCTGGGAAATGGCATGTTGTTGCGGGTAATATCGAAGCCGCCAAGCGTTGTAGCTTTATTTACTATCGCTTCGGCAATAAGCTTGCTGCTTCTGTAACCGGCACGAAAATTAAGGTTGTTGGCATTAGGCATTTCTACTTCGTTGGTTAAGTGCATTTCGGTTGTGTAGTACGCTGTGCGGTCAATCTTAATATTATCCCGCCAGGTATACGTTGCAGAACCGGTAAAGAATAAATGCTTAACCTGATAATCCAGCATAAGCCTTGCAGAAGCTGTTTTGCTGTGCATGCCGATAGATAATGGCATAAAATCGGCCACGTAATTGGTTAATGGAAAAGATGCACCGCCAATGGCATAAATAGAAAAAGTACCTGGGCCTATCTGTTTTTCAACCGGCATGTACTTTATAAAAAAGCTAAGGTCTTGTACGCCCTTCATGCCGCTAAGCGTGCCTGCTGATGCTTTGGTTTTTATGTAGGGCACATTAAAAAGCAGGTTTAATTTTGATGAAAGGCCGTAAGCGCCCATTACAGAAAATAGCTGGGTAGATACGGTGCCTAAATTTTGGTTGTCTCTTTTCATCGTGCCTTCCCAGTAATTTTTCCAGCTGCTGTGGCTGTACATTGGGCCGATGCACAATTGGTTTTTCTCCATCATGATAGCATCGATATCTGTTTGCGCCTGGCTTACGGATGGTGCTATAGTTATGATAATTATTAAAGCTTTTAATAATTTTCTCATTGTTAATGTTGGTTTTAAATTAAATAAATATTTTCTATTTAACTGCCCAAAATTAAATGTTCTTCCTTTTTTTATCTTACCCTCCAACCCCCTCTTTAAGGCAATTTCGATTGGAGCCTTGTAAGCGAAATAGATTTAATTAACAGCGCCCGATTAGTATTAAATAATTTAACTGCAAATGCAACGTAGCAAATTTGCAAAGGTTTATGGTAAAATATGGACTTACAATTTAATGATTAACGAAGTATTGATGATTTTTATTATATTAAATTTCGGGAAGGGGCTTATTACATGCGCCGAACTTCTATTTACTCTTTTTCCATAGTAAAAGCCAATCATCTTACTTAAACTTAAAGGCAAAGCCAATGTTTACTACATAATTTGCAAAAGCCGCATCGCCTTGTATATGCTTGCCAGTTTTAATTGAATTTTCTTTATCAGTCACGCTCTGAGTTCTATTACGGGCAATGGCATAAGGCAATGAAAAGAAGAAATTTAGCTTTTTTACCTGGTAGTTAACGCTTGGTTCGATAGACCAGATATAGCCGGGCCTGCGGAAATCTCCGCTGCCGCCAACAAGGTCTTGTACAGGTATGCCTTCCAATTTGGCACCTGCGGCAAGCGACAAGCCTTTAATATGGTTGAAAGAATAATTGAAACCGCCCCTCAGCATATATTGGTCTGGCACGCTGGCGATTGCCTCGTTAGCCAAGGCAGGCGTTAATGTTTCCCGATAAGTGCGTACACCATTCTGTTCCCTTGGGTTAACCAAATAGTAGGCATTTGCATATACGCCAAAGTTGTGCTTGATGTTATAAAAGGTGTTCAGTTCTGCAGTAAAGCCGGTGCCGCCATCGCCTAATTGGATGGATTGGTCAACCGTACGCAACTCTTTAGTACCGTTTGGGCCTACATTATACCAGTAATCTTTAAACGCATCATCGCCTGTTGGTAATTTAATGCCTATGCCTGCCTGTATGTTTCCTTTTTTATTTTTCTTAGGGTCCAGCAGCCACCTGTAAGCAGCAAAACGCATATCGCCTATACCAAAAGAATGGGTGGAGTGCCTTTCTTTTTTTACATACACCCCATTAACCAGCCCGTGTTCGTATAAAGAAGAACGGGTGTTTGATAAGATAGGCACATCAACCATATAAGACCAGCGGTTGTTTATAATACGTGTTAAAGCAATATCTAAACTAAACTGATGGTTGATTACTTCGCTTCCATCCACTAAACGTTGCTTGTTTTCTGTAGTACCGGAAAAATGACGGAACGACCTAAAATAGCGGGTGCTGGTGCTTAACTGCCAGGTGCCATTTTCATTTTCGGTTGGATGTGCCATGCCGGCGTTGCCTGTACTGCGCACTGCTACACAGCCTTGTGCTGCTACTTGTAAAGTGGCTATTACTATAAAGATTGTGGTAATAAATATTGTTGCTATAAATTTTTTCATGATGCAAGTTTTTTAAAATGGTTATTTTTTCATTTTTAGTTTGGTAGAAATATAATCCCCAACTTGTTTGCCTTCTTTTGTGGCTGCAATGCAGGAAGGATGAAAATGGATGCCGCCAAAAAAGCGGGCCGAATTATTTTCCAGCGCTGCAAGCCTGAAGGATTTAAAGCTGCGGTTTGCGATACCGAATTCCAGTTCGGTACTATCTGTGTAAGCGAAATTATCCCCATAAATGCCGGTAAGCACTTCTGCCGCGGCAGATGAAATAGTAGAGTGCCCGCAGGTATATTCCGGAAACGCCGGTGTTTGTAAATATGGCCTCCAGTTAGGGTCTATAAATTTATTAATCACCGTTTCGGGCCTAATGGTGTTATACGTATATTTTACAAACCAGCATTGTATAAACGCATCGAACAAACCAACAGAGGTTTTCGCATAAGCATACACTGTTTCATCATAATTGGATTTGGCTGTTTTTGCAGCAATGCCGATTACGCTCATCCAATGCCCGGATGGTGAAAACTTTTTTGTAGCGAACATCAAATGCCCGGATACATTAAGCTTGAAGGGGTTATCGTCCCAAAAATCTGCCATGTGCTTTTGTTCTTCTGTCAGGCTATCTATTGCATTTTTTATCGCCATTACCTGCTGGTAATAAGCGCCGCTTTTATCATCAAGGTTATAAGGTATGGGTGGTGGCGGTGCAAATTGTTTTGCGCTATCCAAAACCATGGTCCTAATTTCCATCCAATGCGGCTCGGCGGCCTGTGCGTACATGGGCGGTGTTGGCACCCATCTGCCTGGTAAATCTTTTACAGTATATTTTTCTGAACTTCTTGTTTGGGCATAATTATCTTTTTTGCTCCAGCTAATAATGCTTATACTCATGCTATCGGCAAATTGCTGCGATGCTTTTTCAATGTTCCCCGGCAGGCCTTTACTCCGGGCAAGGTTCAAAATACTGTCTTTATAATCCTGCATGCTGCCTTCTGGAAACGTAACCGCTTCGCCTACTTTTATGTAAGCCAGCAAAGCTGCCAGTTCAAAATCGATAGGCATATTAGCCGCAGGCTTTGCTACGGTGCCAAGCCCATTTAATTGCCCTACCAGCGAGCTGTACTTTTTTGGATAGCCCGCTGCTATTACTTCATAAGCCGCTATGGCTCCATAAGTATAGTTGCGTGCTGCAATCATTGGCGGAAAATTATTGCCCATCACAACACCGTTTAATTCGTGTACTGTATTGGAAAATAGCTGAGGGTCGTGCAAATATTTTTTATACTCAAGGTTAGGTTTACAGGAATATAGCGATGCAATGATGCAAAGACAAACAAGAAGTCCTTTCATTTTTAATGACTGTTTGATTAAGATAAATAACAAAAACAATCGGTAAGGATTGTTAAAAACAGATGAGGCAAATTAAGCTAATTCAGGAGGTTTTATCAGCCTTTGTAAATGTGCTGTGCTACTGTTGTTAATTGATAAGATGTTGTAAACGGAGGTTGTAAACGGGATGGGTACACATTTCCATGGGGCAATATCGTTGGTAAAATCTGATAAAGCAAATTTTGCAAGCTGGCTATTTTTAGCAGGCATTTTTTTAGTGCCGGTATTGCCTGCCACGTCATTTACCTTACCAAAATAATCGGTGGATTTTTGTTGCAGCTTAATTTTTTCGGTGTTCCTTATGCATTGCAGGTACATGGTGTCATTAGCAACTTTACGCTGCACATATTTATACGTTTCGCCATTAACAGTAATTTCGCCGTCTACCCTTTCAAAATTGGAGGAAACATTCTGATAAGGTAAATTAATGGGGATTTTTAAAGTAAATAGTTGTTCGTTGTTGTAGTCTTTGTTATCGAGTGCGGTTTCCAGCTTAGCATCTGCCTGTTGCATGGCTATACCAAACCATAGTTTATATCCTATTGTATTAAATACAAACAACGTTAATAATAATATGGCGGCAGCTTTACGCATTTTTTGGTAAGTAAAAATACCACAAAATCCCGTTGGTAGTGCATTACAAACAAAATATTTTTATAAAAGCTAAAAAATCCCGTTAATTTTAAGGCGATTTCGTATTTGCCTGATTCCCCCAGCCCTATTCCAAAAGGGAAGAGCATTTGGACCTTTTAAAGCAAAATCCTTCAACTTAACGATAGTAATATTTTTAGTATTTGCCAAGCCTTTATTTTATAAAAAATGAAAAGAACTTAATTTAACGGCATCGGGCCGCTAATATTTATTTTTTCAAATCTTTTATCGCTACTTGTGGCACTAATACTTTATGGCATTTTTCCACCACCATTTCTTTAGGCAACCCAAAAGTGCCGGTTTGTTTTATATTGGTAGAGGAGGCGCCAATTTTAACTGTATAAGTTCCTGCTGTGGCCATCCATGCAGCACCTGCGGTATCGTAAGATGCGAGCGATTTTGCATCTATCACAAAAGAAATAGTTTGAGATTGGTTTGGCTGCAACAAGTTTGTTTTGGCAAAGCTTTTTAATTCTGCTGCCGGCTTATCCATTTTTTTTGCTGGCGCAGAATGGTACAATTCCACCACTTCTTTGCCAGCCACTTTGCCGGCATTTGTAATGGTAATAGTTGCATTGATAGTGCCGTTAAAAGTAGGGCTGCTTAACCGTAAGTTGCTGTAAGTAAAGTTGGTGTAGATAAGCCGAAGCCAAAATCGTATGCTGGCTTTACATTGAAAGTAGTATAATACCGATAGCCCTCATAAACACCTTCTTCATACACCACTTCCGATTTTTTGCCTGTTGGTATGCCCATAAAACCAATCTCTATAGAACCTGATAAATTTTTGCCAGGGAAATTATTGGCAGAAGGCACATCTTTATATGCCATAGGAAAAGTAACAGCCAGCTTGCCTGAAGGATTTTCTTTGCCGCTTAATATATCCGCCACTGCATTACCGCCTTCCTGGCCTGCCTGCCATGCTAATAAAATAGCGTCTGGCTCATTACGCCAGCTTGCTGTTTCAATAACGCCTCCCGTATTCAATAAAACAATTACCTTTTTATTTTTTGCATGAAAAGCAGCTGATATATTTTTGATAAGCTCCGCTTCGGTGCTGCTAATGTTAAAATCATTGTCCACATTGCGGTCTAGAAATTCGCCTGATTTTCTTCCAAACGTTATAATTGCTACATCATTTTCAGTGGCGGCTTTTTCTATCAAAGCCTTATCAGCACTCATTTCCATAACCGGCGGCACTAATTCAAAAAAGTACTTTGGCTTTGGCTGCCTTGCTTTTTCAGCAGCTATATATGTTTCATACGCTGGTTTTAACGACTCGTCGATTGTATAACCGCATTGCCAAACCCTTGTACCAACGATATTGTATAGGCCCTGTTTACATCGCTGCTTCCAGAACCACCGGCAATAAATTCATAAGAGGTGTTTCCGAAAGCTGCTATCTTTTTTCCTTTTTGTAGCGGCAATGCATTGCCCTCATTTTTTTAATAATACCCTGCCTTCTGCGGCAGCGGTACGGCTTATGATGGCATGTGCCTTTAAATCTGGCTGGTTGGTAAAAGCTGTTTTTTTGTAAGATGGAGAGCGCAATACTAATGTTACTAATCGTTCGGCATTGGTGTTTAAATCGGCAATGGGCAAACTGCCATTATTTACTGCATCCAGGATAGCTTTTTTCTGACCGGCCACGCCGGGCATTAATAGGTCGTTGCCTGCTTTCATTTGCGCAACGGCATCTTTGCCACCAAACCAGTCTGTCATTACCTAGCCTTTATAGCCCCATTCTTTTCTTAAGATGGTGGTCAGCAAACCATATTCTTCTGATGTATAGGTGCCATTGATTTGATTGTAAGAACTCATCACCGTCCATGGGTCAGCTTTTTTTATAGCCAGTTCAAAACCACGCAGGTAGATTTCCCTCAATGCCCTTTCGCTAACGATGGTGTTTACCGTCATGCGGTTTGTTTTCTGGTTGTTGGCGGCAAAATGTTTAATAGAACTGCCTACCCCATTAAATTGTACGCCGTTTACAATGGCTGCTGTAATATTGCCTGCAACAATTGGGTCTTCAGGATAGTATTCAAAATTACGTCCGCCTAATGGGTTGCGTTGTATGTTAAGGGCTGGTGCCAGCAATACATCTACGCCATATTCTTTTACTTCGTTGCCCATTGCCACACCAACTTTTTTTACCAATTCTGTATCCCAGCTAGAGGCTAATAAAGTGCTTACCGGAAAAGCGGTGCAATAATAGTTTTGGTATCATCCTTCCTCGTGGGTGCAATCCTCAATGCAGCCGGGCCATCTGCTACCACGATACTTGCAACCCCTAAACGCCCTACCTTAAGTGTGGTGCCTGCTGCGCCAGCAACCTTATCTTCTGTTTACCCAACACCACCGCCTGTAGATAGCCCAGGGATGTTCATGCCCATGCCTGCAACAATGACTGCTTTTTCTTCCAGCATCATTTTAGCTACGATGGCTTTTGCCTGTGCGGTATAACTGGTTTGGGCGGTGGCGCAATAACTGGCGCTAAACAGCAGTGCTGCAAGAGGGATGATCTTTTTCATGTTGGCGATTTTGTAAATTATCATTGTGTCAATCTAACATAATGATAATATTATTTTAGTACAATCAGCATAATTTATTTTACTTTCAGTGTTCGAAAAAAATGATGGCTTTAAAAAAAGACCTTAAAAATATTGTTCAGGAGGGTGGCAAAATGTTTTTGCCTTCTATATCTGTTGATTGTGTAATTTTTGGATTTCATGGCAATGAACTAAAAGTTTTATTGCTGCAAATGAAACATGCTAGCGTGCATGGGCTGCCTGGCGGTTTTATTTTAAAAGACGAAGCTGCGGATGAAGCCGTATCGAGGGTATTGAAGGAACGTACCGGGCTTGATAATATTTTTTTACAGCAGTTTTATACTTTTGGCGAACCGCTGCGCTCTGATAAAAAGATGCATTTAACAGCGATGAAGAAAGAAGGGATTGCAATTGTAAAAGGCAATTGGCTGCTGGAGCGTTTTGTAACCATTGGTTATTATGCCCTGGTAGATTTTTCGCAGGTTTTGCCTATGCAGGATGCCTTATCCATTTCCTGCGACTGGCATCCATTGCGACCGGCACCTGCGTTGATGATGGACCACAATAACATTTTAAACAAGGCCCTGGAAACGCTGCAACAGCAATTAAGCTACCAACCAATTGGCTGCAACTTATTGCCTAAAAAGTTTACTATGCCGGAGCTACAGAAACTGTACGAAACCATCTTAGGCAAACCACTAGACAGAAGAAATTTTCAGCGGCGCATATTAAGCTATGGGATTATAAAAAAGCTAAAAGAGGTTAAAACCGGCGTAGCGCATAAGGCTCCATTTTTATATAGCTTTGATGTTAAGAAATACGATGAAGCGCTTAGGGATGGGTTGGGTAGAGGCTGGTGATTTTTGAATAAATCTCCTTCTGAATACGCCCCATAGAAGTCGATAAAAGCCGCCCGTAGCTTTTTTTGTACAAGGGAGTGACACAACGATGATGCTCATAGCTTCTTGGTTGGGGCAACAAATTTATTTGTTGCCCGCTTGCTTTTTATCAATACATCACTTATTTATAAACGTTTTTTTCTCCACCCCAATACCTGTAAGCGTAACACTTTTCCAATTGGGCGGCAAGGCTGTTTTTATTTGTGTGATGCCTTTGGGCGTAATTTCCAAGCCGCCAAAACCCATCAATACACTTTGCAGGATACCGCCGGCGCCAGTGCCAAAATAAGGGTTGGTACCGCCTTTAGTTTCTGCAAGCACCCGCAGTGGCGGCAGCATGTTGGGCAGGTACGCATCTTGAAAAAAGTGGTAAGCTTTGGCACCATCGCCAAGCCTTGAATAAAGCAATGTAAAGATACCTTGTGTCATGGCTGGCGTGCCTTCGTTTGGCACCCTTGTTTCATAATATTCAAGGTCTTTACGGGTTTGCTTTGGGTCGGTAATTTCTTTTAGTGGGTAAGATAATAAGTTTACGTCTGCCTGTTTGATGCCTTCGCCATTGTAGGTGGCAAACTCTCGTGTTATGCCGTTATCTAATTTTAATATGGGTATGTTGCTGGCTACATTCAGCCAGTCTGCATCGGGTTTTAAGCCTAGTAAAATAGCAGCGGCCGTAGCATCTTGCAGCACTGCTTTTGCGGCTGCATTTGTAAAGGCATCGTTGTCGATATTTTCTGCCCATTCATCTGCCGCTACTACGTTTTTTATGTCATACTTTCCGGGGCCATTCCTTTCAACACGGCTGGCCCAGAACATGGCCGTTTCTTTTAACATCGGATAGCCTTTTTCCCGCAGCCAATCCTTATCCTGCGTTACACAATAATAGTTCCAGGCGGCAATGCCTACGCAGGCAGTTATGTGGTGCTCGAATGGGCCGCTTAATGCCCATACTGGTGTTTCTTCTACACCAGTGCCTGCACTCTCCCAGGGAAACATGGCGCCTTTATAGCCATGGTTAAAAGCGTTTTGCCTGGCGGCAGCCAATCGTTGAAACCTATACTCCACCATACTTTTAGCCAATTCGGGGTGCAGTACTAATATGGCGGGGTACATCCATATTTCGGTATCCCAAAAAACGTGGCCGTTGTAGCCAAGCCCGCTTAGCCCCATGGGTGAGGGGCTTAATGCGGTGCCTTCCCTTACAAAAGAATAGAGGTGGTACATCATGCTATGGATATCTTGTTGTGCCTGTGCATCGCCATCAATTATAATGTCGCTCTTCCAAATTTCATCCCATGCTTTGTTATGGAATTGAATGAGCCTTTCACGGCCTTCCAGCTTGGCAGTAATAGCCATGCGTTCTGCTTCGTTTAAAGGGTCATCGTGGTGGGCTGAAGTGATAGACGCACCTGCAATTGAAAAACTATACGTTTCGCCAGCTTTTAGTTTTTTGCTAAACTTCATCAGGTGCATATTATTATCCCACATTTCGTGTATTACTCGTGGCTCCGCACCATGTTTTTCGCTGAATAAAAAAGTATTGCTGGCGCACATCAATAATTTGCCGGTGGGGCTTTTTGCGGTGGAGGTTAGCAGGCTGATGACTACATGTGGCCGATCGATTTCGTTATAATAATTTTGTACTTCCTTTAACGCATCTGGCGCTTCCATTACACTGGCGCTGGTAATATTAATATCTTTTTTGGCGGTAATAGAAACATCCATCAAAACAGTAAAGGGCAGTTGGCGCAAGGAGTAATAAGTATAGGTTACGGCTGCTTTATCGCCATAATTAAAAGTGGTGGTAAAGCTGGCGTGGTGCATATCCAGCTGTTGTTTCATGTTGCTGGCATCTGCATTGCCAATGCGTTTTCCATCAATTTCTAAATACATATTCAGCAGGTTAAAGCTTTTTAAAAAGTTACTTACACGCCCACGCCCATATAAATCATAAGCGCCAGCAAGTACCACATCTTTTACTTTAAATGGCTCTGGGCTTGAAACAATCCCAATCATTCCATTAGCTACCGTAGCACCATAATAATTAGCCGGGTCTATTTTATTGGCAGTAATAATCCAGGGGTCTTGTGCTGATGCAGTAGCAAGCACTAAAAAAGAGAATAATACTGTTGTGAACTTTTTATACGGCATAGCAAGGAATTATATTTAATACAATTTAAAAAAAATCGCCTAAAATTAAGGATATAAATTTCAATGGCGTTAAGTTAAGACCTTTCCTCTCCTTTGGAGAGGGTTAGGGTGAGGTAAAGACAAACATATAGATCCTTAACTTAACGGCATTGATATAAATTTATTAAAAAGCTGGCTTTTAAACTGCTGATGCCCGCATACAAAAAAGCCACCGGATTACCGATGGCCCCTAATAAGTTTGTTCTCTGCTTAATTACATAGGCATAGCATCTTTGCCAGCCTTTTTCATCTTCTTGCCTTTGTGCTTCATGCCACTCATCATTTTGCCATCCATGTACATGCAGTCACCATTTTTCAATTTTTTGGTTGAACCGTCGCTCATTTTTGCAATACCATCAGTTGATACAACAGTTCCGTTGGTTAGGGTCATGTCCTGGTCCATACCCATTGTTTTTCCACCCTTCATGGCCATCATCTTGCCATCTTTCATCATTACGCAATCTTTCATTTCGTGCATTTTATGCGTTTTGTGCATTTTATGCATTTTGTGTGTTGCAGTATCCTGCGCCACTACTGCAGTTGTACACACAACAGCTGCCAATAAAAACATTGTTACTTTTTTCATTTTTTTGATTTTAGTTTATTTCATTAGTGAATAGCGCTTAATATATATCCAAAAGCCTGCCAATATATATTGCACTATTAAAACTTTCAAAATTGATTTTAAAATACGGCTGTAGACATTTTTTCCCATAAAAAAATTGTTGGGGAAGCAATAGGTAGTTGCGATAGTTTGTACTTAGAAAATACAAGCATCCAATTTTAAACTAGCATACAGTATTAAAATAATTTTAAGATTGTATAGCTTATACTGGCAACCTATTTGACTATAAGAACCTAAAAAATGTTATGGCGGAAAAAATTACATTTAAAGGGATTATTGAGGTGTTTAAAAATGCCTTTACTGGGTTTAGTGATGATAAGGTTACCAAGTTAAGTGGTTCATTAGCTTACTATACTATATTTTCTATGGGGCCATTATTAATTGTTATTATTTCTTTATGCGGCTGGTTTTTAGGCAGGGATGCAGTTGAAGGAAAAGTATATGCACAACTGGCAGGTTTTGTAGGCTCCGATACGGCTGCTTCCTTACAAGCAATTATTAAGAATGCATCGCTTGCAGGAAAAAGCAAGATAGCTGGTATTATTGGTGGCGCTACTTTACTGGTTGGTGCTACAACTATTTTTGCTGAAATACAGGATTCTATCAATGGAATTTGGGGGCTTAAGCCAAAACCAAAAAGAGGCTGGTTAAAATTGATACAAAATAGGTTTTTATCATTTTCAGTAATCATCAGCCTGGGTTTTTTGTTGCTGGTATCGTTAGGTGTAAGCTCAATAATAGATGGGTTTAGTGAAAGGTTGAAATTATATTTTCCCGATGTTGCTGTGGTGGTATTTTATATCATCAATATTGGCATAACCCTATGTGTTACCACATCAATTTTCGGGGTTATTTTTAAGGTTTTGCCAGATGCAAACATCACCTGGAAAGATGTTTTTTCAGGGGCATTAGCTACCGCTTTTTTATTTATGCTAGGCAAATTCGCCATATCGTTTTACATTAGCAAAAGCAATGTGGGCAGTACTTACGGCACAGCTGGCTCGTTAGTAGTTTTATTATTGTGGATATATTATTCGTCTTTGATATTGTATTTTGGTGCTGAGCTTACCAAAGCATATGCGGTAAAATATGGTTCGCCGATACACCCCAGCGACTATGCGGTAACTACTAAAACGGTTGAAATAGAAACTGGCGGACAATCAATACAAACCAAAGAGAATGTAGAGATAAAGGTAAAATAGAACATGTTTATTGTTTTTGATTTATTAATCACCAAGGTGCTCCATGATAAATAATATGCCAACAGATGCGCAAGCGGTATTTGGGTGAGCAAAAAAATGAAAGTTTATAATCGTAGTGGCCTATGCATCACCAGCAACATAGAACGTATTAATCAACACGGTACCGATGCCGAAAAACATAGCCAAATGCTAAAATGAGAGAACATTAATACTGATGGCTCTCTGATGGCTTCATCGGTTGTAAAGAAGGATACAAACCGTTTGCTGAAGAGCCAAAAACAACAGTTACTAGCGTTATGTATAATACTTTCCTTTTTTAAAAACAACCTCTTCGCTAAAATAATTGTAGTGGCTACAACCCTTTTACCGCCTGCCTTACAAGGCTCCTGGAAAGCTTGTCGGCTTCAATATTGTAATTTGTTTCGGCTGAAATTTTTTGATGGGCTTTTATTTTTTGGAGCGTTACCGGTACCTTATCAAGTAATGCCAGCAGTTCTTTAACAAGGGCGGCATTGCTTATTTCGTTGCCCTTATTCGTAGTAAAATTTTGTACTATAAATTTTTGTTGCCTTGCTTGCAGCCCTGTTACATATTGGCTATCGGTAACTACAGTTACCAATGCAACTGGCTCATTTTTTTGGATATATTCTATTGCTTTAATTACCGCTATTAGTTCCATACGGTTATGTGTGGTATTTTTTTCTATGCCGGATAAAATTATTTTTACATCCCCTATAAAAATAATGGCTGCCCATGCCCCAATGCAAAGCTTTGTATGGCAGCTTCCATCTGTATAAACTTGTATTGCTTTGGTGGGCAGCATGTATCAATTTTGTTAGTGAAGATATGATGCCTTTTATCGGCCGGTAATTTCTTTATCTTTAAAAAAATAATTATTATAAATGACCCTACAATATTGTTCTGACTTGCACTTAGAATTTTCGCAAAATAAAAAGTTTATTTCAAAATACCCTTTAGTGCCAAAGGGCGATATATTGTTGCTTGCAGGCGATATTATTCCTTTTGCGATAATGGATGAACAAAAAGATTTCTTCAATTTTATTGGTGATAATTTTGAGCAAACTTATTGGATACCCGGCAACCATGAATATTATGGTTTTGACATTGCTACTAAAAGTGGGCAGGTACATGAAGCAATAAGAAGCAATGTTTTTCTTGTAAATAACCAGGTGATTACGTTAAATAAAGTGCGGCTAATTGTATCAACTTTATGGTCTCATATACCTGAGGAAAGTTACATCCCCATCCAATACCGCATGTCGGATTTTAGCGCTATACGCAATGGTGGCAAGCCTTTTACTCCGGCCCGCTATAATGAGCTTCATCAGCAATGCAAAACTTTTATTACAGATACTTTAAGCCAAAGTGCCGATTTGCCTACCATGGTAGTTACCCACCATATACCTACATTTTTAAACTATCCTGCAAAATATAAACAAGATGTTCTGAATGTTGCTTTCGCAACGGAACTGTATAACCTTATTGAGCAATCTAATATTGACTATTGGTTGTATGGCCACCATCATTTTAATACCCTGTCATTTACTATTGGCAAAACACAGCTTATTACCAACCAACTTGGTTACATCAGGTATAAAGAAAATACCGGATTTAAAAAAGATGCTGTTATTGAATTTCTCTAAATATCTTTTTTATCCTGATGTGCTTTGCGCATGCTTCAAAAATTTTACAGTTACCATCAACTGGCCTAAGTGGCGCATGGTATGTTCTGCGCCATGCACTAATAAACCAATTACTGTAGAAGGCAGCATCTTTCTTCCCACCCCCCTAAATTCGGCAAGTGTTTTTTCATCGGTATTTTTTAATTGTTCTAGAGCCTTATCTACCTCGATGTTAAACCGTTTTACTAATTCTGTAACCGTAACTGTTGTTTGCGGAGAAATATCCTCCGCAGTTAATTGCTCTAATTGTGCAATGGTAAGTGTTTCTGCCCTTGCATAAGTAAAAACCCTATCCAACACGCCGGCAAGGTGCTGTAAGTGAAACCCGGCCGATGCAACGCCTGCTGGCCTTTGCCAAAGCAAGCTATCCGGAAAACCTTGCACCATAATATTCAATTCTTCTCTTGCTTGCAATAAGGCATGTGCCACTGGTTGTAATAATGCTGGTATATCTCTTAAATGGCCACGTTGCCATACTTCTAATACTGATTGGTTAGTGTTGCTCATTATACATTGTTGTGGTGTAACATTATTATCTTTTGGCCCATAAGCTATGGTATTAAAACAAGACTGGCCTGCAGTGCAAGCCAGTTTCTTTCTTAAAAAAATTCATTCTACGTACCTGGCAGTAATCGCCAGTTAGGCATTTTTGCTGATATAATTTTTTTGATGCCAGATATCCTGGACACCAAAGAAGGTTTATTATTCACTAACTCTACCCGAAGGCTTGTTGATAGTACAGGGGCTGAGGCATTGTACCCGTATTTTGAAAAAGGGTTGGCTTCTTTAAAAAGCCGTTGCTGTATCTCCTCTTCATGTACTTCGGCTATTTTACAAGCTTTTGCAAAATTGGTATGCATGCCAAAACTTTTTAGTATAGCCGGCGTGTTCTTTACTTCCGGGTAACAGGTATATTTTTTAATAAAATAAAACTCTGTACCATTAATTTTTTTTGTGTAAGCAGTGTAAGTATTTTCCATCTTGTGTATATTTTTAAGTTACGGTATTAATAGGTTCCTCTATTTCATTTTCTATAAAATAAATTGTTGGACAGTTGAAAATGAGAAAAGGAATTTTAAAGAAGCCTCGGTAAGGCTTGTAGCTTTATAACAGGATTTGGAATATAATTACTTACAATTTTTTTGGTGCCAAACTAAGGAAAGCAGTTTTATAATTTTAGATGTACTTTATAGAAATTAAGCATTTGCCGTGCCAAAAAATATAAGCACGGAAATAAAACAGGAGCATTGGATATTAAGGGAAAAATGGGCTATTTAAAGGATATAGATATCGGGTAAAGATAATAATATGAAGTAAAAATAGTATTTTTCTACAACAAATACATAAAAACATCCATATAATTCTCTACTATTTAACATACGATTATTAATGAAAAATGGTTTGTGGGCTATTTTAATTGTTATGATGTAAAAAAATGCCCAATAATAAATCAATGCCGTTAAGTTAAGCCCTTTCTTCTCCTTTGGAGAGGGTTAGGGTGAGGTAAAGACAAACATATAGATCCTTAACTTAACGGCATTGAATAATAAATAGTTATAAAGTTAAATGGTATAACGGTTATGGGTAACTGCTTAGGCTGCAGAATTCACCAATACTTAATGGCGTTGTTATTGCTACATTTGTTTATCAAAATAAATTTATATGCCTTTTATAAACATTGATTCAATTGCGGCTAAAGAAATAGTGCCAGGGTATCTTGGCCGCAGCATCCATACAGGCACACTAACCTTTATGTACTGGACTGCAAGCGCAGGTGCTGCAATGCCTATGCACTCGCATTTACACGAGCAGGTGGCACAAGTATTGAGAGGTACTTTTGAGCTAACCGTTAATGGCGAAACAAAATTACTTACTCCAGGTATGGTAGCTGTTATACCTCCACATGCATTGCATGGCGGCAAAGCCATTACTGCCTGCGAATTATTAGATGTTTTTAACCCAGAAAGAGAAGATTATAAATTTATATAATGAACCTTAACTTAAAAAACAAAACGGCACTCGTTTGCGGTGGGTCGCAAGGGCTTGGCTTAGCTACTGCTAAAGAATTGGCATTACTTGGCGCAACTGTTATTATTGCCAGCCGTACAGAAAGTAAATTAATAGCCGCCATAAAAGAATTGGATACTTCCGCCGGCCAACAGCATGTTACTTTAGCGCTAGACTTAACAGCGCCCGAAGCTGCAAAAACAATTGTAGCAACATGGGTATCTAAAAACGGCCCTATACATATATTGATTAATAATGCAGGAGGCCCACCATCTGGCCCATTGATAGATACTGAGGCTGCCGAGCTGGATAAGGCTTTTTCTACCCACGTTATCAGCAGCCACTTACTGGTGCAGCTTTTACTGCCAGGTATGCGGCAGGCTGGTTACGGGCGTATCATTAACATCGTTTCAACAGCTGTTAAACAACCAATTAACGGGCTGGGTATTTCTAATACGGTTAGGGCTGCTATGGCTAACTGGGCAAAAACACTGGCTAACGAAATTGGCCATAGCGGTATAACAGTAAACAATATTTTACCAGGCTATACCAATACCGAAAGGCTTAAGTATTTGTTTGCCAAGCAAGCCACAGACCAAGGTGCAACCATTGAAACTATAGAAAATAAAATAGTAGAAAACATACCCGCCAAGCGCCTTGGCCAACCGGAAGAATTTGGTGCAGTAGCTGCTTTTTTATGTACGCCTGCAGCAAGCTATATCAACGGCGTAAATATTCCGGTAGATGGAGGAAGGACGGGTAGCTTATAAATAATCAACTTATATTTTACTTAATAAATTATTATTATGCGCAATAGAAATTCAGGGCTACTTTACTTTTTATTAGGCATTTACACTTTGCTTATAAGCTGGCATTATAACCACAATATAATATTGCTGCTCGTACATTATATCATTTGGCCGGTATACCTTATTTACGAATTGTTAATCGGGCATTTATCACACGATCTCTGGAAAACAATACCGGCTTCTTATTTTAAATAATGAGTTGCTGGTTTGCTATTGAGGCTTTAATTGTTCCGGCTAGTACAGTAGCTAAGTGCGGCTTTACAAATCCGTATTTATTGCAGCTGTGGCAATCTAATACATTGGTTTTAAGTGATTTTTTATCATGCGCTGTAGGGGTTACTAATTTGAAGTTCGATGCTTAACAAATGGAAACAATAATAAACTAAAAATAATAAACCAAAAATACCTATGCTGCCTTTGCGGTATGATATTTTATTTTTTCAAGCAATTCATTCATTTCGAATGGCTTTGCTAAAAAACCGTCAGCCCCGCTTTCAATGGCAGACCGCTCAATATCTTTACTAGCAGATACCATAATTATGG
>JANXVN010000279.1 GCA_025351645.1 Ferruginibacter sp.
CCGGTAAAAGAAAAACTGGTAGGTATGGTGGCTACAAGCTTAGTAAGCTCGTACCCGCCGTTGGTGATATCAGAGCAGCTTCCACTAAAATAAATTGACGAATTATATTCGGTAAAGCCAATGTCTGTTGCATAAATGGTGACAGGGTTAATACTGTTTGAGGCAGTAAATAAGCTGGTGCCGGCAGCAGTACCATCGCTTTTCCACAGCCCATAACCTTGGCCGGTGCCGGATACGCCCCTAAAATAAATGCTATTGTTAAGTATGCCAAAATCTGAAAGCCCGTAAAGTACATCTACATATTGCTGTAACATAATTGTGCCTGCGGCAGTGCCATCAGTAATATACATATCATACCCTCCTAATTGGTCAACGGCCCTAAAAAAAAGTTTGTTATTGCAAACAGTAAAATATTCTGGGTAGCTGCCATCACTGCCCGGTATAATATCCATAAATAGTTTTGTACCGGCAACGGTTCCATCGCTTACCCAAAGCTCTTGCCCGTTTGTGGCATCGTGGCAGCTAAAATATATTTTGTTTTTGTAGGCAATAAGGTTTTGGATATTACTGCCATCTACAGCCAGCAGTTGTTGAGTAGTAGCACTGGTACCCTCTGTTAAATATAATTTAAATTGCCCGGTGTTATTAATATCGGCAGCAAAAAATAATTTGCCATTGGCTACGGTAAGCCCTCGAGGGTACGAGCTTGCAAAGCCTGGGTTAAGGTCTTTAACCATTTGCATTTGCTGTGCGTTTGCTGATGTAAAAATTTGCAGCGTAAAGAAAAATAGTAGTACAAAACATTTGTTCATAACCTAAAAATTATATTTTAAAGTTATAATAATACAAACTATTTATGTGCGTAACTGACTGCTATTGAGTAAGTGGCAGTTTTAATTGCGTGATGTATAGTAATGTTGATAGCAACAGGCATATTTAGCGTATTCAATGGATTGTATGCGTGTTTTGAAGTAGTAGGTAAAACATTTTATTGCCTTTGAGATAAGCTGCTTTGCTGTAAATTTGATACATTCTTTTATGCCTGGAGAGGGACATGGGATTAGGTTAAAAGCCACACTTGGCTGGCATTATTTTATGGCTAGCGGCGGCAGTAAGTTGTATTTTGTTATTGGCAAACGGCTTAGTTTTTTTTGTGGCCAGATTTACTTTTTTTTATGTGTGTAGTTGTATCATCTTTCACAATTGTAGGAGGGGTAAATTGTATTTGCTCTTTCTTTTTGCTTTTAGGTTTATTTTTTTTTATTACTGGCGGAATAAACTTTACGGTTGTGTCAACAACTTTTTGCGCCGTACAAATTTGTAGCATCCCTATTGAGAATAGGGAGAGTAATAATTTTTTCATCATCTTTTGTTTTTAGATATATGCAGAAGTAAAATATTTCCATACTTTGTTTATAAAATATTTTGGGGGATGACCTGCTTTTGTATTATTGCTAGCCTTGCCGTTGCCAACAACTTGATAAGGTTAAATTGTTGTATACAGCCAATTTGCAAAATTTTTAATTGTGTAGAATATTTTATCCGGCAATAAGGCTATTAATTTTTCTGGCGCTGCTGTGGTTGCCCATGCGGCGGCAACAACTGTAACGCCAACACTTTTGCTAGCTATAATATCGCTGGGGGCATCGCCTACATAAATTACTTCTTCTTTTTTTATGCCGTATAAAAAATCTAGTACCAGTTGAATGCCTTCTGCTTTTCTTGCACCGGTTGGCGAACCTGTTTCAATAAGTTCAAAAAAATTTTGCAATCCAAATTGTTGTAGAGATATAGCCGTGCTGTATTTTCCTTTGCCGGTAACCATTGCAATGCGGATGCTTTTTTCTTTTAAGGCAACTAGTAATTCTTTAATGCCATCAAATGGGGTGGGGCAGATGTTGTGTAAATTTTTATAAAACTTTAAATAGTCCGCTACGCCTTTATCATAATTATTGGGTGTTAAAGCCATAATTGTACCTTCTTCAGATGGGCCGAAGGTGGCAATAATCTCCGTATCGGAAATAGAGCGGTTTATAAGTGGTTCAACCGATTGCCGGAATGCTTCAATGCACAGCGGCAATGTGTTGGCTAATGTGCCATCAAGGTCGAATATTATAGCTTTTATTTTTTGCATTTTGTTGTAGGGGTAATTTAACTTAAATCAATAAAGAATTCTTTGATATCTTTTGCTAATAAAACAGTTTCTAATAACGAATGGCGTGTACATTTATAACAGGATTATTCACCAAAAGGGTAAACTTTTTTCACGACGAGTCAGTAACAAAGGGCAGCAGGACGGAGGCCTGCGCCAGATTTAAGACCTGCGCCAGATTGGGAAAACACTTAATAATTCTAAATCAATGCCGTTAAGTTAAGGCATGCTCTGTATTTTACCTCACCCCCAACCCCTCTCCAAAGGAGATGGGAGCGTATCCCTCCGGGGCGAAAACCGCTTAACTTAACGTCATTGAATTCTAAATATAAATCACTATAATGATTTTCCACAAAAAAAGCCCGTGATAAAAATCACAGGCCTTAATTATGGGGAAATACGAAAAGGGAAATACTAACTAACCGGTAACTGTAATATTTACAATATTGCTCCAGATACCTACACGCTTGCCGCCGTATAAATAGATGGTCCTGTATTGCGTACCAAGAATAGTGGTAGGCATAAAATAACTTTTTGGCATAATTTAATTTTGTTTTTGTTAAAAAATAAAGCTCCGCTATGGATGCCTTGGTTCATTGTAAATTATCTATGTTACAGGTATGCCAGGTAATTTTACTTTTATTAGCACACTTTACACATTGGATAATAATTGTAGGCATCGTTTGCTGGTTTGCTTTTTAGGCTGGTTTAAAGTGAATAATAATTTCCCCGCCCTACAATTATTTTTTCTGCAAAAGAGTTGCATGGCTAAAAAATAAAGTTGTCAAATTCCTAAAAGGCAACATTTTTATTTAACTCGCTTATAAGGGATAATCGTTTTTCCCGCACTAAAACTGTTTTTCCAGCAAAAGGGTTGCATGACAAAAAAATAAAATTTTCAACATCTTAAAGGTTGTCTTTTCTATTAGGAGTTTGTTATAGATATCTTACAATGAACACATATATGTTACAAACATCTATGGTGGAGATGTCAATCGATTTAGTAATCTGCTTATTAGGGATGTAAAAAGATGTATTGCTTTTTATGTGGCTTATAATAATAAGAAAAAATCATTAATTTCCATTCAATGCCGTTAAGTTAAGGATTTACATGTTTGTCTTTATCTCACCCTAACCCTCTCCAAAGGAGAGGAAAGGTCTTAACTTAACGGCATTGAATGCCATTAATGTCTTATCTACAAATGCCCACATAATTATAAATTTTTATTGGTGGCTGCCTTATGTACGATGCTGTATAATAAATTGCGTTTGCGGGATGAGCCAGTAAATAAATAATGATATTTTATAAGCCCGTATAATATGTCTTGTCTTTCATGAAGATTGCCTTATAGGCAGTTAACAACAATATTACTGTAGTAAAACATTTATAAAAGGAAAAAGAGATATTCTTGCCTTTACTGAACCTCTTGATAAAGGCGATGGAAGATTCATTGCTTCAATAAACCTTTCAATAATGAGGATTGAAGGTTCATCGTTATTATTGAGCCTTTAAATAATGACGATAGAAGGTTGATTGACATTACTGAGCCTTACAAAAATGACAATGGAAGGTTTATTGACATTACTGAAGCTTACATTAATGGCAATGGAAGGCTCAGTGGAATTATTGAACTTTCCATCGCTGACGATGGAACCTCCAGTGATGCCAATGAAGTTTACAATAAATAAGGTTTTATTAAATTATTTTAGCACAGTATTTAGCTATTAGATAGTTAAACCCTTACTGATAGTATGTATCAGCTACTGCTTACTATCACTAGTAACGTTAGTGCAGAGACTTTCCGGAGAAGTTTTTAATTTGTATGATGGCGTATAAAATTTTGAAGGACTAAATCGAAAGGGAATAAAAATTTATTAAAAAGATATTAATAAATCATTCGGGTATGGATATTTAGTATAAATTGGCTTTTTAATTTGTTCCGCAAAGCCAGGATATTCTCTGGCTATCCATTTATCTAAATCAACTGAATTATTTGTTTTAAAAATTATGGAGCGGTCTTTATCAGTAAAAACTATCTCTATATTTCAAGTTTAGATATTTGGTATATTGTCCATAAGGATTTTACTTGCTGCCTGTAAAATTTAGGCCTATCGCTGTAATGGCCAGTATTTGCAAGATGGTCAAAGAAAAGTCAATTAAGGTAAATTTGTAAGTCAGTCATAAAGTTGTTGTTTAATTGAAAATGACTATTTACAAAAATAAAGCAAGCTTAAGTTATGGTAATGCAAACCTTATCGCCCCCACAAAAAAGCTGAAAAACCAGTAGTATTAAACGCTACTAATTTTTTGGCTAAATATTTAAAGCACAACTACATTTATCTTACCTGAAACGCAGGCTCTTTAGGCGCTACGTAAGGCTTTGTTTTAAGGAGCGCCTTAACTTCTAAGATGGCTCTTTCTAATTGTACGTCTATGCCTTTCGCCATAGATGTAAGGTCTTCCGGTACTTCAATATCAGGGTCTACGCCGTGGCCTTCTTTAAACCAGGTACCATCTGCATTGAACATCCTAAAAGTAGGCACGGTTATGCTGCCCCCATCAATAAGGCCCGGTGCGCCACTAATGCCGATTAAGCCGCCCCAGGTGCGCATACCAATTAATGGCCCAATTTTTCTTTTACGGAAATAATCAGGGAATGCATCTCCGCCGCTGCCGCTCCACCCATTTATAAGCATAACTTTTGCGCCGAAGTTGCTGGCTGGCGGGTACACATTTGGTATGCCATCCCTGGTGGCCCAATAGGATAGGGGAGTGCGGTCCAGCATTTCAATAAACCTATCTGGTATTTGCCCTCCATTATTGAAGCGCTCATCAATTACCAGCCCCTTTTTATCTGTTTGCGCATTTAACTGGCGCATCAATTCTGTTTGTCCGTCGGTGCCGGTACTTGGTACATATATATAACCTACTTCTCCGTTGGTAGCTTCCTGTACTCTTTTACGCATGTTGTTAATCCAAACCAAATTCCTTAAACGGTACTCATCCGTCATTGTTTGTATTAGTGCTGTTTTAGCACCGGTAAAGCTAGGACTGCTATTATAGGTAAGTTCTACTGTTTTATTTGCAAGGCCAGCAAAGGCAGCAAAAGGTTCTTGCGCTGTGGTAATGGGTATGCCATTTACCGCAAGTATGTAATCGCCTTCTTTAATAGTAATGCCGAGCGCATCAAGGGCACTACGCACTTCAGCATCCCAGGGGGCTGCTTTTAAAATTGTTTGTACCTTATAGTAATTGCCGGCGGCTTCCCAGTTAATACCCAGGTAACCGGTGGGCTGAACTTTTTCTTTTTCAATATCGCCGCCGCTGTGGTAGGTGTGCGAGGCATTTAATTCACCAATCATTTCACCAATAATAAAATCGGTTTCTTCACGGCTCATAGCACCTGTAATCATTTTAAGGTAGCGTTCTTTTACGGCAAGCCAATTAACGCCATGCATATTAGGGTCGTAAAAATAATCCCTTTCCATGCGCCAGGTATCAATAAAAATCTGTTTCCATTCTGCCATCGGGTCTACCTGCAGCATCATTTCATTCAGGTGTATGGGCTTTTCAAACTTGCCGCCTTCTTCTGGGGCCAGCACTGTATAGGCGCCGGCTTTTGCAACCAGCATCTTTTTGCCATTTGCACTCAACACATAATCATCCGCAGGCTCAATGATTGTTTTTTCTTCTTTTTTGGTGATATCATAATACTTGATGGCGTTTTGTTTTTCGGCACTGCCAGTGTTGCTTTGGCGCATATAAATTACTTTGCCATCTGTTACGGATAAGTTCCCCATATTGCCTGCTGGCACCGGTAATAGCACCAATCTTTCTTCAAAACCATCAAAATCTATCTGCACCGGCTTTGTTGATACTGCTTTGGCAGTAATTGCTGCAACAATGTTTCTTTCTTTTGCCGGCAAAGCTTTTACAACATCTTTTTTCATTTTTTCTTTGCCGCTCTTGCTTGCATCGTTCTTTAAGCTATCTTTTTTATCAGGGCTTTTATCAGCGTCATCGTCATCTTTAAAATTCACCATGTCGTTTTTAGGCGCTAATAACGAAGGGGTTTGTTTTTGTAAGGTAATTACAGCTAGCCTGGTAGAATTTGTGTAAATAAAACTATTGTCTACATCGCTGTAAATAGGCTCAAAAGCCTGGTTGGTAAATAGGTACAGGTATTTGCCTGCAGCATCAAACACTGGGCTGGTGGCACTGTAAAATCCACTAGTTGCCTGCGTTGTTTTTTTGTTGGTATAATCGTATATGAAGATGGCGGTATGCTGGTTTACTAGGTCACGTTGGTAAGCAAGCCAACGGCTATCGGGGCTCCAGCTACAATTAAAGCCTTCCATATTTCCATGAGCATAAAATAATCCTTTATCTACATCGGTGGTATTTCCAGTGGCGATATCATAAATTTTTATCTGGCCTGTTTTATCTATAAAACCAAGCTTTTTATTATCGGGGCTCCAAAATAAAGCATAGCGAAAGCCAGCCCCGTAGCTGGTTAGTTTTTTTGCAGTTGTTTCCTGCTTGCCTGCTTGTAAAAGGTACAATTCGTATTCGCCGTTTTTGTCGCTCCAATAGGCAATTTGCTTGCCATCGGGGCTCCAGGCAGGGTATCGTTCTGCGCTGGCAGGCTGCATAGTAAGGTTTTTAACAAAACCTTCTTTGGCAGGCAGCGAAAATATATCGCCACGGGCTTCTACTAATACCCTGTTGCCATCGGGGCTAATGCTGGCGTGCTGTACCATTTTATCGGCACTTTGCAAAGATGGCTTCAAAAGGCTACGGTCGTTTTCTATATTAACCAGTACTTCTTTTACCTGTTGGAGGGCTAATTGGTACAAGTATAATTTTCCGCCCTGTTCAAATACAATATCATCTGGCCCCATAGATGGGAAATGAGTATCATAATCAGCAAATTTTGTAAGCTGTTCCATGGCTTTGCTGGTGGTGTTGTAACGCCATAGGTTCATCCTTTTTTCCGCTCCGCGGTCACTTAAAAAATAAATAAAGTTGCCGCTCCACATAGGAAATTCATCTGCGGCATCGCTGTTGCCGCTGATATTTTCAGCTGCAAGCGTTTCAAAATTAAAAATAACGATAGCCCCATTGTTGCCGCCACGATACCTTTTCCAGTTGCGAAAAACCTGCGATTGGTACACCAGCGCCATCTTTTTGCCATCGCCGCTGTAACTGCCAAACTCCGCATAAGCCAGCGGTAATTTTTCTGCTGCGCCGCCACCGGCATTGATGGTATAAAATTGATCGAACCTACTTTTGCCGCTTTCCCTTATAGATGCAAAGAGCAGTCTTTTGCCATCATTCGTCCAATCAACAACACGGTCGCTACCACCATGTTGTGTAACTCGGATGGGTATGCCGCCTGCAACGGGCATTACAAAAGCATCTTTATTGCCATCATAATTTCCGGTGAAAGCTATGTTTTTTCCATCAGGAGAAAACTTGGGAAAGGTTTCAACACCCGGGGGCGAACTTAGTTTGTTAGCGGTGCCGCCTTCTTTAGGCATTATCCATATATCGTTGGCATACGTAAACACAATTTGTGTCTTTGATACATCAGGGTATCGAAATAGCCCTGCATCTATCTGTGCTTTGGTAGTTGTGGAAACAGCATAAGTATAGACTAAAAAGAAAAAAATTTTTTTCAATGTATATTTTTAAGTGTGTGCTAAAGTTGAAGATATATGTAAAAATAAAGGTAAGTTTTGTAGCAGGCTAAGTTTTTTATAAACGGTCTGTAGTACAGCTCAGCTCTGTGCAAAACGGGCTTGGCTCTTTTATATATTGGGTAAGCAAGCCCGTTAAAGTAAGGGTAGATGGGTATGCGCTTGAACCCATATCGCTTTACCAAAGTACTTAGGAGCTTGGTTTAATAGCAAATAAAATACTTTACTTACTTCTATTGATTAAGTAGGTTTCAATTCATTTTGTTACATTTTTAGAAGCTGCAACAATATGGGCTAATAAGTTTTCTTTATTATCCAGGCACTTTAGGGGCAGTTTTTTTAATAGAGGATGCTAAAAATTAAAATGGGGACAGGATACAAATCCAGCCCCGTTTTAACTCCAATATCCTTTGAAAACCGATGTAAAAGGAAAGTCTTATTTTAAATATTAGTTTATTACTAATTTACAAAAACCATAATGATATGAAAAGGCGGCTTAAAATAATAAAGTATACTTTTTACAATAAAATTTTGCAACATTGATCAGTAACTGCTCCATTAAAAATTTATAAAAATTTCTGTTATTACAATAATAATATGCTGTGTAGAGGGTATAAAGATGCTTAACTGTTAATTTTTCTGGTAGTTATTTAATGAATTTATAAAATTCATTTTATAGTAACCTTTATTTAGTTAACGGCATAAAATTGGACTGTAAATTGCAAATATTAACAATCAATTTTTAACCATGAAAAATAAGTTTTTTAAAATAGACGAAATTAATATTGGTGATGATGTACTTATTAATGATAAGCACCAAACGCATCATAATTTGTTCTGGAGAGTTATAAATAAGCTTGCAAATAATAAACTGCTTGTAGAAATAAAGGAAATGGGATACGCCGAAAAATATATTATCTCTATAAAAGACGTAATTAATTTGGAAAAAAATTGCGTGGCTTTCCACAAATTTAATTTTTAGCTGAAAAATAGTGCTGGCATTAAATTGATGAACGAAGATAATATCCACAAGTTTTTTTTAATATGTGGATAACAGCATAAAATAGTATCGCCCTAAAACGATATTTTTGAAATGCTAAAGCTCGTAATATGAAATATCAATTTGGCCAGACTGTAATACTTTTAAATACCGAGTATAAACCCGCAGGCAATGCCATTGTTTGTAATTATGAAGAAAGTTCTAATAAATACGAAGTAGACTTTACTTACCCCGACAGCGATCGGCCCAACAAAATTTCCGTACCAGCAGAACGTTTGGTCTTGCTTCAAAATAACGAGGATGGTAATGAAGCGGTGCTTGGCAGATAATTATCGCTATCCCGTATACTATTTATTTCTTTTATTTAGTTGCCATTTTGCAGGTTAAACATTCTCACGGATTTATCCATCAACTTCATTGCAATGACGGTAACATTTTACACTTTTATTACGCTTAATTTTTAAGGCAAACTCGCAGGATTAGTTATTACATTTTACCAACAAAATTAAATTGGGTTATATGCTTTGCGCAGCATCCAAACAACAGCGATATGGTAAATTCAATTTGAATTGCTTGTCTAAAATTATACACAAATTGTAGCAATAATTTCTTGAGAAATTATATAAACAATTGTAATAAAATATGCTAACAGTAATTTTTTATTAGAGATTTTCTTACAATAGTCTTTTTGTTGCGTTTAAAATGATGGAAATTGCATATCTGCGCTGCCATTGTTTATTTGTGCGATAATATAAATTATAATACAATAATAATGCATGTTTTACATTCATGTTTTATGCTTAATTTTTTTTCTATTATAAAAAACATCCAAATAAAATATCCCATAAAATGGCATGATTATTTAATAACTGTATTGTTCTTAAAACAAATAATATTAAAAAAAATTAACCATGGCAAAGACAACAACAACAACTAAAAGCGTTGCTGCAACAAATGGAAAAAGCAGTGCTTCATCTAATGTAAAACTGGCTCCTACAAACGGAACAAGCCCTAAAGCATTTACAAAAGCGCCTGCCCCACAAATGAAGAAGGACGAAGCAAAACAACCCAAAGACAATGATTCCAGGCTGGAGGAATTTTTTCATGATGAATTAAAAGATATTTACTGGGCCGAAAAACATTTGGTAAAAACATTGCCAAAAATGCAAAAAGCTGCAAGTTCACCTCATCTGAAAAATGCATTTGTTGATCATTTAGATGTTACTAAAAGGCATGTGGCAAGATTAGAAGAAGTGTTTGGTATTTTAGGCAAAAAGCCACAAGCTAAAAAATGCGATGCCATGGAGGGTATTACAAAAGAAGGCGAAAGTATTATTGAAGATACAGATGCGGGCTCTTCTACAAGGGATGTAGGTTTAATCCTTGCGGCACAAAAAGTGGAGCATTATGAAATTGCAACTTACGGTGGGCTTGCACAATTAGCAAGAACTTTGGGCTACACAGAAATTGCTTCTATACTGGATACTACTTTAGAAGAAGAAAAAGAAGCAGATAATAATTTAACTTCTTTAGCTGAAAATACAATTAACGAATCTGCAGCTTCAGAAGACTAGTGCATTAGGTAAATTTAGTAATGTAGAGCCAATGCCGTTAAGTTAAGGATTATATGTTTGTTTCTACCTCACCCTAACCCTTTCCAAAGGAGACGAAAGGCTTTAACTTAACGGCATTGAATGTAGAGCCATTTGAAATTTCAAATGGCTTCTTTATTGCTATATAATAAATTTTTTCGTTACTACTAAATGGCTAATAATTACAACTTATTTTGTTTATACTTTATTGTTATTTTTTTATTCTTTTAAAATTATTTGCCATTAAATAAATTGCTACCATGATTAAACAATACCCTTTTTACTTAAAGAGCACCGTTGTGCTTTTTGGTTTAATACTATTTGTATATGCCCTGCTTAACCTGCGGGATATATTAGTGCCAATTTCTTTTGCGTTATTGCTGGCGGTACTTTTAAATCCATTTATTAATTTGTTGCAGCGTTGGCATGTGCCTAAAGTAGCGGCTATATTAATTGCCATTTTGTTTGCCTTTATTTTAATTGCGGGCATAATTTATTTCATATCGATTGAAATGAGCAGCTTTACAGATAAGATGCCTTTATTAAAAATCAAATTCTCTCAGTTGGCCAGTAAATCACAGCATGCCATTGCTGAAAAGTTTAACATCCCACTAAAAAAACAACAACAATATATTGATGAGGCAGGTAATAGTTTGAAGCCACTGATTGGCGCTACCGTTGGTACCCTGATGGGTACTTTTGCCCTGATATTTTTACTACCAGTGTACACATTTCTATTTGTTTATTATAAGGTGCTTATCTTAAACTTTTTATATGAAACTTTTGCTGAGAGCAATTCAAAAGAAGTAAGCATAGTTTTAAAACAAGGCAAAGCAGCTATCCAAAGCTATATGTTTGGCCTGCTGCTGGAAGCTTTAATAGTTGCCATCTTAAATTCTGCCGCCTTATTATTGTTAGGGGTAGATTATGCAATTTTAATTGGGCTTATTGGAGCGCTCTTAAATATACTTCCATATATTGGCGGCATCATAGCCATATTCTTGCCTGTTTTTATTGCCACCATTACTAAAGATGGATATAATACGCAAATTGCTATAGTTGGGGCTTATGTGGTAATACAATTTATAGACAACCATTTTTTAGTGCCTTATATAGTTTCTTCTAAAGTGAAAATAAATGCGCTGATATCTATTATTACCGTTTTACTGGGTGGCGCAGTTTGGGGCGTCTCTGGCATGTTCCTTTCGATCCCTTTTATCGGTATTTTAAAAATTGTTTTCGATAGGGTGCCTGACCTAAAGCACTGGGGCAAATTGCTAGGTGATGAAGTACCAACAAAACACAAAGGGCAAATATGGAACAGTAGGGGCAAACAAAAAAAGGAAGTTGTTGCCAATCCTTTAAATGCAACAGCTGCTTAACGCCTTGCATTACTCTATGAAAGTTCTAATTACTGTAAATTGTTTGCTTTAATAATGTATAAGCTAATAGTTCTTTTTAGTAGTCTGAGAGGTAGTATACTTCTTTAATTTAGTATAGTATTTTTTCACAGCAAAGGCATTTGATAAAACCTTAAACTGGCAACTAAAGTTTTTACTTCATACGATTCAAACATGACTTTATTATAAAGTCTTACTAAATAAATAAATTATTTTAATTTATTACGAAACATTCGTAGCTTTACGAAAACTTCGTAATAATGGTAAATAAATTAACGCTTCAAGAAGAACAAGCCATGCAAGCCATCTGGCAAACAGGGGAGGGCAATGTAAAAATGTTTCTCGATAAAATGGAAGCTCCTATTCCTCCCTACACCACTCTAGCATCTACAGTAAAAAATTTAGAGAAAAAAAAATTTCTACAAAGCAGGCTTGTAGGCAATGCTTATGTGTATAGCCCGTTAATAACCGAGGCAGATTACAAGAAAAAATTTATCAATGGTTTCGTAGCAGATTATTTCGACAACTCTTACAAACAACTGGTGAGCTTTTTTATAGACCAAAAAAAGTTATCGCCTAAAGAATTGAAAGAAATCATCAACCTGATAGAAGCGAAAAAGTAAATCAATCTAAAATATTTATTTATGAATTTTTTATTTGAATACCTTTTAAAATTATCCATCTGCCTTAGTGTAGTGTATGCCTTTTATTTTTTCGTTCTAAGGCGCCTCACTTTTTATAACTGGAACCGCTGGTACCTTTTATTATATTCCGCCACCTGCTTTTATATCCCTTTTATAGACATTGCCTATTTGTTAGGCTTTACCGGAAACAACACCGTATTAGAATCTATACCCGCTTTAAACTTAACAGTTGTAAGCGGGCCCAGTAAAATTTCGACAAAGTATTTTTTTATAAACTGGCTGCTTACTATTTTGCCGGTGGTGCTGATTGCAGGTGCTGGCATTTTATTATTGCGTTTGGGTATTCAATACATCTCTTTTTTACGGTTAAAAAATAAAGCCATCTTGATAAATGATGACGGCGTAAAAATTTACCAGGTTCAAAATAACATTATCCCCTTTTCCATCGGCAACTCAATTTTTATACATGCAGGGCTGCACAATGATGAGGGGCTGAGGGAAATAATCCGCCATGAGTTTGTGCATGTAAAGCAAAAACATACTATCGACATTTTATTTACAGAGTTGTTGTGCATCATTAATTGGTACAATCCTTTTGCCTGGCTTATACGCCATGCCATTCGGCAAAACCTGGAATTTATTGCCGATAATAATGTTTTGCAAAACGGCTTTGATAAAAAGGAATATCAATATTTATTATTAAAAGTAATTGGGGTATCGCATTTTAGCATAGCCCCTCAATTCAATTTTTCTTCACTAAAAAAACGCATTGTCATGATGAACAAAATGAAAAGTGCCAAAGTGCACCTGGTAAGGTTTTTATTTGTGCTGCCAATAGTAGCTACATTATTGCTGGCTTTTAGGGATAAGCATGCAAGCAACCATACAACTTTTGCCCAAACAAATGTTACAGTAGCACCTACTGGCTTAAATAATATTGCAGATACTGTACCTGTACCTGTTTCGTTACCCCAAAATGTAAAATATATTAATGTTAATAATGGCAAGGCAACTGTTACTTTAAAAAATGGAAAACAGGAAAAATATGATCTGGATGATGAAAAGGGACTAGCATTATTTACTAAAAAATACGGTGCTTTGCCACCGCCACCGCCGCCACCGCCACCGCCACCGCCACCGCCACCACCGCCGCCAGCGCCGGATGGTAATGCGCCAATACCGCCTCCACCGCCTCCAACACCATTGACACACAGCCAGCCCGTTATTATTATTGGTGGTAAAGATTGTGTATCAACCAGCACAGTCGTACCATTATATTTAGTTAATGAAAAAGAAATTGCCGGTACGGAAATGATTAATATTAACCCAGCCGATATTGAAAGAGTAGAAGTATTTAAAGGTGAAGAGGCAATGAATAAATACGGCAAAAAAGGCAAAAACGGCGTTGTATTAATTACAACCAAAAACGGAAAAACCAGTACTACACATATTAATTTTACGCCAGCAGGTATTCAGGGAACTGTAAGCAACGTTTTAATAAGTGATAAAAAAACTACTGTAACATCGAAAGATTCTAAAGCTGTAACAAAAATTTTAATAAAGGATGTACTCCCAGATAACGTGCTTTATATAATTGACGGAAGGGAAAGCACCCAAAACGATATGAAATTGTTAGACCCAAATACTATACAATCAATGGATGTTTTACAAGATGCGCAAGCAGAAAAGACTTATGGGGCAAAAGGAAAGAATGGCGTTATAAAAATAACAACGAAACTGTTACAGGCACAATAAAACGCCCCGGTTTTTTTTATTATGGGGATGAGGTAATACTTATCCCCTTTTTATCCCCGATAAAATAGCCTTGAATTACACAAAATTGCTATAATGTAGTAATTATACTACGCTATGAATGCGAATATCCTCAAATAAAATCTGGGTTACTACTTAAAAGAAGAAATTTTGCTACATAAAAAATAGAGCAGTTTTGCTATTGCCTATCATTATTATTAAGCCCATCTTTGTATCAGAAGTTGATTGATATTAGTTTATCAATCATGTCCAAAAATCCAGATCAACCAAAAAAATTGTTTCAATATCCTTAATTAAAAAATCACAAATCCAATATCAGTCAACTTCTACTTTTTGTTTTGTTTATAATGTTTAAGTTTTTAGTGTAAGTTTTCAAGTTTTCAAAGTTTTCAAGTTCGCAAAGTTTTCAGAGTGTACAAATGTTTTTGTTCAAACTAAGTGCTGTCTTGTTTAATATTATATTTGTATCTCCCAAAAAAGGCCCTCCAATAGGGGCCTTTTTTTATGTACTGCAACAACCCGGGCTATTTTGTTTATCAGTAATTATTTTAAAGCTAACAAACGGGCAATGCTTATAAGCAATAAGTAAAAGTTATAAACGTTCCAGATATACTTGATTTCTTTACCAAACACTTATAAGGCATTAGATCATTTTTTGCTAACCAAAATCCGCTATAATGAAATTCTTTACACAAGGCTTTTCTGTCAATTTTATTTCCATTAATAAATATTTTAAATTAATGCAAAACTTAAAAGGATTGTTGCAATTTATATTTGTAGTAGCCCCTTTATTTTCAATGGCAGGCACACCGGTCCTTTTACCGGCAAAATGTGTGGCTTTAGGCAATAGCGCAGTAATGAAAAAACATCCTGTCCAACTATTTTATTCTCCTTTGGCCGTAACAGAATTTATGCGGATAAATCTTTTTTTATTACAGCCCGATAGCTCTACAGTATTGGCTGATGGCGATTGTGCGGAGTACAACGACTTATACCATGATAGTGTTACTTTAGAAGACGCCGCCAAGTTTACCAACATCTTAGAAAATATTGGCTTGCTGCGGTATGGCAAAACTTTATCTGTAGAACGCCGCCCGATTATTAAAACAAATGATACACTATTTATACGGTTGTGGAAAACTACACAACGCAGTTATCAGATACAACTTGTGGCGGGTATGGTTACAAACGTAGGGTTGCAGGCTTTTTTTGTAGATACCTATCTTAAAAAAAGTACCCCTTTAAATATTGATGGATATACCAGGATCAGCTTTAATATTACTGCAGACCTGGCGTCGCAAGTAACCAACAGGTTTATGGTAGTTTTTAAGCCCAAGGTTATTGGTGCTCCAATTTTGGAACCAGTTGTTACTTTTAATTCAGTTTCAGCATACCCGTACGGAGCGCAAATAAAGGTTTGCTGGAATGTAAAAGATGAAAAGGCAACAGCAAAATATGAAGTAGAAAAATCCTTAAATGGAATAGATTTTATGTTAGCGAGTACTACGCTTGTTACTGCAGCCAACCTAAAGCAAGGCAATTATTGCTGGCTAGATGGGCATATTGCCCCAGGCACTAATTACTACCGCATAAAAGGGATTAATGTAGATGGCACAAGTAAGTACACCGCTATAGTTAAAGTGTTGGTACCAATAACAGCAGTGGCTTTCAGCGTATATCCAAACCCCGTAAAAAACCATAGCATCAACCTTAAATTTATTAACCAGGCTATAGGCATGTTTGAAGTTAAGCTCACTAATATTAACGGCTTAGCAGTGTATAAAACTAAAATTTTAGTAAGCAGCAACAATATGGTACTGCAGCTGAATATTGCCGGTGTACATAATGGCATATACGAGTTAGCGGTTACAAATGCGGCTAATGCCACTAAAGTACAAAAGGTAGTTGTACAGTAATTAAACTGATATATACTTACTGGATTATTGATTAAGAAATACCCCGCTTATAAAGGTTGTTGCCATATTATTTGTACTAACAATTACTATGGCCTTAATTATCCTTTTAGTAAATTATTTTTTAGTTGAGTAAATTCTTCCTGAGTAATGGCGCCTTGGTTTAAAAGAGTAAATAATTTCTCTATTTCATCGGCCACCATTGGTTTTAGATAATTTGATGGCAGTTGTGGCGAAGCAATGGCCGCGGTTGTTTTTGCAATGGCGAGCGCTAGTTGGTTTGCCTGGCTATCGATTGCTGTTTTTTTATATTCTTCCTGTGAGTGGGTGATTGTATCTTTCAAAAGTTTAGGATTGTCTATCATTTCATAAGTTGTTTCGCCCATTTCGGCAGCAGTTTGTATATCTACATTGCCATACCCAAACATTCGGCCCCAAATGCTTTGGTCGTATTCTACGTTATTAATTTTATCTAACGGGCTTTCTTTAGAGTAACGCCCAAAAAATCCGCTTTCATCTACCACCCTCAAATTGGTAATACACCATAAATTACTTTTCCAATTTAAGTATTCATACATAGGGTACAGCGCCGCTACCAGTGTAATAATAAAGCCCGTGGTTTTTAAGAGCCATATACTAAGCACCGCCAGTAACAGCCAAACAAATATGGGCAGCACCAGTTTTATCCAGTGCTGCCTTGTAATCAGCAGTATTATTTCGTCTTTTTTTAAGGTAGTCCGCATAATAAATTTGTTGATGTAAAATAGCTTGAAAGTGCTAACAGCTTACCATATATTTACCCGCAGGCTATCTGCCCTGTACATTTTATCGCCAGGCTTAATGCCAAAAGCCTCATAAAATTCTGGGATGTTTGCAAGTGGTCCGTTAACCCTTTCTTTTGCCGGTGCATGTACATCCGTCATAACCTGGCTGGCTAAACGCTCTTTCTTTTCCTGGTACATCCAACCATAAGAATAGCCTAAAAAATAACGCTGCATCGGGGTAAAACCATTCAGCTTATCGCCTTTTTTATACGTTGCTGTTTTTTTAAAAGCATCTATGCCTAACAATAATCCGCCAAGGTCAGCAATATTTTCGCCTTGTGTTGCGCTACCATTAATGTGTAAAGTGTCTACCGGCATCATCTCATTAAATTGTTGGATGATATTTTTTGTACGTTTGCCAAACTGGTCTGCATCTTTTTTGTTCCACCAGTCTTTAAGGTTTCCTGCTTCATCATATTGGCGCCCCTGGTCATCAAAGCCGTGTGTAATTTCGTGCCCAATGGTACTTGCAGCGGCATAGCCGTATACAAATGCATCATCTATATTGGCATCTTTCATGCCTGGTACAGAGAAAATACCTGCAGGTAAAACAATTTCATTATTGCTTGGGTTATAATAGGCGTTGTATGTCTGAGGCGTCATGTTCCATTCCGTCCTGTCTACCGGTTTGCCAACTTTATTAATGTCATAATGGCTCCACCATTCGCTAGCACGCTGAACGTTTAAAACATAAGGGCCTTTATCGATTTTTAAAGTGCTAAAGTCTTTCCACTTTTCAGGATAACCTACTTTTTTTGTGATGGCTGCCAATTTATGATAGGCTTTTTGTTTAGTGCTATCGCTCATCCAGGTAAGCTTTTCAATACGTTCTTTGTAGGCAGTGCGGATGTTTTCCACCAGTCCGCTGTATCTTTTCTTGGCTGTTTCATCAAAGTACTCTTTAACAAAAAGTTGGCCCAATGCTTCGCCGATTGCATTTTCCTCCGCATCCAAAACCCGCTTCCAGCGAGGCCTTTGTTGAGTTGCGCCGGTGAGGCTTTTTTGGTAATTAAAGTTGTTATTATAAGTAGTGCTATCAAGGTAAGCGGCAGAACTTGCTACCAGCCTAAACCTTAAATAATTTTTCCAATCATCGATTGGTGTTGCTTTTAGTTCATTATCCAGTGTGGCATAAAATTCTGGCTGGCCAACTATTACCGTATCAAGCTTTGTGGCACCTACATTTTTTATAAATAGAGGCCAATCAATATTTGGTGAAAGTTTAGATAGCCCTTCAACAGCCATCTTGTTATAGTTTTTATATGGGTCTCTAAGGTCTGCAAGTTTCCTACTTGCTTTTGCCAATTTTATTTCAAGTATAAATACAGCATTTGCATTTTTTGCAACTGTTGCATCATCACCGCCTAGTTGCTTAAAAGTTTTTAGCAGGTATACTTTGTAGGCGTCCCTCACGGCAGTTGTTCTTGCATCGGTATTAAAATAGTAGTCTCGGTTTGGCATGCCCAGCCCGCCCTGGTCAAGCTTAAATGCCATGGCTTCACTATTTTTATCATCTTGCGCTACATACTTATTAAAAAAGCAGCTGATCCCTTTTGTTTGAAATGCCGCCCCAACTACCAGCAAATCGTTGGTAGTTGTTATACTGCTTATCATGTCCATGCTATTTTGCAGAGGCGATAGCCCCGCTTTATTGATAGAAACGGTGTCCATAGCGCTTTGCCAAAAATCTCCAATTTTTTGTGTTATGGTTCCATCAGCGCCTTTTGCGGCAATGGCATCTTCGTTTATCTTTTTTAGGCGGGTATAATTTTCTTCCATTACAAGGTTTCCAATGCCCCAGCCACTTTCCGCCTCAGGTATGGGTGTATGTTTTATCCAGCCTCCATTGGCATACATAAAAAAATCATCGCCTGGTTTTATGCTACTATCAATATCGCTGGTTAAAATATCAGGTGGTACATTTTTAGCGGATTGTGTTTTGCAAGCATACATGCAAATGCAAGCGGTTATAATAAAAATTGCTTTTTTCATCACCATAAAATTTAGGTTTAAAAGTAAAGAATGATTTGGTTAACAGGCTATTAATTTTATGGATGGATATTGAGTACCCTATTACTTTGATATTGTGTAGTTTTGAGACTTATTTTCATTCAATAAATACCATGACCCCAGAACGTTTTGAAAGGTTGAACAATGTTTTAATAAAGCGGCAGCCTGATTTAACTGTAGTTTTAGAAAATGTATTTGACCCACACAATATTTCCGCAGTGATGCGCACCTGTGATGCAGTTGGCATACAAGACATTTATATCCTGAACAATAAAATTCCCCCTCACCGTAAATGGAGCAGCAAAAGTTCATCCAGCGCAGCCAAATGGCTTACCATACATCAGTTTACAGATGCGCAGGAATGTTTTAGTGAATTGCGCAAGCATTATAAAAAAATATTTACCACTCATTTAAGTACCGATGCAGTAAGCTTGCATGAGCTTGATTTAACGGAGCCAGTAGCATTAATTTTTGGCAATGAGCATAGCGGGGTAAGCGAAGAAATAATTGCCATGGCAGATGGTAATTTTATCATTCCCCAGGTTGGCATTATTAAGTCGTTGAACATATCAGTTGCCTGTGCTGTTTCATTGTACGAAGCTTATAGGCAAAAAAATAATGCAGGCCACTACAGTGCGCCCAAGCTTGAAGGGGAAAAGTTGGTTGCATTAAGGGACAACTGGGGTTTTATAAAAGAGTAACACAAATTTAAATACACGTACCAGAAAATATTATTTGGTAAAGAAAAGTAATCAGCATAAAACAATTAAAACGATAATAAAATGGCACACGATCATGACCATAGCCATGCAGGGCATCATCACCATGTACCCGAAATTAAAAGCCTTAATAAAGCTTTTATAATAGGTATTGTATTAAACCTTGCTTATGTTTTAATACAAGTAATTATAGGCCTTAACATCAATTCGCTATCGCTGCTTTCTGATGCAGGCCATAATTTTTTAGATGTGGCCGGGCTTGCTTTGGCTATGCTGGCATTTAAATTAACTAAAAGTAAATCTACCGAGACCTATACTTATGGCTACCGCAAAGCATCTATATTGGTTTCTTTATTTAATGCTGTAGTGTTGCTGATTTCTATTGGGGCCATTGCTTACGAAGCGGTAATACGTTTTAAATACCCACAGCCGGTACCAGGCAGAACGGTGGCCATTATTGCTGCTATAGGTATTGTAATAAATGGAGTTTCTGCCTTTATGTTTTTTAAAGATAAAGACAGTGACATTAATGTTAAAAGTGCTTTCTTACATTTGATGTCTGATGCATTGGTATCGCTTGGGCTAGTAGTTGGCGGCATTATAATTTACTTTACCAAACTATACTGGATAGATCCCCTGTTAAGTATTATTATTTGCCTTGTAATTATAACAAGTACATGGAAATTATTAAAAGATAGCCTAAAGCTTTCGTTAGATGGTGTGCCTGATAATGTTGACATCAATAAAATTAAAGAAGCCGCTATGAACACAAAGGGCGTCCTTGATTTACATCATTTACATATATGGGCAATTAGTACCACAAGAAATGCCTTAACCGCACATATTGTTTTAAACGGGCAAATTACTTTACAAGAAACTCGTAAAATAAAAGATAAATTAAAGCACGATTTTGAACACCTCAACATCCATCACGCCACCCTGGAAACTGAAACGGTAGAAGAAGAATGCAAGGAAGAAAATTGTTAGTTAAGGACTTAAATAACTATTAAAATTCACCTTTTTATATAATTGCCACTTTTACGATAGGGTGCACTGTTCAATTTTGCTACATTATTTTACTATTGGAAATAATTTCCACAACAATTTTTGATTTTTTGAATATACCTTAGTTTATGGCAGGTATTTAGCGCTATGATAAATATTAATCTTACACGCTAAATAAAAAACAATGAAAAAAAATCTCCTTTTATTATTTATCGCAGGGTTTTGCACCACGGTTGCCACCGCACAAGATTCCACTTTGGCAACCATAAAATCTTCAGCTAGTGCTGTTACACAAGCGCCTGTAGAATATGTGGTTATGCAAAATGGTAAATTAATGGTAGTTAAAAATGGTACAATTAAATTGTTAGATAACGATATGGTACTGCCAGGTGGGGCAACTATAATAGCCGATGGTACGATAAAAAGCAAGGATGGTAGTACCATACAATTGCAGGAGGGGGATAGGGTTGGTATGGATGGAAAGGTATGGGCCAACAAAGAAAGAAATGTTCCAAAAGGAGACGCTACGTTGCTAAACCAATAATAATTTTCAATTGCACTTATTACCTAATAGTGTAAATAGTTAAAGTAAAAGGGCTGTATATCGATAGAAGTACAAGTAAAGGCTACCTTAGGTAAGGCAGCCTTTACTTGTAAATTTTTATAGTTAAAATCGAGATTATTTCCTGTGGCCATTAAATAGGGTATAAAAAAGGCTGAATTGCAAAACACCATTTTTAAAGTTTGGGTCAATGCCAGCAGATGCATCAAAATCACCTACTTTAGATAAACCTGCAGTGTACCTTGCTCCAATACCTAAACCCATTTTGCTGTGGAATCCAAGACCGGCTGCTAGTGAAAGGTCTGTCTTCTTAGCATGTTCTTCAACAGTACCTGATCCGCTTGATAAATCTTTTGCCCTAAATCCAATTTGTGGGCCTGCTTCAATGTAGAAACCATTGTCGAACCTATATTTTGCTAATATCGGCACATTGATGTAAGACACTTCTAGGTTGCTTTTATTTGTTGCGCTCTCAAGTTTTGCGCCCTGAGAAGAAAATAGCACTTCTGGCTGTATAGCAAAATTATTGCCCAAGAAAAAGCTTACAAACGCACCGGCGTGAAAGCCTACCAATGATTTTGCTTTAGCATCCTGGAAGTTGCCGCCTGTAAAATTACTCACGTTAACTCCGCCTTTTAAACCGAGCTCAAAATTTTGTGCAAACGCAGTAGTACTTGCACAAAACAAAACAATTGCCATAATTTTTTTCATAATCTTATCTTTTAATTTTAATTAGAATATTGCAAAACTACTGCCATATTTTTACAGTTATTTTATTGGATTGTTAAGGCTATCCTATTAATAAGTTAAAATTAAAACAGGTAGTAGAAAGATGGTACCGATTGATTGTAGTAATAGCTTTTTTTTAGCTTTTTTTCATTTTATTAGGAAGTATTAAATTAGCTGGTACCACAATTAATTAAAGTTGGTAGCAAATTGAGGAGGTGAGGAACAAAGCTATTTTTGTACAAGGGAGTGACACAACGATGACGCCCATAGCTGCTGTATTAGCCCGTTCAAAAAAAGCAGCTTCTTAAATAAAAAAGAAAATTATTTTGGAACGTGTTGCAAATTTAAGCTGCTTTAATAAGCTAGCAACTTACCCCATTTTTACTTTAGTTGCAAGCACAGTTGTACTAAGCCCAATAAATGCAATTACCGTAAATGACCAGCGTAGCCCCGCTGCCTGTGCGATAAAGCCAATCAATGGTGGCCCAAGCAAAAAGCCTAAAAAGCCAATGGTTGAAAGTGCCGACAGTGCTATGCCTGGCGACATGGTGGTAGATTTACCGGCAAGCCCGTAAGTAATGGGCACTACAGATGATACACCAAAGCCGACTAATAAAAACCCAATAGTTGCAGGCACGATAAACGGAAAAATAACTGCTGTCAGTAAACCGATAGAGATGATAATGCCGCTTAACTGCAGCATTGTTTTTACGCCGAATTTGGTTACCAGCCAGTCAGCCACAAAGCGGCCGCCAGCCATGGAACTCATAAAAGCTATATACCCAACGGTGCGTAACGAAGCAGGTACCTGCAACACTTTTTGGAAGTACACGCCACTCCAATCGAACATGGTACCTTCGCAAACCAGCGAACCAAAAGCTATTAGCCCAAGCTTAAGGATAGCGCTATCCGGCTTTGCAAAAAGTGGTTGCTGGTTGTTGCCGGTATCTTGCGGCAAGGCATGTTTATAAGATGAAACTATAAGGAATATAGCGGCTATAAAAATGATGCAGAAATGCAAAAATGGCGTAAGCTTAAAGGCAATCATCACTGTACTGAATGCTGCGCCGGTAAACCCAGCCAAACTCCATAACCCATGGAAAGAAGCCATAATGGACCGGCCGTACATTGCCTCAACACCAACACCTTGTGTGTTGATTGAAATATTGAAAAGATTGCCGCAAAAACCAAACATAAATAAAGCGATAATTAATTGTAAGGGCGAGGCTGCCAGCCCTAGGAACAACAATACGCCGGGGTACAACATAGCCGCAACAATCATAATAACTTTACTGCCATATTTTGATACTAAAAAGCCAGCCAGTGGCAAGCCAGTAAGTAAGCCTGCAGGCAATGCCAGCAATACACTGCCCAAGCCAGCATCACTTAAATGCAACGCATTTTTAATATCGGGTATGCGGCTTGCCCAGGAAGCAAATACAAAGCCTGCAATAAAAAAGAATACGCTTACTGCAATGCGGTACACCCTATTTAAGGGAAGCGATAATGTTAGCGACATAAAAAATAATTGAAATCATCCTTTACATAGAGGAAAGGTGAATATAAGCATTACTTTATTTTGCCGCAGATTCGCAGATTATTTATTGTTCCATCTGCGAATCTGCGGCAAAATCTTCATCCTTTATTTAAACTGCCCTATTATACTTTCCATGGTTTGCTGTACGTTAAAAAAGGATACTATTTTAGCTATAACTCCTTCTACCACTGCATCCGGACAACTGGCGCCGGATGTTAGCAAAATTTTTACCGGCTGCTTTGCGGGTAAAAAGCTGGTGCTGGAATTTTTTTGTTTTGTATGAAAATTATAATGCACAATTTCATCAGGCGAAACAATAGCCTCTTCGGAACTGATGAAATAAGTGGGCAGCTTTTCTTCGCATAATTCAACTAAATGCAAAGTGTTGCTGCTGTTGTAACCGCCAACAACAATGGCAAGGTCTGCCGGCGTTTGCAACAAGCCATACACTGCCGACTGGTTATCATTAGTGGCATAACAAAGCGTATCCCGTGTATCTGCAAAATGCGTTTCAATGGTATCTTCATTTAAGTTAAATTTTGCCATCATCACTGCTTTTAAATAGTCGGATATGGCTTGTGTATCGCTTGCCAGCATAGTGGTTTGGTTTACTACCCCAATCCGCTGCATGTCTTTTTCCACATCAAACCCATCAGAGTAGCGGCCTTGAAATTCACTATAAAAATCAGTAGATTGTTTTTCGCCTGTAATGTATTTGCTTAAAGCCATAGCTTCCTGCATATCTTTTACTACAACGGTTGGCGTATTGCTGGCAGCGTGCGAAAACGTTGCCCGGGTTTCTTCGTGCGTAGGTTTGCCGTGCACTACCACGCTGTAATTTTTAGTGGCTATTTGCTGGCTGCGGTTCCATACTTTTTCTACAAAAGGGCAGGTGGTATTATATGTTGCGGTAGGTATGCCAATATTATTTAAGGTAGCCTCAATGGCCAGCGTTGTGCCAAATGCAGGGATGATTACCACATCGTCTTTGTTCAATTCGTCAAAAGGGATTATTTGTTTGCCGTGGGTATCCTGTAAAAATTGTACGCCCCGTTGCTGCAGGTCGGCATTAACCTGCGGGTTATGTATCATTTCGCTTAATAAAAAAATGCGTTTGCCGGGGTTTTCATCAATGGTCCTAAAGGCAATGTCTATCGCATTTTCCACGCCATAGCAAAACCCAAAATGCCTTGCCAGGTAAATTTGCACGGCACCAAAATCCAGCAGGGCAGGGGTAAAGTCTTTCTTCATCTTATCCTGCTGCTTGCGTTTATTTTTTACCGCCGCAATCAATGGGCTGCGGTATATAAAAGGCACATTAAATTGTTTCATTGCTGTAAAGGTACAACGTGATTTTTTAAAGTAGGGTGTGGGAGAGTTGAGGAAAAAATATCTTCAATAATAGTAATGGGCAACCACTATTAATTATACATCTTTCAATTATCAATTAGTATAATCCTTACTTTTGAAAAGAATAAATTCCTTGCATGAAAAAACTGTTGCATTTTTTAATTACAGGCATATCCTTAATGGCTTGCAATCATCATATCTCACCAACCAAAACTAAAAATAAAACTGTAATGGCCTTTAAAAAAGCAGACTGGATAAACAACACCGATGTGTACGAAGTAAACGTGCGCCAATACACGCCCGAAGGTACTTTTAACGCTTTTGCCAAAGAGTTGCCGCGGCTTAAGGAAATGGGCGTATCCACCTTATGGTTGATGCCCATTACGCCCGTGGCGCAAAAAAATAAAAAAGGTAGCCTGGGCAGCCCTTATGCCTGCAGCGATTACACCTCCATCAACCCTGAATTTGGTACGCTCGGCGATTTTAAAGCGTTGGTAAAACAAGCGCACAGCATGGGTTTTAAAGTGATTATAGATTGGGTGGCCAACCACACCGGCTGGGACCATTCCTGGACAAAAACGCATCTTGAATATTACCAAAAAGGCACCAACGGCGACTTTAAGATTGCCAGCGGCATGGACGATATTATTGAGCTGGATTATACCAACCCCGACATGAGGAAAGCCATGATTGAAGCCATGGAGTTTTGGGTAAAAGAATGCGATATAGATGGCTACCGCTGCGACCTTGCCTTTTGGGTAAACCTCGATTTTTGGCTGCAAGCACGTACCGAATTGGAAAAAACAAAAACGCTTTTTTGGCTGGCCGAAAACGACCCGCTGGAACATCCTTTATATTACCAGGCTTTCGATGCCTGCTACACCTGGGCATGGATGCACAAAACCGAAGATTTTTATAAAAATAGCCAGGACATCCACATTATAGATACCGTAATGCACCAGTACGATACCGTAGGCGATAACCACAATGCGATACCGTTATGGTTTACCAGTAACCACGATGAAAATACATGGAACGGCACTGAGTACGAAAAGTATGGCGATGCCGCAAAAGCCTTGGCTGTATTCAGTTTTACCCGCAACGGCATACCATTAATTTACAGCGGGCAAGAAATGCCTAACCACAAACGACTGGAATTTTTTGAACACGATCCCATAGCCTGGAATGGTAAATATGAGCTGCACGATTTTTATAAAACCTTGTTGGGGCTGCACAAAAATAACCCTGCTTTACGCACTGCAGATGCCGCCGCAACAACTATAGATTTATCAAACACCACCCCAAATAATGTACTTGCTTACCTGCGAAAAAACGGCGCCCGGGAAGTGCTGGTGCTGCTGAATATGAGCAAACAATTTGTGCGTTGCACCATTAACGACGACCATCTTACCGGCAAGTTTAAAGACGTTTTTCATAATGTGGAGGCATACTTTACCAGCCAGAAAGAATTTGACTTACAACCATGGCAATACCTTGTGTACGAAAAATAATTAAGTAAGCAACAGCCTGCTTGCCGGGACAAAAACCTTAGTTTTTGTCCCGGCTAATACAGCAGCTTTGGTGATCATCGTTGTGTCACTCCCTTGTACAAAAATAGCTTTGTTCATCTCTTCCTCAATTTGCTACTGTTTTTGGTTTAGCGGTATCCTTATTTCCAAAGGGCTTCGCCCTATGCTAAAGTATTTTGCCCTTTCAGGGCTTTTTTGTGGCTATGATTTGTGCTTAAACAAGCAGCCCTGAAAGGGCGTTATATTCCAGCGAGGGGCAACGCCCCTCGAAATAGCGCGGGCTTCAATTGCAGCATACTGCTACAGCCTAAAAGCGCCCCAAAGGCAGGTGGGCAAAGATTCCATGGAAATATGAAGTAGAGGGGAGTGACACAACAATGCTGCCCGTAGCTTCCTGGTTCGGGCAATAATTTATTATTGCCTTATAACCGGCAAACAACGCAAAGCCGAACGGGCATTGAAAAAACTCATAACTCATATCTCATAACTCATAACTGTTATTTACCTTTGCGCCTCAAATTATGGTGGTATCAATATCGCCCCAAGCACACAAATGAAGTATATCAACGAAATAAATAAGCGAAAGACATTTGCCATCATTTCCCATCCCGATGCTGGTAAAACTACTTTAACAGAAAAATTCCTGTTATTTGGTGGCGCCATACAAGTAGCGGGCGCTGTAAAAAGCAATAAGATAAAAAAGCATGCTACGAGTGATTTTATGGAAATAGAACGCCAGCGTGGCATTAGCGTTGCCACCAGTGTGATGACTTTTGAGTACGATGGCCATTTAATAAACCTGCTGGATACACCCGGCCATAAAGACTTTGCGGAAGATACCTACCGTACGCTGACTGCTGTAGATAGCGTGGTATTAGTGATTGATAGCGTAAACGGCGTTGAAGCCCAGACAAGGCGTTTGATGGAAGTAATAGCCATGCGCAACACGCCGGTAATTGTGTTCATCAATAAAATGGATAGGGATGGCAAAAACCGTTTTGATTTAATGGAAGAAATTGAGAACGAACTGAAGATACAGTTGCACCCCATGACAGTGCCCATTAACAGCGGCAAAGATTTTAAAGGCGTGTACGACCTGCACAAAAAAAGCCTTGTTTTATTTGCTGCCGGCACCAAAGCAAACGATGAAGATGTAATTGAAATACACGACCTGAACGATAAAATATTAGATGAAAGAATTGGAAGCAGAGATGCCGATACGTTGCGTGAAGATGTGGAATTAATTGATGGTGTATACGGCGAACTGAACAATGCAGACTACCTGAGCGGAAAAACAGCACCCGTATTTTTTGGCAGTGCCGTAAACAATTTCGGCGTAAAAGAAATGCTGGATACTTTTGTACGTATAGCCCCAACGCCACGCCCACGCCACACTACAGTGCGGGACGTGTTGCCGGAAGAAGACAAATTCAGCGGATTTATTTTTAAGATACACGCCAACCTAGACCCGAAGCACCGCGATAGGATTGCCTTTTTACGGGTATGCAGCGGCAAGTTTGAACGCAGCAAATATTACAGCCACGTACGGCTGCAAAGGGATTTTCGTTTCAACAACCCTTATAGTTTTTTAGCACGCCAAAAAGATATAATTGAAGAAGCTTTTCCTGGAGATGTGGTGGGATTGTTTGATACAGGTAATTTTAAGATTGGCGATACTTTGACCGAAGGCGAAAAGTTTTACTTCACCGGCATACCATCTTTTTCTCCTGAAATATTTAAGGAAGTAGTAAATAAAGACCCATTAAAAACCAAACAATTAGAGAAAGGGCTGTTGCAATTAACTGATGAAGGAGTAGCTCAATTGTTTACGCAGTTTGGTGGCAATAAAAAAATTATTGGCTGCGTAGGCGAGCTGCAGTTTGAAGTTATCCAATACAGGTTGTTGCAAGAGTATGGTGCTTCGGTACAAATGAATAGCCTTCCATTTTTTAAAGCCTGCTGGCTCACCAGTAAAGACCCTAAAAAGCTGCAGGATTTTATCAAATTCAAACAAGGCAATATTGCGGAAGATAAGGATGGGCACCTGGTTTACCTGGCACAAAGCGAATGGTTCTTGAATACAGAAATACAGAACAACCCGGATGTTGAGTTTCATTATACTAGTGAGATACATAAGTGATAAAATATTGATTTGCTAATGAGCAAATGTAGATTTGTAGGGCTTGCTACTATATAAAAAGCGAAGTATCAGTATTCAATGAATTTTATTATTTTTAAGTATGGGAAATTTTAAGATGGATAAGTCCGTTTGTAAGGCGCCATCTTTTGAAGAGGCTGATAAAGCAAATGTATTTGGTAAGAATGTTCCTTTAGCTGACAGGATTAAAATGTCTTTTCATTTAACCTGTACAATTTTTGGTTTCAAAGAAGGAGATTCTTTAAAACTCGACAAAACAATTTTATCTGCACATAAGCGAAGCGATGCACAATATATTCGAATCTGATTTTAATGATTTTATTTTTGCGCTTAATCTTTCTAAGACTGAATATGTAGTTGTTGGGGGCTACGCAGTACTACTTCACGGATACTATCGTACAACCCAGGACCTTGATATTTGGGTTAATAAAACTTCTGCAAATCATCTCAAGCTAAGTAAGGCATTTGAAATTTTTGGGATGCTTTTATTTGATATGACATTGGAAAATTTTATGAGCGAAAAATTTGATGTCTTTTCTATGGGCCGTTCTCCCAAGGGAATTACACAAAGTGATTTGAACACTTGATAAAGTTAGCGAAAGTTAGTAGGCTTCATCATGCGTACCAATATCAACTAAAAGAATATTTTCTGTTTTTTTAGTCAGGTCCTTTTCTATTGAAAAAATAATCCTACAATCGTAACCACAAGAACATTTCAGGTAACCAAATAAGTTGCCACTCAATTTGTGTGTTCTCAAACCAAAGCAAAAGCATCTTCTTCTAATTAAAATAGTGCTTTTTCAATAACCGCTTTTAAGGCGGGCTTTTTAGCTATAAATTTTTTATAAGATTTAATAAATGGCTTAGATAACACGAGTTTACGTTTACTCATATTTATAAGTTATTTAGCAGGCTGACAAAATTTGCTGCATACGTTGGTGAGATTTTTCCTGCTTTATATTCAGCCTTGGATTGTTTGCCATTGCGGGCAATCTCTTTACGCCTTTCTTCAATTTGCCGCTTTTGCACTATCTACATCAACATTTCCCTTGATGGAATATCTAGTTGCATTATTTTATCTAACGTTTCATTAATTGTAGTCATGCTTGAATATTTATATAACATAATTTTATTAAATTTTTAATTTAATAAAATTATACTCTTTACAGGGCTTTTCTTGTAAGCCACATCAAAAAACACCCCTAATTTCGTACCTCAGCAATAAAAAATATGGACTTTCATTTAGCATTTACACCTAAGCCATTTGCCACAAAAATTAACCATCAGCAAAAATTGTTGTTGATAGGTAGTTGCTTTACAGAAAATATGGGCAGCAAATTAATGCAGCATAAATTTTCCGTACTTCAAAATCCAAACGGTATTTTATTTAATCCTATCAGCATTACAAAAGCCATTTCATGTTACATCAATAACAAACAATACACGGCTGCAGATCTATTTTATCAAAACGAAACCTGGAATAGCTGGGAGCATCATAGCCGTTTTTCTTATCCTGATAAAGAGCAATGTTTATTGGCTATCAATCAATCGCAGCAACGGGCAAATACATTTTTAAAAGATGCTGATTGGGTGATGATTACGTTGGGTTCTGCCTTTGCTTATGCGCTTCATTTTGCGGAAGGCATAGCTAACGAAAATAGCGTGGGGAAAGATGGCGATATAGTTGCCAATTGCCATAAAGTGCCCACAGATAAATTCAATAAAAAATTATTGTCCCTGCAGGAAATTCTTGTTGCCTTGAAAGAGATGATGAATGAATTAATAAGCTTTAACCCGACAATTAAAATAATTTTTACCATTAGCCCGGTAAGGCATTTAAGGGATGGGTTTGTAGAGAACAATCGCAGCAAAGCTACGCTGATACAAGCTGTGCATCAATTAGTAGAGGAAATGGAAAATGCTTTTTATTTTCCTGCGTATGAATTGGTAATGGACGATTTAAGGGATTATCGTTTTTATGCGGAAGATATGGTGCACCCGAATTATGCCGCTACCAATTACGTTTGGGAAAAATTTGTGCCGGCCTGTATCAACGAGCCAACACAAAAGTTAATGAAGGAAATTAATGTAATCAACGCTGCAAAAAGCCACAAGCCTTTCAACCCAGCATCTGCGCAGCACAAAAAATTTTTGCAGCTAAATTTAGAAAGGGTTAATGAGTTAAGCAACTTGTACCCCTACATAAATTTTGAGGCCGAAAGGGTATTTTTCTCTATGTAAATATTTTAAAGCAACATTCTAAAGGGCTGCATTTTGTAAGTGCTATTTGCCTATGCCGGATGTACCGACAATTTTTTGATCATTTCACTGCTAACCGTATCTGCATACATGCCATAAGCACTGGTGATAACGCCTTTAATAGTGCCATCTTTTGCCGCAACTGCATAAACTACATCTTCATCGCCAGGGTCAGTAGCACCTTCAAAACGATAAGTTTCCATAATTTCAAATTCGTCTGGGTTTAGGCAAAAGTTATTCTGCTGGCATATAATCTTGTCGAATGCAAGATTAAAATCCATTGTATAGCCCTTGGCTTTTAATGTGTTTAGCGTTCCGGTAACAGTATCGTAATTATCCATGTTATCCAATTTAAAATAAAGTTACAGAAATATTAATTGTAGGCATTTTAACCTTTACCAACACTATAACCCGGAGCATAGGTTTCCTATAAAATAGTTTGCATACCTTTACAGCAATTACTATAGATTTAGCCTAATTGTGCGCCGGATACTACGTTATAAAAGTAAATGCAGGGTTGGTACCATCCATTCTACACTACAATAAAACCCAGATGGTATTTAGTACAAAAGTGTAAGGCCTATTCCTATAAAAACCGGTACAATAATAATTTACAACAAATGACTACCGCAACAATCTTAATTGAAAACATTTTCTGCAGGATTATGTAGTAAATGATGACACCAATATATATATGAACAAAGAAAAAGCAACAACAAAAAAATCTTCACAAACGGTAAAAGGCAAGCTGGATATTTCGCGGAGCGGCATGGGCTATGTAATTGTAGAAGGGATGGAAAAAGATATCGTAGTGCGCCCTAATGATTTTGGCCGGGCCTTTCATGGCGACACGGTAAAAGTGCAGATAAGCAATGACAGCGGGCGTGGAAGGCGTACCGAAGGGCGGATAACCGATGTGGCGGTGCGTAACCAAAGTACTTTTATTGGCAACATCGGCATCAACAAAAACATTGCTTTTTTTAAGTCGGCTACAGAAAAGCCTATGCCTGATTTTTATATTCCGGTAGAAAAATTAAACGGCGCTATTGATGGTGATAGGGTAGTAGCAAAAATGTTAAAGTGGGATAAAGCTGATAAAAAACCTGAAGGCGAAGTGGTAAGCGTACTAAAAGCAGAAGACGTGAACGATATGGCCATGAAGGAGATATTGATAGAGGCTGGCTTTCCGTTAGTTTTTGAGAAAGAGGTGCTGGATGAAGCCATGAAACTTTCTGAAGTGATTACCCGTGAAGAGATGAAAAAACGGAAAGATTTCCGTGATATCCTAACCTTTACAATTGATCCGGTAGATGCGAAAGATTTTGATGATGCCATTTCTATAAGGAACCTCGATAATGGCAATTATGAAATTGGTGTTCACATTGCAGATGTAAGCCATTTTGTAAAACCAGACAGCATTTTAGATAAAAGCGCTTACGAAAGAGCCACCAGCGTGTATTTGCCAGATAGGGTAAACCCAATGCTGCCAGAAAGGATCAGCAACGAATTGTGCTCGCTTCGCCCCAATGAAGATAAATATACTTTCTCGGTGGTTTTTCAAATTACCAACCGGGGCGAAATAAAACATAAATGGATTGGGCGTACCATCATCCACAGCGACCATCGTTTTAGTTATGAAGATGTACAGACAATTATTGAAACTCAGGATGGCACTCATTATAAAGCCATCTTATTATTAAACGACCTTGCAAAACAATTCCGCAAAGTAAGGTTTGATGAAGGCGCTATCAACTTCTCTTCGCAGGAAGTACGTTTTACCCTAGATGAAAATGGCAAGCCAATTGGCATAGTAGTTAAAGAAAGTAAAGATGCGCACAAGCTGATTGAAGAATTTATGCTGCTCGCCAACAAGACCGTTGCCGAGTATGTTTCTAAAATAAAGATCAACCAGGAACCAGTGCCTTTTCCTTATCGGATACACGATACGCCGGATGAGGAAAAATTAAAGCCATTTGCAGCATTTGCGAAAAAATTTGGTTATACTTTCGATACGCAGGATGCCGCCGCAGTCGCAAAATCTTTTAATAATTTGTTGAAAGATGTTAGCGGAAAACCTGAGCAGCATGTGTTGGAACAATTAGGCATCCGTACAATGGCAAAGGCTATTTATACCTCTAAAAATATTGGCCATTACGGATTAGGCTTTGAGCATTATTGCCATTTTACTTCCCCCATCCGTCGTTACCCAGATGTATTGGTACACCGTATTTTGCAGGAATGTTTGGATAAGAATGTTAAGCCTGATAAAAAAATGGATGAAAAATGCAAGCATTGCAGTGATAAAGAACGCAAGGCAATGGAAGCAGAACGTGCAGGCAATAAATACAAACAGGTTGAGTTTATGCAAAACTACCTGGGCGAAGAATTTGACGGCATAATAAGTGGCGTAGCGAGTTTCGGTTTTTTTGTAGAGACTGTGCTGCATAAATGCGAAGGCATGGTTACAGTTAGGGATTTAAGTGAATTCGATGAATTCAAGCTAGACGATGCAGACTATGCGCTGGTAGGAATGCGTACCGGCAAAAAGTTTCGTATGGGCGATGCAGTGAAGATAAAAGTGGTAGCTGCTAATTTAGAAAAGCGCCAGTTAGATTTTCATTGGGTGCAGGAAGAAGGGCTGCCAGAACTGAACATTGCTAAGTCTAAAGTTGTTACAAGGAAGAAAAAATAATTATCAACGCAAATTGCTGAGCTATAAAAGGTTCAGCAATTTTTGCAACATAGCAGGTTACTTATGCACTCTTTTATAGAACTATCTAAAATTTTTGAAGACAACTTTAATACCCGGCATTTTCCTGAACATACTGCCACACTGTACGGCCCTGCGCAATACATTTTACAGTTGGGCGGTAAAAGGATCCGGCCTGTTTGTGTGTTGATGGGCAACGAATTGTTTGGCGAAATTATCCCTGATGCCTACCATGCAGCTACTGCCATTGAATTGTTTCATAATTTTAGTTTGATACACGATGATATTATGGACAAAGCGCCCATGCGCCGTGGCATGGAAACAGTGCACCAAAAATATGGCGACTCAACCGCATTGCTGGCTGGTGATGTAATGTTTGTAAAAGCGTATGAATACCTAAATAAAATACACATCAACAACCTGCAAAAAGTGCTGCACTTGTTTAATGAAACAGCCAGTGGCGTGTGCGAAGGCCAGCAATTGGATATGGACTTTGAAAAAAGAGAAACCGTAGGGCTGGAAGAATATGTAGGCATGATAACTTTAAAAACTTCCGTATTGTTGGCAGCGAGCCTTAAGTTGGGTGCCATCCTTGGTGGCGCCACGCCAAACAGCCAAAACCATTTGTATGAATTTGGTAAGAACCTGGGCATTGCGTTTCAGGTACAGGATGATTATTTAGATGTTTTTGGCGACCCTGATAAGTTTGGTAAAAGAGTAGGAGGCGACATATTGTCTAACAAGAAAACCTTTTTGCTTATCCATGCTATGGAAACTGCTAATGCCGAACAATTAAACTTGTTGAAAGGCTTAATAGAAAATGATGCAGTTGATAAGATAGAAAAAGTAACACAGATATTTAAAGATTGTAAGGTAGATGATTGGGCTAAAGAATTGAAGGATAAATACCTGCAGGCCGCTTTGCAGCATTTGGAAGATACGGCGGTAGTATCTGTCCGTAAGCAAGCACTGATGAAGCTTGCGGAGTTTTTGATACAGCGGGACAATTAAACAGATTGAAATTGGGAATTTCGTTTTTTCTATCTACATCCAAAAAAACGTACCCATGAAACAGCAAAATGATATACAACTATTTGAAGACAAAAAGTAAGGACAATTTGGGATGCCGAGCTCGAAAAATAGTATATCTCTATCGATGATGTGATTGCCATACTTACAGAAAGGATAGATTTTGTTGCCTATTGGCGAATACTTAAAACAGTGTCTCAAAGAGGAAGGAAATGAAAATGTGACAAACGCTCACGGTTTAAAAATGCAGGCAGATGATGGTAAAATGCGAATGACCGATGTAGCAGATACCGAACTTGGTATTAAAAAGCCTAATAAATAAAGGGAAGTAATCTACCTTTAGCCAATACACATCGCTTACACAAAGTTTGTGCCGTGCAAAACTTGTAGCCAACAAACAAAAAAACACCATACTTCAATTTTATTAATTATTTTGGAGATCATTACCACCAAAATAAAAAGTAACATGTCTAAGTCGTTATTCAGAACTAAGAAGATTGAGCGTATTTTAGCTGAGGGCAGCGACAATACTCACGGTGGTGGCGGGTTAAAGCGGGTGCTTTCAATGAAGGACCTTACTTTTTTTGGTATAGCGGCCATCTTAGGTGCTGGTAGCTTCAGCAGTTTGGGCGGAGCTGTTTTTCATGGCGGGCCTGGGGTTGTTATTTTATTTGTAATTACAGCTATTGCCTGTGCATTTACCGCATTTTGTTATTCTGAGTTTGCAAGTCGTATACCCGTAGCCGGTAGTGCCTACACATATGCGTACGCCTCCTTCGGCGAATTGTTTGCCTGGATCATTGGCTGGGCGTTGATTATGGAATATTCAATTGGCAATATTTATGTAGCATATAGCTGGAGCGATTATTTTACTTCTTTCCTCGAAAAAATCGGCATCCACATACCTCAGTATTTATGCACTAGTTATATGGAAGTAAAACATGCCATGGCTAATGGCCGCCCTACTGCCGATGTACTGGAAGCATTTAATAAAGCCCCTATGGTTGGCAGCTTAAAAATCATCTTCGATCTGCCTGCTTTCATCATCAATATATTAATTACTATGCTTGTTTACCGGGGCATAAAAGAGAGCCGCAATTTTAGCAATTTAATGGTCATCTTAAAAATGATTGTAGTAGGCCTGGTAATATTGGTGGGTGGATACTTAGTTTTTTCGCACGGGCTAACACTTAACTGGGTGCCCGAAAATAACGAAGGCGTAAAGGCTTTTATGCCCAATGGCTTTAGCGGCGTAATGGCGGCGGTAAGCGGCGTATTCTTTGCCTACATTGGGTTTGATGCGGTAAGTGTATTGGCAGAAGAAAGCAAGAACCCACAGCGGGATTTACCAAGAGGCATGATATTATCACTGGTTATCTGTACCATCGTTTATATTTTACTAACATTGGTTTTAACTGGCGCTGTAAACTATAGAAAGTTTGAAGGCATTGGTGACCCGCTGGCCTTCATCTTTGAAAAACAAAATTTAAACGTTGGGTGGATGCAGTTTTTTGTAGCTATCGCTGCAGTAATTGCGATGACGAGCGTGCTGCTCGTTTTTCAAATGGGCCAGCCAAGGATATGGATGAGCATGAGCCGCGATGGGTTGATGCCACCGGTATTTCAAAAAATACATCCTAAATACCAAACCCCTTCATTTGCTACTATAATCACCGGGCTGGTGGTGGGCATACCTATTTTATTTACCGATAAAACATTTGTGCTCGACTTTACCAGCATTGCCACTTTATTCGCTTTTGTACTAGTATGCGGCGGCGTCTTACTCATTCCAAGAAAAGAAAAACAAGCAGGTAAATTTCACATCCCTTTCATCAATGGGCAATACATTTTTCCTTTGATCGTGCTAGGCTCTTTATTTCTCGCACATCGATTATCCAGCAATTATTTTAAGGACATGTTTAATTTTGATTTTAGCGCCAATGCAGATTATACCACTGGCAAAATAACCTTTATGGATGCGGCCCTGCCTAATATTTCGCTCATTATTTTTTGGTTGTTTGCCATCTTATTATCCATCATCACCTTTATAAAAAAATATTCGCTCATACCGCTAATGGGGCTTATCACTTGTATGTATTTGCTTACCGGCATGTCAAAAAATAACTGGGCATGGTTCCTTGGCTGGCTTGCAATAGGGTTGGTAATTTATTTTTTATACGGCTACAAAAAAAGTAAGCTGGCTTCTTAATTTTATGGCCTCATCCAATATTTGCTGTGCCAGCTTAACGGGCATTGCTGCTCATTTTCTTCATCAGATGATAGTATTTCTGTTTTTTACCGCCTCAAATTAAGTTAACTTTGCAGTATTGATTTATTAAATACGGTGGGTAAATGAAATACGAAACAGGCGATAAAATTATAGTGCTGCTAACCAACGAAGAAGGCAAAGTAGTAGAGATAATGAACGAGAAGATGGTGATGATTGAAGTAAAAGGAGTTCGGTTCCCAGCGTACATGGACCAAATTGATTTTCCTTACTTCAATATGTTTTCCCAAAAAAAAATAGTCGAAAAAAAGAAGGTATATATTGATAACCTGCAAAAAGAAAAAGCCGTTGTAAAAGCCAAAACGGCCGATGGAATGTTCCTTGCTTTTATGCCCGTTTTTGATAAAGATATCTTTGATGATGATGTGGTAGAAAAGCTAAAAATTTATCTTGTAAACCAAACCGATACCGCTTTTATATTCAATTATAACTTATTCTTTAACGGCGAAAGCAACTTTCAATTAAAAAACAACATCGACCCCTTGCAGGATTTTTACTTGCACGATGTAAAGTTTGAAGACCTTAGCGATAATCCCCGCTTTGATGTGGAATTCTCTTTATCTAACCCTGATAAAAAGAAAGCAACCCATTATGAAACATCTTTAAAGTTAAAAGCAAAACAGCTATTTAAAAAGATAGAAGAAACAAAGCTCAAGAACCAGCCTATGTTTTCGTACGAGCTTTTTATTGAATATCCCGAAAAGTTTGATGATGAAATAGTTGACCTAAGCAAGCTGGGCAACGCTGGTTACCGTGTATATGATGCATCTAAAGTTAGGGAGCATTTAGCGCCTGCCCGTACCGTAGTCGACCTTCATATAGAAAAACTGACTGATAGCTGGAAGCACCTCAGCAACTTCGAAATACTCACGATCCAGTTAAAAGAATTTGAAAAATTTTATGACCTTGCCATTGCGCATCACCAACCTTCGCTTATTGTTATACATGGCGTAGGCACGGGTAAGCTGCGTAATGAAATACATGATATCTTAAAAACAAAAAAGATAGTAAAATCTTTTGTAAACCAATACAGCGCCGATTATGGGTATGGCGCTACCGAAATTTATTTTGGTTACTAACATGCAGCATCAATAATTATTATTAAAAATAAAGAAAAAATGACTAAAGTTTTATTTGTACTAACCAGCCACGATAAGCTGGGTGATACAGGAAAAAAGACAGGCTTTTGGATAGAGGAATTTGCGGCTCCTTACTATACATTACTTGACAATGGCGTAGAGGTAACCATTGCCTCGCCAAAAGGAGGCCAACCACCTATTGACCCTAAAAGCGATGTGCCAGAGGCAAGCACTCCGGCAACTGAGCGTTTTAAAAAAGATATAGAAACACAGCAAAAGCTTGCGCACACCATTATGCTTTCTGTAGTTAAGGAAACCGATTACGATGCCATTTTTTACCCAGGCGGTCATGGACCATTGTGGGACCTTTCTTCTGATAAAGATTCTATAAATTTAATAGAATCTTTTTACCGCAACAATAAGCCTGTAGCCGCGGTATGCCATGCGCCCGCAGTATTTCGGTACACAAAAAATACCCTTGGCCAACCATTAGTAGATGGCAAAAAAGTAACGGGTTTTACCAACGAAGAAGAAGATGCCGTACAATTAACAAGCATAGTGCCTTTTTTAGTGGAAGATATGCTGAAGCAAAATGGCGGCGAGTATAGCAAGGTGGCCAACTGGCAGCCCTACGCAGTACAGGATG
>JANXVN010000139.1 GCA_025351645.1 Ferruginibacter sp.
CTTAAAACTCAATTTTAGCAAAACATATTTGCTGCCTGTATGAACATGGCACAATTATTTGCCTTGCACCGGTTTGCTTAGCGAACCTGATCATAAATTCGTAGCCCTTATCGTTGCTTTTTAGGCTTGGGTTTCGTATTAAAGCACCATCGGGAGTAATTACATTATCAACTAATAACTGGTTACGCTTATCTGCATTGTTGAATAAAAAATGAATATCTGCACCGGTATTAAAAGTTGTGTAGGATAAAAAGTTATCTGTATTGTCGCTTGATTGTTCTTTATGGATGATATTGCTCCACTCTGTTTGCCCCGTATTGCTGATGCTTAATACCATTATATTGTAATAATAATAACGGGTATTGTTATTAAAATTATTATTGTAATACCCATAACGGCCATACCCACCACCATAAGGGCTATAATAATTGTAATAATAAGGGTTGCTGTAAGGTGAATTGTATAGGTAATCCCAACGGTTCCAGGAATTGTTGCCGCTGGTTTGGGTAGAATAATCTTCTGCTACTATAAGGTAGCCGCCATCATTTTTCAGTAAAATATCGCGGATAAAAAAATCGTTGAAGGCGTATTTTGCGTTGCCTTTTTCTTTGGCCTCTGCACGTAAATCATCAGCCAGCGGTGTAAACGTAGTTATGTAATTACTATCGCCTTTTGCATCCCACACGGCTGAGTACACGCCGGTAATGTTGCCGCGCCGGTCGTTGTAATAAAAGGAGTTGATGATGTATCGCTTGTTTACATTATCTACTTTTAGCTTTATTTCATCTACATATAATTTATTTAGCGGAAAGTTTTTTACAGAAAAAGTATCTTGCTGCGCCCCTTTTGTAACTAGCCCAAGCTTACCAATATCATCCCTGTTTGATTTGATGGATTTTGCAAAGATGAAGTTCCCATCATTGTCCACAAAAAAATCGCTGTACACATCCTTCCTGTCATCGTAATCAATTGATTGTCGGGTTTTATGCAGCAGTTGTAATTGTTTATCATATAATAACGTAACGAAATTAAATTTTGCATCTTTTTTCTGGATTTTAAAAACCATTATTTTTTGCTTATCCTCACTATTTATAACGCTATAAATTTTGTTATCGCCGAAAATACTAACCTGTGTAGTATCTAAAATAATTGGCTCACCCATTTTTTTTACGTTTCCATCAAGCTTAGCGGCCATGCAATACACAACGCCTTTTTTTTGGTATTGATAAATTAGATAAAAGAAATCCTGGTACACAACAAAATCTACATTGTAAGCTTTGGATGGTATAAAGTCGAGGTCAACTTTTTCTTTAAGGTCCATTTCGCCCTGGTAAACTGATACAGCATACCTTGATGTTTGATTTTTAAATACCAGTATATTACCGTTTATTTTACCGATGATCTCAAAATCCATGTCGCGGCTATTTTCTTTCAACACATCTGAATAAACAATTTGCTGTGCAAAAGAAAAAGCTGGTAAAAGTAAGAGGAAGTATAAATTGATGATGAATCCTTTCATATCGGACAGTTTTTAATACATTAAAATTAAGCTATAATTTTTTAATAAATGTATAAACAAGATGAGGTGCTATTTGTTTTTACATAATTACCAGCAGTGTTTTTTTTATGTTAAAAAGATTGCACGAAATTTTCATAAATGTACAGGAGGCTGATTGATTAGCGTAACTTATACAAAAAAATAAAGTATGCAGACAGTATTAATAACAGGTGGCAATGGAATGATAGGCAAAGCTTTAACAAGCCATTTAATTGATAAAGGATACAAAGTGATTGTACTTACAAGGCAATTGCCTGCACAGAAAAATACACTGCCTGAAATTGAGTTTGCCTTGTGGGATACAAAAAAGCAAACAATTGATATTGCTGCCGTGCAAAAAGCAGATTACATCATTCACCTGGCGGGTGCCGGCGTGGTTGATAAAAAATGGACAGCCACTTATAAAACAGAGATACAACAAAGCCGCACTGAAAGCAGCAAACTACTACTTACCACATTGCAAAATAATACCAACAAAATAAAAGCGGTAATAAGCGCAAGTGCTATTGGCTGGTATGGAGAAGATGTTGCCGGTGGAAAACCATTTGTAGAAACGGATAAGCCAACCAGTGGTTTTTTAGGCGAAACTTGCGTATTATGGGAGCAAAGCATAACACCTGTGGAAACGCTGCAAAAAAGGTTAGTAAAGGTAAGGATCGGCATTGTGCTAAGCAATGAAGGCGGGGCGTTAGCAGAATTTAAAAAGCCCGTAAAGCTAGGCGTAGCAGGCATTTTAGGCGATGGCGGCCAAGTAGTAAGCTGGATACATATAGACGACCTTTGCCGCATATTTATGTATGCTATAGAAAATGAAAATTTGTCAGGCGTTTATAATGCTGTAGCACCGGTACCAGTAACCAATAAAGCATTAACGTTGGAATTGGCAAAAAAAATGCGGGGTAAATTTTTTATACCATTGCATGTACCCGCTTTTGTATTAAAAATAATGCTTGGCGATAGAAGCATAGAAGTATTAAAAAGCACTACGGTTAGCGATGAAAAAATTAAGCAGGCGGGGTTTACATTTTTGTTCCCTACGGTTGATGTGGCGCTGGGGCAGTTGTGTAAGTAAGTAACTGTAATGTGGGTTAATGTCAATCTCATTTACCTGCATGTATACACCCACCACTTAAACTTAAAAAAAAGATTATGGAGGTATGGTAAAATGATGAAGAATGAATACTATTCCGACTATGCAACTTTCAAAAATGCTGTGGATACCTTGTTTGCGTGGTCAAAAACAGAATGATAGACCTAAGATTTTAGTTAATTTTTTAATACGGAATTATTAAAGCAAACTAGTATAAAATAGCATGGCAAAAAGAAATTATAAAAATGAGGCTGCTCAAATGGGCAGCCTCATTTTTATATCTATTAAAATATTGTTATTAAAACTTATCCCAAAATAGTTTTGTTTCAACTTTATCACCACCTATTGCGGCAGATGCAGATTTCCAGTTTACGGAATTTAAATTTTGTTCATTTACAGGATAAGAGTATCTCACTGGATAACCAGAAGTTGCTGTTGGAGGAGCCACCAAAACTGGATAATCTAATCTTCTTTGCTCGGTCCATGCATCAAAACCATCCATATAAAGCGCAAGGTATTTTTGAGTTCCAATTTTTTGTTTGTAAGTGCCAGTAGCTGTAGCGTAAGCCACCGAAGGATTTGCAAGGTAAATTGCTGCATCTGCTGCTGCCACGCCTTGGTAATCTAAAGATGCTTGTACCCCGTTAGTATAATGCATTGCGGCAGTTCCTCCTACCATAAAGCCTCTTTCTACAGATTCTGCCAATGCAAATTCAACTTCTGCATAACTTAATAGTACATAAGGTGCATCAGCCATTGAAACTTTATCACTTGGATGAGAATTTGATGTATATGCGTTTCCTGACCCCACGGTACCTCCAACATAATTACCATTTAAAGGAGTAAAATAAAAAGGACGGCGAGGGTCACTGTTCGCATTCATTATTCCTACAATTGTTTTTGTAGGGACATAATCATTTCTTCCACTTTGCACTAAATTAACCCATACCGGATTTGTATTGGGTGTAGTAGCAAAATAAGTAAAAGAAGCATTATTAGCATTAGATTTAAAAACATTTGGAGCTGCTGCTTCAATAGTTGTTTTTGCTTTGGCAGCATCACTATCGGCAATAATTAACCCCAACCTTAACTTTAAGGAATTGGCAAACAAAAGCCAATTATTTAAATCACCTCCATATATTAATTCCTGATTGCTGGCAAACCCAGGTCCTGCTACATTTAAATTAGCGATATCAGCATCTAGCCTGCTTAACAAATCATAATAAACAGTTTTAGCATCATCGTATTTAGGAAATAAATTTGTAGCATCTAATGCTGCTTTGTAGGGTATGTCGCCATATGTATTTACCAAAATAGACCAAGTCAACACTTCCATAATATCCAATTGAGCCAATTCATTTTTTTGCTGAATGGGATCAGTAACATCAGTAGGAATTGCTTTACGGGAAGCTTCAAAATTAATCAATACATTTTTATATAATCCACGCCACCAATTGTCAGCAATGCTTCGTGTTCCCAAATCATAATTACTTTCATCAACATAAGTCACCTCAGTCCATTGCTGGCTAATTAGCTGAAAAATATTTGTATTAACATTAGGTGTTGCCAATAAGTCTACCAAATTTCTTTGCCCGTTACTAAACAAAGTATAAGAAGGCACAACACTTGGCCGTTTGGTATCAACGTTTAAATAACTAAGGTCTTTTTTACAACCCGTTATTCCTAATAAAACAATAGGTATTATTATTAATAATTTCTTCATACAATAATTTTTAAAATTTAAATTTAACGTTAACACCAATGGAACGTGTTGTAGGATAAGCACCACTTTGGTATCCCTGGATATTTCCTGAACTAAGCGACTCTTCAGGATCAGAATATGGCATATTTTTATGAATTATCCATAAATTTCTTCCAAAAACACTTAAATCAATTCCTTTAAAAACTTTGGTATTGCCAAACAAACGATTAGGTAAAGAATAAGTAATAGAAGCCTCTCTTAATTTTACATAGCTTGCATCATAGACAAATGCTTTGGCAGGATTTCTATAATATCCATATAATCCAAACAAGGTTTGTCCTGAAACATCGCCATTTACACGTTTGGTATTTGTTTTTCCATCAGCGGTAACACCTTTAAGAATTTCTCCACCACCATTTGCAACATGGTCTCTTTTATCTTTTCCTAAATCATTTAAACCAGCAGTTACATCATACAAACCGGTAGCCATTCCATAATAGGTATCTAAAGAAAAAATATTACCTCCTTTACGTACATCAATTAAAAAACTTAAGGTCAAGCTTTTGTAACGGAAACTATTATTCATTCCACCCAACCAGTCTGCGCTGGCATTACCAATCACATTATTAGAAGTAGTGGTTTGTGCATAATATCCGTTTGCCTTAACTGTACGCTGACCATTGGTATAGATAAAATCTTTTCCCCTAATTTGCCCATAAGGCTGGCCAGGAACGGCATTAATTGAAACACCACCCTGAAAAGAACCCAATTGTAAAACCGAAGAAGAATCAGGACCAAATAATGAAATAACCTTGTTGTAGTTTTTAGTATAATTAAACCTGATATCCCATTGAAAATCATTGGTTTTAACAGGTGTTAAATTCAATGAAACTTCCCATCCTTTATTTTGAATAGTTCCTGCATTTACATAAACCTGATCATAACCGGTTGCGGTTGACACCGCTACAGGCAAAATTTGATCAACTGACTTAGCAGAATAATAGGTTACATCAAAACCAATCCTATTTTTCAGGAAATTCATTTCAGCACCCACTTCATAACTTTTGGTCCTTTCTGGCCTAAGATTGGCATTATTCTTTGTACCTGATACACCAAATAAAGTAGCACCGCCAAATGGTGTTGGTTTATTTAAAACATCTTTAGTACTTAGCGCAGGAGCACTATTTCCTAATTCGGCATAGTTAGCCCTTAATTTACCATAAGATATCCAACTGGCAGCAGGTATTAATTTTGAAAATATAAAACCACCAGAAATAGATGGATAATTATAAGAGCCGTTACTATTCGGTAAGGTTGAGGAATGATCTCTTCTTATAGTTCCATCCAAAATCAACATTTCTTTATAAGTTAAAGTTGCTCCAGCAAATAAACCATCTACCTGAATTGTTGTAAGATTTTCAACCGGCGCAGTAATTGGATTTAAAGAATTTGATAAAGAGTATAATTTAGGAACAACCAAACCTCCATTAGTTGCTGCAGTAATAGAATTTAGGGTTGTTTTCCTCCTATCAGCTCCAATTAAAGCTTTAAAATTTAAACTTTTAGTTATATTTTTATCCATATTTAGAATGCCTGAATAATTATATTCCCTAAAACTTCTATTTCGTCTTGAGTATCCAGAAGCATCATCACCTGAACCTCCGGCTAAGGCTAAAGGAAGACTACCTACGGCAATTCTTTCTTCCTGAAGTTCATCATAAGAGTCAAGTGAAATTCTGCCTTGAGCACTTAACCAATCTGTAAGTTTATAAGTAAGGTCAACATTGCCGAAATACCGGCTTCTGCTGTCAGTCTCAAAATTTTCGTATCTGTCAAAATAAAGGTTATTCCAATAAATAGGTTTTAGGCCTGCGTCAGTACTTGGATCTGTCCAATTCCAGGTAGTATTTTGCCTTGTTCTGAAATATGCATTTTTTATATCCTGAACATCATTATTCATTTGCCACCATTGCCTGAAACCTTGCATTGGGTTTTTAGCATCGTAACCCGTTCCGTACCTGCCTAAACCATTTACCTGTGTAAAGTTGATTGATGAATTAAGCGTTAATTTACTGTTGATTTTGTAAGTACCACCCAAATTAACCTGGTCTTTATCTAATTTACTATTTGGAATCACCCCTTTATCGGTACTATGTGTATACCCCAATTTATAGGTAAAAACATCGTCTCCGCCATTAAGTAAAATACTATTGTTATATGAGAGCGGGTGTTCAAAATAAGAAGTAGGATCATTTTTGGCGGCAAGCCAAGGAGTAGCCTTATGATAGTTGCTTGAAGTTTTGTCAAAAGCATCCCATTGATAAACCATTAGATTCGGGTCAAATTTAGGACCGTAAGAGGCATCCTCTGTAGTAGGATCAACAAGTGCATTTACGCCATTACCCAATACATCAAAATAAAAAAAGTTTCCGTCAGGAGAACCATAACCATTTAAGGAACCGTATCCACCGCCATATTCGTGCTGATATTTTACAAAAGTGCTTTTGTCTATAGAACCATTAGTAATTCCCCCATTTACCACAATACCCAATCCTTTTTTACCCTTTTTTGTTGTTATTAAAATAACGCCATTAGAAGCCCTTGAACCATACAAGGCTGTCGCAGCAGCACCTTTTAACACATTTACCGATTCAATATCATCAGGATTAATATCTGCAGCGGCATTACCATAATCATACCCACCCCTGCCGGTTTGCTGATCAGCAGTATTAGTATTTGAATTATCGATTGGGGTGCCGTCTACAACAAATAATGCCTGGTTATTGCCGGTCAAAGATTTATAACCTCGGATTACAACATTGGTTGAAGCTCCTAAAGAATTATTTTGAGAAATCTGTAAACCGGATATTTTACCAGAAAGCCCACTTATAAAATTATTGCTTCTGGTTTTTGTAACCTCATCACCAGATATTTGTTGTGCAGCATAAGGAAGGGTATTTTTATTTCTTTTGATGCCCAAAGCGGTCACAACCACTTCAGATAATTTATTATCTCCTCCAGCCATTTTAATTTGCACAGTTGAAGATGTTCCAACTTTAATGGAAGTTGCTTGGTAATCGATAGATGAAACAGTTAAAACGTCGCCCGTTTGTGCATTTATACTAAAATTTCCATCCATATCTGCAGCAACAGCCCCACCGGTTTTTGATTTAACCGTCGCTCCAGGAACTGGATCTCCTTTTGAATCCGTTACTTTACCCGAAATCTGACGGGTTTGAGCAGTAACCGCTCCTAATGACAGTAAAGCTACTGTCAACATAATTACAAATTTTCTCATGTGTGTGAGTTTGGTTTTTAAAAATTATTCAAATAAACTGTTAATTAAAGAAAACATGTTTTTAAGTTAACAATTGTTTAATGATGACCCACTAAAAGATCAAATAGCTGCGTAAACTACAAAATATTTGTTAATTTGTTTTTAGTTTTTTTTAAAAAAATAGTAACATTAATTACTTAAAATAATATTTTTCTAATTATTTATATTATTCATTAGAATATTTTTAAAATTACTCCTGTTTATATTAATTTAAATTAATAATTAAAGAAGTTTCTTAAAAGTCATTTTTTTAAAATTTAAAAATTTTATTCATAAAAACTTTAAAAGTTTAAAGAAAGTTGCTTTAATCTGATTGTATAAATTATAATGTTATTAATATAGTTAATATATTTATTAACCAAAAAAGTTGAAACTTTAATTGGTATTTAATTAAAAAAAATAGGATTTGAAATGAAAGCTTATTAATTATATATATATTAATGGTTAATATATATTTTTTTCTTCAACTATTTTAATAATACTTATCTGGAGTTTTTTACTAAGAAAATGTTTTTACAATAGTGGATGAATTAGTCATAATAATTATGACCATAATACAAATAGGATTTTTTTTTACTAATCCCAATATCGTTTTTTTAAGGCTTTTTATCTTCTGTGGTAAGGGTGCGGGTGAGGAGAAAACAAAAGAATAAATAGTCAAATTATTAGCTTCTCTAATTAACAATAATTTTACATTACTTCAATGTTAAGTAATTATTAACAATACTAAACAGAATGCCGTACAAACCAATAAAGCTATTTTTGCCCCAAACTATTTACCATGGGCTTAAATTCAATTTTCAAGATTTTTTTACCAAAAGACAGGGTATTTTACCAGTTGTTTGAAAGCGTAGCGGAAGAACTGGTAAAAATGGGCATTAAACTTAAAGAAGTGGTTAATGAACCCGATTTTGATAGGCGCGGGCAGTTAATACAGGAAATTGAAGATATGGAGCATATAAATGATGATTATACCCATAACATATTTACAGAATTAGGCAAAAATTTTATTACCCCATTCGACCGGGAAGACATTCATTACCTGGCTTCTGCCCTGGATGATATTGCGGATTATATTTACGCATCTGCAAAAAAAATAAATTTTTACCGCGTTAACCCTAACGAGACCGGATTTTTAAAAATGGCAGAATTGATTGCCGTTGGCTGCGTACAGGTACATAAAGCCGTTACCGAATTGCGCAATATGAAAAACATGCGCCAAATTACAGATGCATTAGTTGCCATAAACAGCATAGAAAACCAGGCAGATGATATTTTTGATATGAGCATTGAACGCCTTTTTGAAACCGAGCCTGATGCAAAAGAAGTAATTAAAAAAAGAGAAATTTATCAGGTAATGGAACTGGTTACCGACAAATGCGAAGACGCTGCAAATGTTATTGAATCAATCATTGTGAAGTACGCTTAAACAAGCATTTTCCAAATAAACTTTATGGGCATTTTACTTATTGTCATCATTATCCTTTGCGTTGCATTTGATTTCATCAACGGTTTTCATGATGCGGCCAATTCTATTGCCACCATCGTTTCTACAAAAGTATTAACGCCATTGCAGGCGGTTATCTGGGCAGCTTTTTTCAACTTTGTGGCTTTCTTTATTTTTAAAGACCATGGCGTTGCCAATACAGTTGCCAAAACCGTGCACCCAGAAAATATTACGCTAATTGTAATACTTGCCGGCGTAAGCGCAGCCATTATTTGGAACTTGTTAACCTGGTGGTACGGCATCCCCTCTTCCTCCTCACATACATTAATAGGCGCTTTTGCAGGCGCAGCTATTGCGCACGCTGGCTTTGGCAGCATCAACGCAGAAAGTATTTACAAAACCCTAATTTTTATTATACTGGCCCCGTTAATAGGCATGGTAATTTCTATCTTTATTACATTGGTAACCGTACAAAAAAACTTTTGGCTTAAAATATCCATCATCATTACCCTGGTAGCAGCTTGTGTATTATTCATCCCTTTTCAAAAACCGTTTGAAAAATGGGCGCTGCTAACTTTAGGGGTGGTATTTGTAATAACTTATTTTATAAATTATTTACGCGGCGAAAACGCCTACCGCACCGGCAATATGTTTAAAAAATTACAGCTTTTATCTTCAGCAGCTTTTAGCATTGGCCATGGCGGCAGCGATGCGCAAAAAGTAATGGGCATTATAACTGTTGCATTAGTATATAGCCATAATCATGGCGGGCCTTTTGGGGTAGCCAAGCTAGAAGATATGCCTAGCTGGGTACCACTGCTTTGCTATACCGCAATTTCCGTAGGCACCCTTAGCGGCGGCTGGAAAATTATTAAGACAATGGGCACAAAAATAACCAAGGTAACACCGCTTGAAGGCGTATGTGCAGAAACCGCCGGTGCCATTACCTTATTTACCGCAGCTAACCTTGGCGCACCAGTAAGCACCACGCATACCATTATGGGCGCTATTGTAGGCGTGGGCGCAACCAAACGTTTAAGCGCAGTACGCTGGGGCGTTACCATAAACATTGTTTGGGCATGGATATTAACCATACCTGTAAGCGCTTTGCTTGCAGCAATTATTTACCTGATAATGAGCTTGTTCATTTAACTATTATAAAAATGTTTTTGGGCGTGCCCTAATCCGCCGAAAAGCGGATTAAGGTCAGGCTATGCACTACAATCTTTTTTTTGCGGCGGCCGACAAAAAAAAGGATTTTCGTTCCTATCCTTCACGCTGCCGAAACCGTTATTTTACGCAACCCCGTTTGCATTAGGTTCTCCAATCCATTGATTTTTATTTACGTTTTAAAAATAGTAAATTTGTATAAATGTGTTTATATGGAAAAAATACAAGCCATTGCGAAGAAAAACAAGAAGGGCAAATTTGAAATTAACTTACCCATTGTTAATGATGCAGATGAACTTAAGGTACTGGTAATGGTGATGGATAAGGCTGCGCAAAAAAAGTAAAGCGCAAAAAAACATTCGCAGATTTTGCAGGTAAGCTGGAATGGAAAGAAGATTGGGTGGCGTACCAAAAAAAATAAGAAATGAGTGGGATTAATACTTTAGTTGATACAAATATTATAGGCACCGCTTTATCTGATAAAAAATTCTTTACTTCCCATTTTAATAAAATGTCAGTTATAGGTATTTCTATAATTACAAAATATGAGT
>JANXVN010000150.1 GCA_025351645.1 Ferruginibacter sp.
ACCTTCCTTTTTTTAACCGCAACCAGGGTAATATAAAAGCAGCAAAACATAGCATCGACGCAGCCAGCGCTTCGCAAAAAAATGTAGAAGCATCGGTAGAAGAAAATGTTTTTAGGGCATTGCAAAAAGCTATCAGCCAAGATAAATTATTGAAAGGCATAGACCCCCTATTTTCAAATGATTTTGAAAGGCTGATGAAAGAAGTTGTAGCCAACTACCAAAAAAGAAACATCAGCATACTCGAATTTTTGGATTTTTATGACTCTTACAAACAAAATATTTTACAACTAAACGCTATTCAATTTAACCGGGTAAGCGCATTCGAAGACCTTAATTTTTATACTGCAAATAACTTTTTCAATTAATCAAATTTTATGCTCAACAAATTATATACGCCTGTTTTTGTGGCAACAACTTTTTGCCTGCTGCTTTTTTCTTCCTGTAATGAAAAGCAAGTAGTAAAAGAAGAAAGGAAAAATTACGAATTAACAGACTCGTTATTACCATTAGTAAAGGTTACTGATGTGGTAATGGGCCCGCAGACAGATGCCATAACACTTACCGGCAAAGTGGCATTTAACGATGACAATGTAGCTAAGCTTTACCCAATGGTAAGTGGCAATGTATCTGGCATTACAGTAATGCTAGGAGATTATGTACATGCAGGGCAAGCGCTAGCTATTGTACGAAGTAGTGAAATAGCAGGCTATAATAACGACTTGGTTAGCGCAGAAACTAACCTAAGGATAGCTCAAATAAATTTAGAAAAAACAAAAGATATGTATAAAAGCGGGCTTGCGTCTATGCCCGATTCGCTCAATGCTGCCATGACGTACCAACAGGCAAAAGCATCGCTATTAAGGACCAATCAGGTACTGAAAATTAATGGTGGTGGCACAAAAGGCGATTATGTTGTTAAAGCGCCCATAAGTGGTTTTATTGTAGAAAAAAATGTAAATAACAACATGACGCTTCGTACAGATAATGGCAATTCGATGTTTACTATCAGCGACCTTAAAAATGTATGGGTTTGGGCAAATGTATATGAATCTAATATTGACAGGGTGCATGTTGGCGACAATGTTTCTGTAGAAACTATATCTTACTCAGGCAAAGTTTTTACCGGTAAAGTAGATAAAATGATGAACGTATTAGACCCTGCCAACAAAGTAATGAAGGTACGGATAGTGTTGCCTAACGATGCTTATACCCTTAAGCCAGAAATGTTTACCAGTATAACTGTAACCAACAATTTACAAAAGCAGGCCATCACCATCCCTTCATCCGCACTTATTTTTGACCATAGCCAATATTTTGTAATAGTATATAAAAGCAAAAAAGAATTAACTATAACACCCGTAGAAATTATCAATACTGTTGGTCAAAATACATACATAGCCAAAGGTTTAAACCCGGGGCAAAAAGTGATTGGATTGCAGGCATTACAAGTGTACGGCCAACTAAATAATTAATTGTAACCTTTAAACAAATAGCCATGATAAAAGTATTAAAAAAGGTTATCGCTTTTTCCCTTATAAATAAATATTTCATTTTAGCAGCCTCCGTTGTGTTGGTTATATTTGGTGTTATTACTTTTAGGGATATGCCCATTGAGGCTTTTCCGGACGTAACCAATACAGAGATTAGCGTTATTACCCAATGGCCTGGCCGCAGTGCAGAAGAAGTAGAAAAATTTGTTACCATACCCATTGAAATTGCCCTTAACCCGGTACAGCAAAAAATAAGCTTACGCAGCACCAGTATTTTTGGATTAAGCTATGTGAAATTAATTTTTGAAGATAAGGTAGTAGATAAAGATGCGCGGGCACAAGTTTTTGGCTTATTGAATAATGCCACGCTGCCAGCAGGCTTGCTACCATCTGTACAACCACCTACAGGGCCTACAGGCGAAATTTACCGCTATACATTAGAAAGTAAGATAAGGGATTCCAGAGAATTGAAAACTATGCAGGATTGGGTGGTAGACAGGCAATTACGATCTGTACCCGGCGTGGGTGATGTGGTAGCTTTTGGTGGCAAAACTAAAACTTACGAAATAAAAGTTGACCCTGCAAAATTAAACAACCTGGGCATTACGGCATTAGATGTTTCCACCGCGGTACAAAAAAGCAATATAAATATTGGCGGGGATGTTATCAACCAAAATGACCAGGCTTTTGTAGTTAGGGGCATTGGATTATTAAATGACATCAACGAAATAAAAAACATCATTATTGAAAATATTAATGGTGTGCCGGTATTGGTAAATGATGTGGCTAGCGTAGAAATTAGCAACGTACCAAGGCTGGGTTTTGTATCAAGGTCTAACGGACTGATAGATTCAACAGGCAAAAGAGTTGTTACAGATGAAAAGGATGTTGTAGAGGCAATTGTATTGATGCGAAAAGGCGAAAATGCTTCTGAAGTAGTAAAGGCCATCAAAGAGAAAATAGAAAAACTTAATACAAGTGTATTGCCTGCTGATGTAAAAATTGTACCCTATTACGATAGGGAAGACTTAATTACCTACGCTACACATACCGTATTGCACAATTTGGTAGAAGGTATTTTACTGGTTACATTATTGGTATCGCTTTTTATGTTTAACTGGCGCACTACACTTATAGTTTCTATCATTATCCCTATGTCACTTTTGTTCGCATTTATATGCCTGCACCTTATGGGGATGAGTGCGAACCTGCTATCGTTAGGTGCCGTAGATTTTGGTATTATAATAGACGGGGCCGTGGTAATGGTAGAAGGGATGTTCGTTATCCTTGATCATAAAGCGGTGGAAGTAGGTATGGAACGTTTTAATAAATTAGCAAAATTAAAAATAATAAAGAATAGTGGCGCACCATTGGGCAAGGCAATATTTTTTGCAAAATTGATTATCATCACAGGCCTACTGCCCATATTCGCTTTTCAAAAAGTTGAAGGAAAAATGTTTTCGCCTTTGGCTTATACATTGGGGTTTGCTTTGTTGGGTGCTTTAATAACCACGCTTACTTTAGTGCCTGTATTAATAAGCATATTACTTAAAAAAAATGTACACGAAAAACACAACCCCTTTTTACATTTTCTTACTAAGCTAATGTTGGGCGGTTTTGTTTTAGCTTTTAAAAATAAAAAGCTTGTAGTAATAACCTCGATGATTGTAATGATGGTTGGGCTGTTTTCGTATAAATATTTAGGTACAGAATTTTTACCAGAATTAAATGAAGGCTCAATTTGGTTGAGGGTCCAAATGCCTTACAGTGTATCCCTCAATAAATCGGTAGATGTTAGTACGCAAGTCCGGCAAATAGTGCTAGCCTTTCCTGAGGTAAAATATGCGGTATCGCAAACCGGCAGGCCAGATGATGGTACTGATGTGGCAGGGTTTTACAATAATGAATTTTCAATTATACTATACCCCGAAGAAGAATGGAAAAGTAAACTAACAAAGGAAGCATTGGTGGAGCAGATGAACCTAAAACTTTCAGTTATTCCAGGTGCCGACCTTAATTTTTCTCAACCAATAATGGACAATGTAGAAGAAGCTGTATCTGGGGTAAAAGGGTCCATTTGTGTAAAAGTTTATGGCGACTCGTTAAACTACATGGAAAATAAGGCACAGGATGTTTATAAAATTTTGAAAACAGTAAAAGGGATAACAGACCTTGGCGTTATAAAAAATATAGGCCAGCCAGAATTAGATATTAACCTGAACCAACAAAAGATGGCGCTTTATGGCGTAGCAACTGCCGATGCAAATGCAGTAATAGCAATGGCTATTGGAGGCCAGGCCGCGTCTACTTTATATGAAGGCATCAGGACTTTTGATATAAGGATACGCCTTCCAGAACAATATAGAAAATCTCCGGAGGATATTGGCAACCTGCTGGTACCAACGCAAAGCGGTTCAAAAGTACCCATCAAAGAAATTGCTTCCATTACACAGCAAACTGGGCCCTGCCTTATTTTTAGGGATGAGAATGAACGGTATTCGGCAGTTAAATTTTCTGTAAGAGACAGGGATATGGGAAGCGCAATAAACGAAGCACAGGATAAAATAGACAAGGCTGTAAAATTAAAACGTGGTTATAAAATGGTTTGGCAGGGCGATTTTGAAAACCAGCAACGTGCCACTAAACGCCTTACACAGGTTGTACCTATAAGTTTACTATTAATTTTTTTATTGCTCTTTATTATGTTTGGCAATTTAAAAGATGCAAGCCTTGTATTTTTAAATGTACCATTTGCTATTGTAGGCGGCATACTTGCATTGCATATCACCGGTACAAATTTTAGTATTTCGGCAGGCATCGGTTTTATTGCATTATTTGGTATTTGTATTCAGGATGGCGTGTTGCTAATTACAGTATTTAAACAAAATTTAGATAAGATAAAAGGGCAAAAAGGGTCACTGTATAATTCGATAAAACTCGGCGTCAATTCCCGGATACGCCCTGTAATGATGACTGCGATGATGGCTGCTATTGGTTTATTTCCCGCCGCAATTTCCCATGGCATCGGTTCCGAAAGTTCAAGGCCTTTAGCAAGGGTAGTAATTGGGGGCATATTATGTGC
>JANXVN010000184.1 GCA_025351645.1 Ferruginibacter sp.
AACCTTCATCACCGTTACTCATTATTATAGCGCAGCCAGAATTTATGTTATCGGCAATGCCTTCCCTCGTCCAGCCTATACAATTTTGATGGTCAAAATAATCATGCTGCGTACCGTATGCTTTATTTTTTCTTAAAGAAACTAAATTTTCCAGGCTAATTACTTTTTCGAGCTTAATGTTATAATCATTTCCATCAGAACCTTTATCTGTGTATTCGGCCCCATATAAATCAGGATAAAATATACAAGGGTATCCATGTTCCCTTAACATGATAAGCGCATATGCCAGCGGCTTAAACCATGCGTCAATTGGGGCTTCCAGCGCTTGTAAAGGTTGCGTATCGTGGTTTTCAACAACCGTAACGGCTAAGTGAGGCTTTGCACTTAATAAGCTATCATTAAATATGGTAGTCATGTTAAAATCTTTGCCTGAAATAGAAGCTATATGAAAAGTATTATGCAAAGGCGCGTCAAATAAACACATCTTTTCTTCTGTAGCATCAATATAATTTAGTAAATATGCAAGGTCGCCAGGTGCCCAGTATTCACCAACTGCAAAAAAATCTTTGCCCGCGAATGAGCGCATGTAATCAAGCCATTCGTTATAAAATAAAGGGGAAATATGCTTTACTGCATCCAGCCTTACGCCATCTATCTGTGCAATTTCTTTATACCATTTACCCCACTTTTTTAATTCTTCCCTAACTGCCGGATTCCTAAATTCTATATCTGCATACATCAGGTAATCATAATTTCCTTTTTCGTTGTCTATCATTGGTTCCCATCCTTCACCGGAAGGGTTGATAATATTAAATATGGCAGACTCTTTATTTTTATCATCATAATCAATGCCTGTAAAATTGGTATGGTCCCACTTAAAAGACGAATATTTATTTTTCCTGCCAGGAAAAGTAAACTTGGTATAACCTTCAATTTCGTAAGGTTCACTTATTACTTTTGTCCTGTCTTCACTATCAACTTTTACAGCTTGCATCAGTTCTTTTTCATCTGCGCCGCCCATATGGTTAACTACTATATCTGCATATATATCTAAGCCAGCTTTATGCGCAGCGTTAATTGCTTCCAGGTATTGCAATTTTGTTCCATATTTAGTACGTACAGACCCTTTTTGATTAAATTCTCCCAAATCATAAATATCATACACATCATATCCTACAGACATGCCCCCTGCACTTGCTTTATATGCTGGTGGCAGCCAAGCTGCAGTAATGCCAATATCGCCTAAATATTGGGCGTCTTCTTTTAACTTATTCCATAAGCTTCCATCATCGGGATAGTACCAATGAAAAAATTGTATCATTGTTCTATTCTGCATGTTATACTATTTTTTTATAAATTATAGTATAATTGTGCCAATCAACTTATAGCATAATTACACGAGTATTTTAAACCTTAATAAATTTTTTTACTCAAGATTATTTCTCAGTTGTGTAAGATATTACACAAGTATGGCTTATTATTTGTTGCTTTGAGGTTGCTAAAAAATATTTTTAAAATTGTTGTATTATTAAGGGAGTATTTTAACGGTAATTAATAAATTGGCAGCATTTTAGTTTTATATCAAATTATTATTTAAAACTTAAAATTTACAACTATGAGTTCTTCAAAAATTATTACAGGTGTACTAATTGGTGCTGCAGCAGGTGCTGTATTAGGAATTTTATTTGCACCAGAAAAAGGTGTTGAGACAAGAAAAAAAATTAGCAAAAAAGGCAATGACCTTAAAGATACTATTAAGAGTAAAGTAAATGACCTTGTAGATAGCATTGCTGACCAATTTGAAAATGCAAAAGGGCAAGCAGAAGACTTGGTGGAACAAGGCAAAGAAAAGTCTGCTTCGGTTAAGGCGCAGGTTAAACATTCTTTATCTTAGTAAATATTTTATCAAATTGATATTTAGGCTAAAATTATAAAAAATGGAAAATCAGCCAAACGCTATTGGTTCATTATTTGAAAGTGCGGGCAGTTACCTGGAAACAAGGATAGATTTACTTAAGTTAAAAGCAGTCAGTAAATCATCTGATATTGTATCGTCGATTGTTTCGGGGCTGGTTATATTAGTACTGATAACTTTTGGGATATTGATTTTAAGTGTTGGGGTAGCAATATGGGCAGGCTCGTTGTTAGGTAGTTTATGGTATGGCTTTTTTGCCGTTGGTGGTTTTTATGTGTTATTGTCAATATTGCTTATTGCCTTTAAAGGCAAATGGCTTAAAGGCCCTGTGAGTGATATTGTTGTAAAAAAATTACTTAATTAAGTTGTATGGAAATCAATACATCAGCAGATTTACAGGCTGCGATAAAAAGGCTGGAACAGCAAAGCCAATTACAAAAAGAAATGGTGGTTGAGCAGTTTCATGAAACATATGAAAGCTTAAAGCCAATGAACCTTTTAAAAAGTTCATTAAATAAAGTTGTACATGCGCCTGGCGTTGTTGAAAATATAATTAATGCAACTTTAGGGCTTGGTGCAGGTGTATTTTCCAAAAAATTATTAATCGGTAAATCAACTGGCATCTTAAAAAAACTTTTAGGTGCCGCTGTAGAGTTTGGGGTGGCAGGGCTGATATCTAAAAATTCCGGTTCTTTAAAATCCGGCGGTATTAATTTACTAAGCAAAATGTTTAAATCAAACAAAGCAGTCCGTGTTAATAATTAATTATAATTCCGGTGCTTGATTTTTAGATTTTATTTCTTCTTACTTGTCACACTTTTAATAAACATTTTGCGTTTATCTACCGGCATACTTTTGTGCCATAGATAAACGCATTGTTTTAATATTAATTTTGGAGTTAATTGAATGTCATTAAGGTAAGGGTTCATCCTTGTCTTTATATGAACTTAACCTTCTCCAAAGTAAATAAAAGGTTTAAACTTAATGGCATTGTATTATAA
>JANXVN010000191.1 GCA_025351645.1 Ferruginibacter sp.
GATGCTTTATATTGAAGGATATCCTGACATTGTTTTTAAAGTGGACAGTCGAGCAATATAAGCAGTATTGACATCCTTGCAAGGGCTAACGACATCTCCATAGCAGGCGCACATAAGCTATTATATCAAAATTGTGTTAGGTATTGGCGCAAGCTATACTGCAGGTATTTCTACAGTTGAAAATTTTATACATAGGATGGTATTACCCCAATTAAAAAATGGGTATTTCAGCTAAGCCTTTTTTATACTTAATTTAATAATAGAAATTAGCGAGAATAATTAGGGTTGCAAAAGCATTTTGGAATGCAAGCCTTTAATCTTTTAAATTTATTTTGCGTAACAAGTGCAGGTTAAATACAATATCTTTATAATGTAAATTTCAATCTTCACTACTAATATAACCGCCAATGATTAAATTAAATAAAGTAAGCAAACCAGCTCTACTGATTTTAAGTATTTTTATTATTATGTTTTCCATTCAGGGGGTGCATGCACAGAGTAAAGATTCGTTGCTTCGGGTTTATAATAACCAAACTATACAGCCATCCGGAAATTTTTTTATTGTAGGCGGAAACCGGTTAAGGCTTGGAGAGCTTAAGCCTATATTTATGTCCAGCATTACAAAAGACCTGTATAAAAAAGCTAAGAACCAACGCACTATTGCAGGCCTAACTACTGTTGCAGCTATAGCTTCTTTAATAACCGGTGCCATATTGAAGAAACAAGATAAGAATGGTGCATGGGCCTTTACTATTGCCGGTATTGGGATTAATATATGGAGCTTTCATTTAAGGAAACATTCTAGCGAAGTATTGGACAGGGCCATTTGGCAACGCAACAAGGAAATACTTTTTGGTACTACCCCATAGCTTCTATTGATACGGATGCCGTTAAATATAGTGTATCTTTTTTTGCCTCGCAAATGCCTCCACAGGGCAAATGTGGTTGGCAGAGGATGACCCTTGCGCTTTTACTTTCCGGCATTGACTTATAACTATAAATAAGCCTTCAAACTATCTATCTCTTTTATGATAGCCCTTAAATAAATTAAAATGATATCAAACATCAAGTTTATATTAGTTGGCCTTGTTGCATTTTTTATTTACCAGCCCACTATTGCTCAGTTACAAATTAGTGAGGCAGATTGTTTAGTCAGCACACAATCAGGTAAAGTTAAAGGCAGCGTTATAGATGGTATCGGTGTATTTAAAAGCATACCTTATGCAGCTCCTCCCATAGGTGAAAACCGTTTTGCAGCCCCTGTTGCGCACCTTCCGTGGGGCGATATACGGGATGCTACGAAACAAGGCCCCACAGCCCCATTTGCAACCATGCCGGAGGGTGATTTTGACGGTGAGCCTTTACTGGGCAAAGGATGGCTAAAAGGCGATGATTTTTTAGCTGTGAATATTTGGACACCTTCAACCATGCAGCAGCACTTGCCAGTAATGGTTTATATACATGGAGGCGCATTTGCAATTGGCACCAGTGATGTGCCATTATTTGATGGGACTAATTTTGCTAAAAAGGGAGTCGTGTTGGTAACCTTAAATTACCGGATGGGTATAGAAGGTTTTCTGCAAATACCTGGCGTGCCCACCAACATTGGCATACGTGACCAGATTGCTGCCTTGCGATGGGTGAAGGCAAATATTGCGGCTTTTGGTGGAGACACAGCTAACGTTACTTTATTTGGTGAATCTGCTGGTGCTATTAGTGTAGGTGTGTTAATAACAAGCAAGGCCGCAACAGGCTTATTTAAGCGATGCATAATGGAAAGCGGCTCTGGCCAGGCTGCGCTAAGCAAAGAACAGGCAGGGATAATTGCTACACAGTACGCAAAAACACTAAAGATAAAAAATACAAGAGAAGCATATTTGCGCTTTAGCCCAGAAGAGCTATTAGCTGCACAAGGTAAAGTAAAGCCTAAAATGGTAAAGCTTAAAACCCCTTCAGCACCAGACCCTACTGGCGGTGTAGCCTTTTTTTTTCCTGTAATTGATGGGGATATCATTACTGAAATGCCCGTGGCTTCCATACGCAAAAATAAGCCCGCCAATATTGATCTGCTTATAGGCTATAATACAGACGAGATGAATTACTTTTTAATACCGACCGGGCTTTTAAAAAAGATAAAATTTAATTTCATCTTAAATAAAGCAGTGCTTGCTGTGCATCCTGCCCCATCCGCATTGATAGCGGTATTTAAAAAAGCTTATCCCAAAAAGAACCTGGGCGAATTGTTTTCAGCCATACTCACTTCTTACCAGGCACAAATGCCATCTGTAAGGTTTGCAAACGAGTTGGCTAAAACTGGTGCTAATATTTTTATGTATGAATTTGCTTGGCCCTCTTCTATAAAAAATGGGATTTATGGTGCCTACCATGGTGTTGAGATGCCATTTGTTTTTAACAACCTGCAATCGAAAGGGGAACGTGGTATGCTTGGCCCTGCCGGAGGCCCACAAGCACTTGCTGATAAAATGCAGGATGCCTGGGTAAGTTTTGCAAAGGCAGGCAACCCTGGATGGGACGCATATACCATACGTGAACGTAAAACTATGCTTATAAGCAATGCCTGGCAATTACAAAATAACCCCCACGAAAAAATACTTGCCGCATGGGTCGGCGTAAGGGAATATTAAGGTATTAAAAATTATAAAAGTTACCAACCAAATGTTTTAGGTTAGCAGGCTTGCACCTGTTGTAAAATAAAAATATGAAAAAAGTATATCTTTTGGTGTTACTATGCTCAGCTTGTTTTTGGGGTTTAGCACAACAGAAAAATAACACAGAAAAATTAGGCCTGCCTGGCGATAATTTTAATTTATATGCTGCTCTAAAGCTTTTTCAGGAATCCAAAACG
>JANXVN010000225.1 GCA_025351645.1 Ferruginibacter sp.
AAACTATTTGATTTTCTAATACCTTACTATTATTAATTCAACAGCTTTTTAACTTTTTACAAGCTTAACCAACTTCACCACCCAATATTGGTTTCTGGAAAAAAGTGTAGCTAAAAAGCCAATTGAGACAGCCTGCCTTTGTGTTATCACAAATTGCATATTTTTATTTTTAAAACTGGAATAGCCTAAGGCTGAAGATATATTATTTATATCCGGCAATGTATTTCCGGCGGCGACTATTAAATAAACAGTATCAGATGTGTCATCCCATATCAATAGAAAAAGTATAGGTTCCCGGATCAAGCATGATGGTTTCATAAATTTTACAATATACAATGGATGGAGACCAGTCTCATCCCTTTACCATTGATATGCAGCCGCCTTGATTGGCAACCCAGCCACCTGTAGTCATATTATCATGATTAACAACATTTGGCGTAGTTGTCCAACCGGCAAGTACACCCCATCTCCCTGCAATGGTTTTAGCGAAAAATAGATTACCTCCATTTACAATATATATATTGGTCGATTTACTGTAGTTAACAAAAAAAGTATCAATTGCCGTTGGAGAAGGTAAAAACACAGAACGATAATTAATACCATTTATATTTCAATGCCGTTAAGTTAAGGATCTATATGTTTGTCTTTACCTCACCCTAACCCTCTCCAAAGGAGAGGAAAGGTTTAACTTAACGGCATTGATTTATATTTATTAATTAGTCCAAATTGATTCTTTAAAAACATAGTCAAACCCATATGTTTTTTTAATACTGACTTTTAATATTTTCGCTGTTGCGTTTGTAATAAATTCGCTTACCTCTTCGAGCGTATGATGAAGTTTATTGATAAATTTTCTCTTTAGAGCTGCCCACATGTTTTCCGCAGGGTTAAGTTCAGGACGAGACTTATTTATAATTTGCTTATATATGCTTACTGGACTTTTATGCGCAAAATGCTAAAAACGACTTTTTGAGGGTTTACTAATTAAATGAATTAACCCAGAGCAATGCCCAGGATTAATTTATTACAAGCAACAGACAAAATTGATATTATTAAATAATTTGTTGGCAATTTATTAGGCCTGCCTTAAAACCGTAAATAATAAAAGTATAAATAATAACTTGCAATATCCTTTTGCCGATTCAAGGCAAAAACTTTTTTACATGTCTATTAATGCATGGCTTCAGACAAATCTACCTTCTTAGCCTTATTGCCTTTAACCATCAAAACAAAGGGGACACAAACTAAAAACATAACGCCAAGAAAAAAGAATACATCCATATACGCAAGCACCCCTGCCTGTTTGGATACCATGTGGTCCATTGTTGCATAAGCACTTTTTAATGCCGTATTTGCCGGCATTCCTTTACTGGCATATCCGTGTGCAATTGACTGGATCCTTTGCTGTACTGCAGGATTGTTTACATCTAGTTTACTTACCAGGTCGCTTCGGTGCATCATACCTTTTCTTGCCATATAGGTGGTAATAAGTGCAATACCAAAAGAGCCGCCCAACTGCCGCATCATCCCGGTAAAGGCTGCACCCTGCCCAATTTGCTGCCCTTTTAACGTTGATAATGATAAGGCCGTAATTGGAATAAACAACATCCCCATACCCAATCCCCGCATTATCAGCATCCAGAAAAAAGCATCAGAATTGGTATCCGGTGTTACAATCCTATATCCCCAAAATGTAAATATTGAAAACAGCACCATTCCGCCTGCAACCAGATATTGCTGTGGAATCCCTTTTTGTAATAATTTACCAATTAGGGGCATCATTACTGCAGTTGTTAAAGCTGCAGGCACCATCAGCATCCCAGCTTGCTGCGCCGTCCAGCCCAGAGTAGATTGGGTATACAAGGGTATAATAAAAGTAGACCCGTATAAACCAAAGCCCATTATAAAAGACAGGATAGTACCTACCCTCAAATTGCCATTTTTTAAAACCCGCAATTCTACAATAGGATTCCTAAAACTAATTTCGCGCCATATAAAAAAGAATAAGCCTAAAACAGCAGCTACGGCTAAATACAAAATAGTATTGCTGTTAAACCAATCATCTTCCTGCCCTTTTTCTAAAACGTATTGCAAAGAACCAACTGTTATCGCCAGCAAGCCAATACCCAACCAATCAATATCTTTACCCGTACTTTTTGTACCATACTTAGGGCTGCGAACAAATTGCAGGGTTAGTAAAGTTGCAATAACGCCAATGGGGATGTTTATATAAAATATGTAAGGCCAGGAAGCATGGTCCACAATATACCCACCCAGAGGCGGGCCAAGAGTTGGGCCAATAATTACACCTAAGCCATAAATAGCTTGCGCCATACTTCTTTTTTCGGGCGGATAACTCTCAGTAATAATAGTTTGCGAAGTTACCAAAAGCGCACCCCCGCCAATACCCTGCAAAAATCTAAATATAACCAGCTCCGTAATACCGGTTGCGTTGCCACACAAAAAAGAACAAATGGTAAATAATATTATAGAGGCAGCAAAGTAATTCCGGCGCCCAAACTGAACCGATAACCAACTCGTCATCGGAACAATAATAACATTGCCAATGGCATAAGCTGTAATAACCCAGGCAACTTCAGTAAGTGTTGCACCAAGGCTGCCCTGCATATTATTTAAAGCCACATTTACAATTGTTGTATCTACAATTTCGAGCAAGGCACAAAAAATTGCGGTAATCGTAATAATCACCCTTCTTGAGCCATATTCTACTAAAGAATCCATTTGTTGCATACAATATTTTTTTATAGGGTTAGAAATATAAAATTTCAACCTTTACTTACTTAGCTTTCAAAATAACTTCATCCTTTACCCTTCTCCAAAGGAAAAGGACGTGTAGTGGGGAGTTAGGGGTGTTGAAGAACTTCTTGTAAATCTTTAAGCCCACTCATAACTCATAACTTATAACTCATAATTCAATGCCGTTAAGTTAAGGATCTATATGTTTGTCTTTACCTCACACTAACCCTCTCCAAAGGAGAGGAAAGATCTTAACTTAACGGCATTGACTCATAATTCCTAACCTATAACTCAAAACTCATAACTATAAATTGACATCCACACCAACATTCATCCCTGGCCTTAATTGTTTTACCAATGAATCTGACGGGTTTGAAAACTCTATTTTCACAGGTATGCGCTGTACTACTTTTACAAAGTTGCCACTGGCATTATCCGGAGGCAGTAAAGCAAAACGGCTGCCTGTTGCTGGTGAGAATGATGTAATTTTTGCCTCAAACTCATGCCCTGGAAAAGCATCTACCGAAATAACTACTCTCTGCCCAATCCTCATTTTTTCAAGCTGCGTTTCTTTAAAATTACCCACTACCCAAACTGACTGGTCCAACACAATACTGAACAAAGATTGGCCAGCCTGTAAAAATTGTCCGTCCTGTGCATTTACTTTAGATACCATGCCTGCCTCCGGTGCAATTACTACAGCATAAGAAAGGTTAAGCTTGGCAGTAGCCACATCTACCACACGTTGTTTTATTACCGCATTAGCCACGCCTATCTGCGATGAAGTAGCATTGCTTTGAGAGCTAACAGTACTAGTTTGCTGCGCAACCTGGTTTTTTTGCTGTACCAATATATCTAACTGGCGTTGGGCGGTTTGCTTAGCCGCATCAGCCTGTTCAAATTGTTGCTGTGTTATGGTGTGGTCTTTTATTAGGTTAGCATACCGGCCGTAATCCTGTGTGGTGCGCCATACATTCACTTTAGCCGCTGCCATCTGGGCATCTATAGTGGCTATGCCAGCCCTTGTGGTGGCAATATTGGTTTTAGAAGCATTGGTATTAGCTTGAGCAGCCCCATAATTACTTTGCGCTGTTGCCAATGCCGCCTCGGCTTTTTGCACTTCTAATACCAGGTCGCGGTCGTCTAAAATTAGTAGCGTGTCTCCTTTTTTTACCATTTGGTTATCGCTAACCCTAACCTCTTTTACGTAACCTGACACACGTGGTATTACGGGGCTTATATTAGCTTCTATCTGTGCATCATCCGTTTCCTGGTGGTGTTGGGCATGTGTGTATTTGGTAATGCCAAACCATGCACCAAGTACTACCAGCACTATCAGTACAATTAAAAATGTTTTGCTTTTCTTTTTAGGTGCCTCGGCTACCGGTGCGGTTGTTGTTTCGTTCTGTGCCATAAAATACTTTATAGTTTGGTGTTATTGATTAGTTGTTTAAAAGGCCCGCTGCCTGTAATAATTTATTGTAAGCCACAACAGCATCTGCAGTTGCGTTGCTAACATTTAATTTGGTTTGTAACTGAGCCACATCTGCATCTAACAAATCGGTTGTTGTTGCCAAAGCATTATCATATTTATTTTTAGTAATACGGTAATTTTCAGTAGCCTGTTCAACTGCTTTTTGAAGCACTTCTATTTTTTTCTGGCTTACTAAATATGCCTGGTAGGCTTGGTTTATCTGCAGGCGAACATTATCATTTAGCATGTCCTGGCTTGTGCTGTATTGTTCTACCTTGGCTTCTGCCTGCTCAATTTTCGATTTTGTTTTCCAGAGAGAAGATAGGTTATACTTAATGCCAACACCAATATTTATAGCATTGGTAATGGTTAAAAAACCGGGTATGTCTGCTGCGATATAACCAGCAGTTGCTGCAAGTGTTGGGTAATAATCTGTCTTTACAGATTTAATGCCTAGCTCAGCCGCTTTTTTACGTAAGCTTAAGGCGCCAATATCATTACGCGATTGTAATGCAAGCTGTTCGTATTCTTCAATATTTTTTATGTCGCCATTTTTTTGAAGGCTTGCAGAATCTGCAATTAACAGCGTTTGTTCCGGCACGCCTAACATTAATGCCATGTTTACGCTTGCTATTTTATAATTGCTTTGTGCATCTAACAAGGTAAGTTCTATGTTGCTCGATTGGAGGGTTACTTTTAATAGGTCGTTCCTGGCAACGATACCATTTTTTTCAAGGTTAGTAAAATCTTTTACACGCTGGTTTGATTGGCCTAAATTTTCTTTTACCAATGCAACAGCTGCCCTTGCCTTATAAAGATTACTGAAAGCATCGATGGTATTTATAATTACAGCTTGCTTATTACCCGCAGCATCCAGCTTGGTGGCCTGCTGTAAATACTTTGCAGATTCAATGCCATACTTTAGTTTACCACCCGTGTAAATGGGTAAAGAAGCACTTAGCATACCATACATCACCTGGTTCACTTTAGGGCCACCACGATGGGCGGTATCGCTTTTTAAGTTGATGGTTGGCTGCACAGGCAGGTAAAGATAAGATGCGCTTACGCTTACTTCGGGCAAGCGCCTTTCGTTGGCTTCAGTTATGGCAGCGGTTGCTTCCTTAATTTTGGCGGTGTTGTTCTTTAGCAAATGGCTATAGCCCACACTTAAATCTATCGCTTCTTTTAAAGTGATTGTCCGCGTACTATCCTGCGCCTGCAGCGATTGTATACTTAGCAGGAACAACATTAAAAGAAATGCTGCTGCTATTTTTAATTTATGCTTCATTAGTTAATATTGCTTTGAATAAAGATTTTATATGAATGCTTAATCTGCGTTTTACGATGGATTCAAATTCTTCCTGCGGCATATCTGCCTGGTTATTAAATTCTTTATAATAAGGCAGGCTCATCATTGTAGATGATACCGTGCCTACCATGGTGTTCAGCATCAGTATTACATCTACCTTTTTTTTAAAGACACCTTTTTTTTGCCCTTCCTTTATAAGCTCCGCCACTAGTTTTGCACTCCGCAGCTTTAAGGCATTAGCCGCTTTTAATATAGCAGGGTTTTTATTGGTAAGCTGTACAGTGTACATCACTTTGTGAAAGCATTGCTTCTGCATTACTCTATCAATATGTTCATCTATCAGCAAGTTCATTTTTTGCAGCGGTGTCATACTATCGTCCTTTATAAGGGTTTCCACCCTCATCTGCATATTACCTAACCTAAGCTCAAATATAGCTTCCATTAATTTTTCTTTCGATCCAAAGTAATAAGATATCATAGCTACATTAACGCCTGCTTCATCTGCTATATCCCTTACAGAAATACCATCATAACCCCTGTCGGCAAAAAGCGCTTCAGCGGTTTCTATTATTTGTATTTGTTTGTCATTAAAATCCATGCCCATATTTTTTAAAAGCATAAAATTAAACAAACGTTTAATTAAAACCAAACAAATGTTTAACTTTTATGAAAAACAGGTGCCGCTTAACAATTTATTAATTGAAGCCGCTTCGCTTGCGGGTAAGCTCAATTGTTATTTTATGCCGCGTAATTATCATGAATTTTTTAATTAGATTTGAAATAAATTACTATGCCATTTAAAAATAAGACAGTTATTATAACCGGTGCCAGCCGTGGAATTGGCAAAGCGATTGGGCTTAAATTGGCAAAGGCCGGGGCTAATATTGTGATTGCATCAAAAAGTGTAGAAGAAAATCCCAAGCTGGGCGGTACTATTTTTTCTGCTGCGCAGGAAATGGAACAAGCCGGTGGCAAAGCGTTAGCGGTGCAATGCGATATCCGGTTTGAAGATCAAATTCAAAACGTAATTGACAAAACAATTAAAAAATTCGGCGGCATAGACATCTTAATAAATAATGCTTCTGCCATCAACCTAGCCACTACAGAACTGATAGAGCCAAAGCGTTTTGATTTGATGTACGACATTAATGTACGCGGTACTTTTATGATGAGCCGTGCCTGCATCCCTCATTTAAAAAAAGGCATCAATGCGCATATACTGAACTTATCCCCTCCAATAAATATGGATATGAAATGGTTTGCAAAGCATTTAGCGTACACCATTAGCAAATACAACATGAGCATGATCGCTTTAGGTTTGGCAGCCGAATTGAAAAGCTTCAACATTGCTTCAAATGCTTTGTGGCCCCGCACAACAATTGCCACCGCTGCAATAAATAATTTATTAGGTGGCGCTACGCTGATGAATATGAGCCGGACGACTGATATTATTGCAGATGCGGCGTGGTTTATTTTATCAAAGCCATCATTGGAGTGTACCGGAAATACTTTTATAGATGAAGCTGTTTTAGCCGCTGAAGGCATTACCGATTTAAGCAAATACGCTGTTGTGCCGGGCGCAAAATTATACAACGACCTGTTTATTTAATTACACTACACATGTAGCTAACTATACATTACGGAATACACTTGCTACCGAAGCACTAGGCCCGCCCCTGCCGTATCGGACGGGGATAGCAGTAAATACCCCGTAAAGTGCCGTAGGCTTTTACTGAAAGAGCAAACTGTAATTTCGGCGCTGTGGAGTACTGCGTATAGCCCACCCGGGTGCCCAAAAAAATATTTTTTTGTAACTGTAAATTGATATAACCAGTCGTTCTATCATTTTTTAACTGCGTTGCTAATTAAAAAACTTCTCCTCCTATGTTGTTAATAAAACCTTAATCAATATTTTTTTTTGACGAGCGGTAACATTTCTTACCAGGTGTACGTCTAATTTCGTAAAGGCTTAATAGCAAATAATTTTAGGCCGCTCAATCAAAAAAACAACTTTAATGACTAATAAATTTGCAGGGATGCTGATGGCATTTCTTGGAGGATTTTGTATATCTACTGCTCAAACAAATTTTAAACAGATAACTGCTGTTAGGTGTGATGCCGTTTTTAAAATAGACGGTAATTTAAATGAAGCCGCCTGGAAGACAGCACCCGTAGCCACTAAATTTATTGAGCTTCACCCCAACACTTTTAGAAAAGAAGATTCCCTTAACCGGACTGAAATTTTTATTTTGTACAATGACAAAGGCATTTACTTTGGCGGTTACTGCCATGAAAAAAATAAGGATAGCATTGCTACAGAATTAATAGGCAGGGATAATTTTGGCAACAACGATTTTATAGGTGTTATACTGGATACTTACCAGGATAAAATAAATGGCACTGAATATTTTGTTACGCCGCTTGGCGAACAGATGGATGCAAAAGTTATACCGCCAGATAATAATGGCAACGCAGAAGATTTTAGCTGGAACAGTGTTTGGGAAAGTGGCTGCAAATTGCAACCAGATGGCTGGAGCTTTGAAATGTTTTTGCCTTACTCGGCCTTGCGTTTTAGCAAAAAAGATGTACAAAAATGGGGGATGAATATTATACGCAGAAGGAATAAAAGCAGCCAGCAATTATTCTGGAACCCGGTGGATCCACAGGTCAATGGCTTTCTTACGCAGTTCGGTACGTTAACAATCCCTGATAAAATATCACCGCCTCTACGATTGTCGTTCTCGCCGTATTTTTCTACTTATTTAAACCATTACCCTTATAATACCGAAGGCGTAAAAAATACTACCAACGCCTTTAACGGCGGCATGGATGTAAAGTACGGCATTAACCAGAGCTTTACCCTAGATGCCACGCTGGTGCCGGATTTTGGGCAAACACAAAGCGATAATAAAATACTGAACCTTTCGCCGTTTGAAGTAAAATATAATGAGAACCGCACTTTTTTTACAGAAGGCACAGAGCTTTTTAATAAAGGCAATTTATTTTATAGCAGGCGAATTGGTGCATTGCCTATTCATTATGGCGATGTTAATGGCAAGTTGGATAGCACGGAGCATATCACTAAAAACCCATCTGAAACAAAATTACTTAATGCAATGAAAATTTCGGGGCGCAACAAAAACAAATTGGGCATTGGCTTTTTTAATGCCATTACACAACCAACCTATGCCACCATTGAAAACAACAATGGGCAAAAACGAAAAGTGGAAACTAACCCGCTTACGAATTACAATATGCTAGTGATTGACCAGAGCCTTAAAAATAATTCGTCAATAACATTGGTGAATAGCAATGTGCTGAGGAACGGCAAAGATTACGATGCCAATGTAACCGCAGGACTGTTTAATTTATACGATAAAAAAAATACCTGGAACCTAAATGGCAATGCTTATACGAGCACGCTTTTCAACACCAAAAAAATTACGGGTTATAAGTACGGTGCTGGTTTTGGCAAAGTTAGCGGGCGCTTTAATTTTTCCACAACCGTGCAAGTGGTAGATGATAAATTTGACCCGAACGATATGGGCATACAATTTTATAACAATAACATCAACACCTACATTTATGCGGGCTACTATTTTACCAAGCCAAGCAAATGGTTTAACCGGTGGTTCAATAATATCAATATTAACTACGACCAGCTTTTTGTGCCCAGGGCGTTTCAAAGTTTTAAGTTTAATTACAACACCAATTTGCAATTAAAAAATTTATGGTCTGTGGGTACGTACGCCAGCGTAGCGCCAAAAGGAAATGATTTTTATGAACCAAGAGTAAACGGAAGGATATTTAAGAGCCCTGCATATTATACACAGGGCGCCTGGGTACAAACCAATTCGGCAAAAAAATACAATGCCATACTTACACTAACTATTAGTAACTACTACCTTTTTAATTCAAAAGAATATTATGCTGATTTTACACAGACGTTTCGTTTTAGCAACAAGTTTTCCATAGCTCATTTTGTA
>JANXVN010000236.1 GCA_025351645.1 Ferruginibacter sp.
TAACTATTCAGTCTAAAAGTAGGTATTAATTTTTGTGTTGATTTTTAATATTCCAATAGTTGTCCACATTTGGATAAAAGTGCTTTACAGGGACTTGATTTTTGTCTTATTTTTTGCCGCATACACTTGATTATTACGGAATGGGAATTTATTTTTTTTGAATAACCGCTCTATGGGGCACTGTTTTTAAAATTCGTCTTTTTGCCCATCTTTTTTGTGGGCAACTATTTGTAATTGTGCATTAATATCCATGCTGGCAGGAGGTTATAACTTATTTGCAGCCCACCTTTGCAGTTCAATATTTAAGCATTGGATATACAGCTATTAGTACAAACTTTACTCCGGACAATTGACAGGCTTGAAGCTAAAATAGTTTCCCTGGAGACAGAGCTTAGCGTATACAAAAACAAAAAAAACAGTAACAATAGCCATACACCGCCATCCCAGGATCCGCACCGGCCTAAAAAGAATCAAAGCCTGCGGGTTTCCTCCGGCAGGAAAGCAGGCGGCCAGCCAGGCCACGAAGGCTCCACCCTGCAATGCAGCAGCAAAGTAGCTGAGATCATAAAACACAGTCCGGCAGCCTGCGCTAATTGCGGCAATGATTTAACCGGCCATCCGGAAGTACTGGTCAGTTCCCGGCAATTGCTGGATATACCGCCGATTGTTTTAAAATGCATTGAGCACCAGTTGTATAAAAAGCAGTGCCCCTGCGGCCATGCCATGCACGGCAACTTCCCCCGGCATGTAGCCAACCCTGTACAATACGGCCCTAATGTGGAAACACTGGTAAGTTACCTGCATGCCAGGCAATACGTACCCTACGGCAGGATGCAGGAGTTTTTGAAAGATGTGATGGGCCTACCGGTAAGTACCGGCGGCATCTTTAATATCCTGCAGCGCATGGCCAAAAAAGCAACCCCTGTGTACAACCAGATCAAAGAAAAAATAGAACAGCCTGGCTGCGTGGGTACAGATGAAACAGGCGTAAACATAAATGGCAAAAACCATTGGGCATGGACTTGGCAGAACGATAAGCTCACCTACATTCTGTGTGCCGCATCCAGGGGTTTTAAAACGATAGAAGATGCCTTCAGCAACGGTTTGCCCAATGCGGTGCCGGTACACGACAGGTGGCCATGCCATTTTAAAATGCATGCAAAAGCCCACCAAGCCTGCTGCGCGCATTTACTTCGCGACCTCAACTATATCAATGAACTATATAAAAATAAATGTACCTGGGCCAAGGACTTTACACTACTGCTGCTTGATGCGCTGCAACTAAAAAAGGAACTTACCAATAAAGACTATCATTACCATAATATCAAACGGGACGCACTTTTTGAAAAGCTAAACCAATCTTTATCTTACCCCATCGAAGAAGCATTCGCAAAGTCAAAAACATTACAAAAAAAGTTATTGGCAAAGCGGGACTGTATCCTGTATTTTTTATTACAATCCAATGTACCGCCTGACAACAACGGTTCGGAGCGAGCTATAAGGAATATCAAGGTGAAACAAAAAATATCAGGCCAATTCAAGTCTCTTGAAAACGCAAATATATTTGCCATCCTAAGATCTGTTATTGACACAACCATCAAATCAGGCAATAACGTTTTAAACGCTTTACATTTAATTGCTACTTTTGGTACTGAATAGTTACAAAAACTTTAGTAAATAATAACCCCGAAGAAAACGAATAAACTAACAAGAAAGACACAAAAATAGCACCCTAAAAGGCTACATTTCATACTTATGCGCTTAACAAAATGATGTATTTTTAAATATTACTCCTTGAATCGCTGTTAAAGTTTACTTTTATAAGCCTTAATTAAACACATTCAGTAAATTAACAGGGGTAAATTTACCCCAGTTACCCCACTTAAATAATTAGTAGCTTAGTATTTCTGCAAGTATTTTTTATTTATGATGCGGATAAAAATGCGAGGAGGTAAAAATTACCAAAATTGTAGATGATAACAATAAGTTTATAAATAAACCCATTGCGGTAAAAGATAAAAGCTTATTGTTTTGGCATTTGGGCTGTGGCTTAGCTTTGTTAATAATGCGGGTTGGTACTATTGCAGTTTCGCAAACTGTGGGCACTAAAAATTTAATACTATTCTGCAGATGGGTGCGGTATTAAATTTGCTATTATTTTTACCTTTAGGAAAAGCCCTCCAATTATAAAAAAAAATGGCTTGGGGCCGTAAGATAAAAATTATATAAAAAATGTCGATAGTTATATAATATCAAAGTATTTAATGATAGTATCTTTATAATCCAAAGTTTATATTTTTGGTAAATAGCCATATTAAAATGTAGCTAAATGAAAAGTAAATTATCCATACAAATAAAAGCAGCTTTCCTTCTGGTAGTATTTGGTTTAAATACTGTGGTGGGCCTTGCTTGTGCAGTTGGTATAGATATGAAGTTTAATTCAGGCCACCACCACGATGAACCAACAGAAGCTGATAGCCATACCGACACAAAAAACCGGGGCCATCATGATGAAATTGGCAAAAGCCACGATGAAGGATACGGAGAAATCCATAGCCATGAAGCCACTAACCAATACAATTATGAAGAAACTATATATGCTTTTGATATTCATAAGGATAGCTTTTCAGCGAAGGAAGGATGCTGCAGCGATGAGGTTCAAAAATTCCAAAATTTAGATAAAGAGCTGCATCAAAATGCAAAAATTATAATTAAAGCGCCACTAATTTTATTAATTTCAAGTGCTTTACCGGTTACTAATAATTGGAGCTTTCTAAACAATGCACCTGTTAAATATAAGCCCAGGTTTTTTTATCCCCCACCGCCTGACATACGCCTACTGATCCAGAGTTTTCAAATATGATTTAATGTATAAATTTTATGCATGGTATCGCCATGCCTGTAATTATTTTATCTATACATTAATCAATTTACAATGATCATATTGTATATTACAGTTGCCTGTTTTGCAACTGTACTTTTGCAAAACAGCTTTGTTCATGTTATCGGTAAGGCACATTATGCTCCTTTATTCGCTTTTTACTACACGTTTAAAAACGTATTAGTTAACACCAATGCCGGCACTGCCACAGTAGGAAAAATTGAAATCTCAAAAACGCTCAATGTCTTTGGCAAAGAAATATTAAACCTAGCGGGAAGGACTGCTTTAAGGCTGCCTACTACAGTTATTGCACAAACTAAAGGCCTTAATCAACAAGGGGAAAGGTATGCAGCTCTTTCTAACAACATGATGGGACCGGCAAAAAAAAAGCTATCCATTGAAACAATTTACGTTCAATACTGCACCATTAAAAAAGCTGGGTGGCTAAGTGATGATAAGGTAATAAAGAATCCTTATTCCGGCAACGCCGTGCTTACTAGTGATAATGGTAAAGAAACATTATTATAATCTAGTTGCTTTTTCAGGTTCTTTCTACAGGTTAGCCTTAAAGGCTATTTACATACATATAAACTAAAA
>JANXVN010000253.1 GCA_025351645.1 Ferruginibacter sp.
CGCCGGCAGCTATGTCAGGGTTTCCGCACATTACCGTACCAATGGGCTTTGTTCATGGCTTACCTGTTGGGTTATCATTTGTAAGTACTGCCTACACAGAACCTGCTTTAATAGGTATGGCGTATGCTTACGAACAGGTTGCTAAAAATAGAAAAAAGCCAACGTTTACACCGGATTTCTTAAATCATTTATCTTAAAAGATATAAGCCGGCGATATGCTGCGGCTGTTTTTTTTATATGACATAGTAATATACACGATCGGTAACCTAAAGCCCGTCGCTGAATGAGGTAACAAATATTGCTTAGGAATATTGGAGAATATTTATTTCGTTTTCTAATAACTAAAAGAGGAGAAAAGTGATTTGCTCCTCTTTTTTAATTTGGTTTATATAAAGGGTTATAATGATTTGGTATCAGGATGTAGCGTTACTTATCTGCTAAAAAAATAACCAACATTACCGTAGTAATACAGATGTGCCTTTTAAGTTAACCGTTTTACGGTTAATTATATCGGTATAAATTAGCTTCCATATATATGTTCCTGCATCCTGAGGATTGCCTTTAAAGCTGCCATCCCATTTTATTAACCATTCTTTACCCTCAAAAACCATTTGACCAAACCTGTTATAAATGGTAAAACGCAGGTTGCTAACATTGGGAGAATAAGTTGGATATAATAAATCATTCAACCCATCATTATTGGGCGAAAATGCTTTTGGTACTGCTAAATAACAATTTTCTACAGCAATTTTACGAGTAGCTATGTCGCTGCAGCCCTGTTTATCCTGCACTAATAATTGTACGGTAATATTTTTTAATAGATTATTGTAGGTATAATATTGAGCCGGGGGCATTGGTAAAGTACTTGTGTTTAAGTTACCTAAACTCCAATTATATAATGTAACCGGCCCTTTGCTATTATTGATATATTGTGTTGCGCTGCCTGCACAAATAATTTCGGGATATTGAAACACTGCTTTTACCTTATCTTCCAATACAATATTTACTGTAGATATATCGGTGCAAGTACCATTACTAACGGTAAGTTGGGCTGTTTTAGTACCTGTTGTATAGTAAATAAGGTTAGTTGATTTTAAATTGCTGTTGCTGTTATTGTCAAATAACCATTTCCATGTGGTAACACCATTCTCACCATCGTGCCTATAATCTATAGTATCTGCAATGCATCCTAAACGAATGTTATAAGTAAACGTTGCCGATACAGCTGCGCTAATATTAAAATCAATGATAGTGCCCTGTATGGTTTCTTTTTTACATTCATTTATTATTGTGTTTGCATCCGTACCGGTTGTGATGCTTATGTTGTAATTGCCGGCTGCCAAAATTGGTGAGGATAAATTGAGGAGTACACTTTTGGTAAAGCCCGCGGTATTGCAGTTTGTTACTGCACTGGTAATACCAACCGTTTGAGTACCCGTTATTAAAAAATCGCTGCCATTTTGTGCAATAGAATTACAGCTGATAGGGTCACTAAAAACAAGGGTTAACTGCTTGGGCCTGCAACTTGCCGGTAATAAGGTTGCGCTGGTATTTGATATGGATCTTAATACCGTAATTGATAAAGTTTGCCCGGCTGCAATACTTTGATCGCAGTTATCAAGTAAGTTATTTCCATCGGCTCCTGTAGCAATGCTTAATTGATAAATACCCGCCGGCAAAGGTTTACTTAATGATAGTACGATCGAATCCATATCAAATGAGTTATTGCAACCTACACCGGCGGCACTAACGATGCTTACCGCACCTGACGAAATTTTAAAATCACTTCCGTCAGCATCCAGCGTGGCGCACTTCATTTTTTTATTAAGTTTTATATAAATTTGGTTGCCATCGCAACTGGCTGTTACTTGTTGCATGGCTGGTAGTATTGGATCTGTAATTATTGCCGTGCCACCATCAAAAGCTAAGGTGTAACCGCTTTGCGTATCGCTGAAATGGCTTACCAATAACAAGTATTGATGCCCAATTATAAGTAAGGGCATCGCACTAATATTTTGGTTGGTTTCCAGATTGCAGCCATCGGTATATGTACTGGTACTACTGGTACCTGTTACACCAAACTTAGGCGCCCAGTTAAACATTAATAATAGGGTTTTGTTGGTATAAACATCCTTCGGATCAACATTGGTTACATCAAATAGCTGCCAATCGTAATCTTCGTTTTCGGCGAGGGGTGTAATGGTAAAACCCAACGATCCGGTTTTAAAACAGGTAAATTTATACCAATATGGATTTTTATCGTCTAAATTGATTGATGAACAGGTGCTGGCAATTTGCTGATCCCCACAAATAGCAACAGATGCCTGGGTAAATGTACGCAAACCGCAAACCGGAAATGCGGTGGAAGGATTTTGCCCCAATGCAGTGCAGGCATTTTGCGAAACTGCGTTGAGCGAAAAATTAATTAGTAAGATGATGATAAATGTGAGTGCTTTTTGGATAGTCATGATGGCGGAAAAAAATATAAATACGCGTACCAGTAATTTAAGTTGATAAATGAGCAGTAGCGGACGCTTTAATTATTAAAAGATGATAGGCAACAACAATTTTAACCGCCGGCAATTATACCGGCGGTTAAAATTGTTAATAAATTATGCACTTGTTGCAGGTGGTATGGTTGGTACTACTACTGGTCTGTGCCGCGTACCTAAATTAATTATAATTCGTGCATTTTGATAATCGTTCATAAACTGATGATTATCGTTCCAAATATGTATCAGGCGATCAGTTTTATAAAAGTTGGCCCGTAAATGCCTGAATAAAGAGGAAATGTCGGCAGTGTGCCCTTTTCGATCCACAACAATTAACCTTGGATTACTTTTTATAGATACAAACTGGTTAATTAAACTTTGCAACTTCACTAATTGGGCTGTATTAATGCCATAAGGGTCTACTAAATTTCCCAATGAAATCAGCTTATCGTGAAAACTTTGTAATACAGGTGTCAGTTCTCCATCGGTCAACCGGTCCATTTGTGTTTGGGAAATCCTTATTTGGTTAAGCAATGTATTATTGTTGGCATCCAGCAAATATATCTGCGCCAGTTTGCTCAGCCTTACTGCATGTTCAATAGCTGCATCGCCGGCAATTTCTTTATCAATGGTGGCTCCCGTGCTCACATCTCCCCCTGCTACCCGAGCCGCATTTAAAGCTGCCAAATCTTCCCTTATATAATTAACCAATGCTTTAAAAGGGTTGTTGCTGCTCCAATAAGTGGTATTTGCACCCAACGTTTTTAAAGTTACTACTGCCATCGACATGTAATTTTCATCTCTTTGTCTCATAAATTATTTTTTTAGGGTTATAATTAAAATGTAGATCAATGTTTAAATTACCAATACCATGTTTGGCCGACCAAGTGACATGCTGTCTGCACCAAGCTCAATGTTCAAGCAACACCTGCGGTGGGCTCCCACCAATTATTAAAGCTCCTCAAATCATAAACCTTCATTTTTGTTGTTCATCAAACATAACCAAAAATGAAACAGCATGAAATTTCAATTAAAACATTAAATGTGGATGCCGTAGACTGGCTTGAAAAACTTCGCCATGTATTGCTGATACAAGACAAAGGAAAAGGCACCGTAAAAAACTATACGGCAGAGATGATGTTGCTCTT
>JANXVN010000254.1 GCA_025351645.1 Ferruginibacter sp.
GTTCGCTGGTATTGAACCGGTTCAATAATAATTACTGGGATAAGTACGAAGGCTACGATTTAAATAAAGATAAGGTGGGAGACATTCCCTATCGCCCGGTTAGTATGTATTCTATGATAGTAGAAAAGTACCCGCCGGCAATGATACTCTTCCGCAGTTTTATAACCACTTTGCTAGACAAGACGGAAAAAATAATACCCACCCTTACACCCGAAAATTTAAAAGACGCCGCCCCCTTGATGAAGAAAGCTTTTTAAGCATCCATTAAAAATACTAAAGTTAAGGCAGGCTTAATTTTTACTTAATTACGTTGGCCGTTAAAAATATTTTCATGATTATTGCAAGTAATATAACCAAGCAATTCGGTAAACTAAAAGCGCTTGACAATGTTTCTACAATCTGTAACAAAGGCGAATGTATCGCGTTGATAGGGCCTAATGGCAGCGGAAAAACTACCCTGATAAAGTGTATATTAGGAATGGTTGTACCGGATAGTGGCTTTATAACTTTTAAGGGCCACAATATCCTTCACCACTATACATACCGTACTGATATTGGGTATATGCCGCAAATAGGGCGCTATCCTGATAACATGGCCATTGGGCAGGTGTTAGATATGATGAAAGATATCAGGGATACAACAGCAATACTTGATGAGGACCTGGTGACCGCATTTTCTTTACAAAAATTATTTAATAAAAGAATGCGCACTTTATCTGGCGGCACAACACAAAAGGTAAGTGCTGCAATAGCTTTTTTGTTTAACCCCTCTGTTTTAATACTCGATGAGCCAACGGCCGGCTTAGATCCAATAGCAGCAGAAGTGCTGAAAGAAAAGATTATTTCGGAAAAGGATAAAGGCAAGCTCGTACTTATAACTTCGCACATATTAAGCGACCTGGACGACTTGGTGACAAGGGTGATTTATATGCAGGATGGAAAATTACTTTTCAATAAAAGTATAAGTGTTTTAAGGGAAGATACTGGTGAAAGCAAACTTTCAAAAGCCATTGCACGGGTAATGAAAAATACAATGCCATGAAGAAAATCATAAAATATGTTATTGCAGATATACTGCGCAATAAAATAATATTGGTGTACACTTTTTTTTTGCTGGCGGCGTCATTATCCGTGTTTAGCCTAGAAGATAACAGCAGCAAGGGTTTGCTGAGCCTGTTAAATATCGTGCTCATCATTGTTCCATTGGTAAGCATTATTTTTTCCACCATCTACGTGTACAACAGTGCAGAGTTTATCGAATTACTGGTAAGCCAGCCTTTAAAAAGAAAAGCTATCTGGCTTAGTTTATTTACCGGCTTGTCGGCATCACTTTGCATTGCTTTTTTAATTGGCGTGGGCATACCAGTAATTATTTATCAGCCCAACATGATTGGGTTTACTATGCTTGGTGTGGGCATGGTGTTAAGTATTATTTTTGTTGCCCTTGCCATGCTTGCCAATGTAAAAACCAGGGATAAAGCAAAGGGCATTGGTGCCGCAATAATGTTATGGCTATACTTTTCCTTGCTGTTTGATGGATTTGTATTATTCCTGCTTTTTCAATTTGCCGATTACCCCATGGAGAAGCCGATGATTGCTTTGAGTACTCTAAACCCTATAGACCTCAGCAGGATATTAATTTTGCTGCAGCTGGATGTATCTGCTATGATGGGTTATACAGGTGCCGTATTTAAAGACTTTTTTGGCACTTATACTGGTATTATATTTTCTATTGCCATTTTACTTTTGTGGATTATTTTACCGGTTTGGTATGCCACCCGTAAATTCAATAGCAAAGATCTTTAGGTTAAATTTAGGCAGTTCTGGCAGGTGCCTTTTTTTATAGAATGCAGGCATTGACAATTTGAATTTAATTGAGTTAAGGCCTTACCTCTACATCCTTCGCTTAACTCCATTAAATATTTATTGTTACAGCCATTGTTTAAAACGGTTGATGAACCAAACTTTTACAACCTGGGTAAGTATGCAGTAACTAATTAGGATTCCCAGTAACCAGGGAAAATATGTCCAGGGCAATGGTTGAAAATGTAAAGCACCTGCGAAGGACGAAAACGGTATAAACATGCCTGCTGCCATTACCAATGTGGTTAAAGCCAATACAGGTTTGGTGGCCCAACTTTGGATAAATGGAATTTTACGAGTACGGATCATATGCACAATCAAGGTTTGTGAAAGTAATCCTTCAATGAACCAACCTGATTGAAAA
>JANXVN010000266.1 GCA_025351645.1 Ferruginibacter sp.
GTTCAATTGAATACTCGCCTGCAGAAGGACAACCTTTTGTGTAAGCGTATTTAGTAGCATTATTTAACAGCGGAGAAGATGCACCTGATCCGAAAGTAATATTTATAATGGGTAAGCCCAAGTTACCTTGCCAAAGCTGAGCTTTTGATGTAGTAGGAAAACATAATAAAAAAAAGAAACAGAAGCCAAAAAAAAACCTATTAAAAATAAATTTGTGGCAGGCTAAAAAAGGTATGTACAGATTATTATATTTCATTTATTAAAAAGTAATATATACAATTTAGCAAGCGTTCATTCTTTAAAACTAATCCCTTTAACTTATACAAATTCACCGTCTTATTAAATGTTTGTCAGGGTATTAATTATTGTGTAAAGTATTAGTTAGTTATCACCAACTGACAATAAATTTGTATTACTATACTAATAATACTCCATTATCTCAATCTTTTTAAAATCCATAGGGTGGCTGTTTGATTGTAATGAAATGTACCCATCAAGTACTTTATCATTTCCGGCTATAATAAATTTCTTCCCTTCAATATGCGTACTGTCAAAGCGCGGATTTTCAAATTGAAGTACTTGTTCTCCATTTACATAATGTGTAATTTTTCCGTCTTTAACTTCTATTTCTGCAGTAACCCACTGGTCGCCTGCAAAAGTTCTTTTAACTGTTGGCGGAGTACAATAAGAAGTATTTCTTTTTCCATTCATTTCTACATACATGCCTGATGCACATATTTCACCTGTTGGCCGCTCTCCTGTTTCTTTTCCACCCAATAAATTATATTCTAAACAAACAGGAAACTGTTGATTTAAACCCATGGTTGCAGGCGGTTGACAATGATATTGTACGCCGCCATCCCTAAACCCCCAAGTTGGTGCACCGGGTGTAAGTTCTCCAACAAAACGATATTCTACTTTTAACCTGTAATTAGTAAATTTCTTATCATAAAATAAACTTCCAAAACGATTATTAAAACTATCATATTGATTGTATCGTGTACTAAGTATTTTATCCGCTACACGAAAAGTATTACCAAAATTTTCTCCCAATGAATGGCCGACTATTTTGGGTTTCCAGTTTGTAAGATCTTTTCCATTGAACAAACTTACCCAATGGCCGCTATTTTTTTTGAGTGTGTTGGTCTTTGTTTCGTACGATTGTAGTAAAAAAGGTACACATAGTAAAAGCAGTCGTAAATATTTCATGATAGTGCAAATGTTAAGGATGGAAGATAATAAAAAAATATGATTACAGGTAATGTCAATGCAGTTTATAACAAGGCAATATTTTTAAGAGATTGTTCAGCATCAATGTAGATGTCGAATGATTATTAGTTAATTACAAAAAATAACTTACCAATAATATGTACACTTCTATATCATTTTCATTAAATAAGGTACCTATCAAATTCAATCCATCTTTTTTAAAATTTAAGTACCTATTTATTTTTAATCATATTTTTAAGTACAATAAAGGGTGGGCCTTCCTTCCAGTTTACAGCAGATTTTAGTGATGCGGGAGCCAATGAAAAATTACCCAATACCAGATCAGTTTTTCCATCACCGTCTAAATCGGCAGCGTCCATTGTAAGCCATCTACCCGTATTGGTGCCCGGCAAACTATAGGGTTGAAAATCCATTTTTCCTTTATTTTCAAGATAAATAAAACTTTCTTCGGGATGATGAACATAATCTGCAAAAAAAGAAATGGCTGCAATATCCAGGTCACCATCTCCATCAAAATCTCTTGCAATGGCTTTGAAGCATCCGTACATAGGAAAAAAATATTGTTGCTTAAAATGGTTGGTACCATCATTCATAAAAATATATACGCCATGATAAGGTTTTAATACGGCCGAAAAATCTGCATTATCACCACTGGTATAAACAATATCAGGAAAACCATCTTTATTAAAATCTGCCAGTTCAAAGTATGAAGAACCATAAATAGATGGGAAACGCAATACCTGTTCCTGTTCAAATTTACCATTCCCTTTATTTGTAAATAAAAAAATCCCCTCATCTCCCTGAGAAAAAAGCACCCAGATATCCGGCAATCCATCATGGTTTACATCCCTGATATATGCTTTTATAGCACCGGGTACGCCACGCAATATATGGTGTTCATACTTGTTATTGCCCATGTTTTCCATCCAGGATAAGGAACCCATTAAATTACCAAATTCACAAACCAGGTAGTCTGTTTTACCATCTTTATTAAAATCAGCCGGAGTAATCTGTACCGGTCTTGCAAGGCCCGTAAACCGTAAAGTTGTATCCGCTTTTAACCCTCCTATAGGGCTGGTTACCATGCGCAGCGCTGTTCCATATTTACCGTTATTAGGGTTCATCACGCCAATATTACAAGCTACAATTCCCTGTTCATCCCTTTCCATATCAACTACCGGACTTATATTTTTAAAAGAATCAATGATATTTAAATGATCATCAAACCAAAAAATATTTTTAGTGAACATATCGGATATCACTACTTTTTTAAAAGCGGCACTTGTATCTATCTGCACAAAACAAGTAGTTGGAACCAACGGTTTAAAAACGGGAATTTCAATTGTAAATAAAGATGCGCCATTTTTGATGGCAGTTGTACGTTGTTGTTGCGGTAAAGTATCAGGAGAAACTGAGGTATAATAATCAAGTATATATTGCCATTCCTGCGTGCTTAAAACAGGCTTGGAAGGATAATAATTTTTATCTACATTCTGGTCATTTCTGCTGGATGGGTAATGTGTAAATCCATAATCATAAATACCCAAACGTGGACCCATGGCAGGTAAAACACCTTCTTCCCACATTTTGGCATTTAACAAAGAAGGATCTGGCAGCAGGTGACAGGATTGACAATATTTTGCAGCCAATAACTTACCTGATTCGATATTGTAATCCGGCACTTTAGCATGAGTTGTATTTTTCTTAAAATCACTGCAGGAAAAAACAAAAATAAGTGCTCCAAAAATGAGGAAGTAAATACGTTTTAGAATAGTCTGTTGTATAAATAGCCTTTTGATAATTGTAGTAATTTTATTAGTATAAAAATTCATAGTATTGGCAATGTACCTCTATTGATTGAATGTGTGAAGCAGTGTTTATTGTTACGTAAAAATTAACGGTGAAGGTATAATAAGTACCTGCTTATATCCTGTTTAAATTTAAAAAGTAACTTAGGATACAAGTAGGCCTTTATAATTTTTTAGGGAACTATTTATTAGTTGAAATCTATTTTTCGTTTGCCATTTTTATTATCAGCAATCGTTACAGATTTTACATTTCCGCTAATATTTAAAAATCTTGATGATTGTGAAAGAAAGGATGCGCCGTAATAAAATTCCTGCCTTTGTGTTTTACCATTTTTGAATGTTATTTCAGCACTCACTTCGTTAGGTAATATAGGTACAGTGTTAACTCCTATTTTAAGTTCAAAAACTTTTAGTGGGCCGCGATTTTGCCCTGCAGCAAGTAAATATTTTCCATCTTTACCTCTTAATTTTATTAAAGCTTTACCATTGCCCGGTATAAAAATTCCACTTTGCAATATGGTTTGCGGCGTAAAATCACCTTTGCCATTTCCTTTTAATAATAGGCCATTTAATGCATCATATCTTCCTACTGTAACATCGGTTCCGTAATCATTTGTGTTTAGTACAATATCGGCGTTTCCATCCCCGTCAAAATCATCTACCGCCATCCCATTTAAAGCCGATAACTGTGCCTGGAGGGGTAAAGGCGATAGGGTAAATTTGCCATTGCCATCATTTCTAATAAAACTTGAACTAAAGTTATTGGCCCGTAAAATCAATGCATCTTTTAATTGTTCATTAGTAAATACCTTATCCATGGTTGCCACAGCGTAAGATTTATAATTTTGAAATTTTGATCTTACACCAACCATTTGCCTAATAACATCATCCCTTGTTTGTGCAGGAAATTCTCTTTTTGTTGGGTCTGTCTGGCTTGCAGGCAAGTATAGAGAAGGAAATGCATCGTAGCTGCCATTGTTGTCAAAATCTTTTGCATAAATAGAGACAGGGTATTGCTCCGTTGCTTTATAAAAGGAATTTAGCCCAAGGTTCCCTACAACATAATCCATATCGCCGTCATTATCAAAATCGCCGGCAGCAATGCTGTTCCACCATCCAATTTGGTTGCTGATACCTGTTGCAGTAGTAACGTTTTTAAAGATGCCCTTATCATTTTTTAAAAAAGATACAGGCATCCATTCGCCTGCCAAAATTAAATCTGGCCATCCGTCATTATCAAAATCAGTGAATAATGCATCACATACTAACCCAATATTTTTCAGGTCTTTTGCTACTTCATTGGTTACATCGGTAAATTTAATTTGCCCATTTTTAGAATCATTCCTGTAGATAAAACTCGACACCGGTTTTGGATAACCCCATGGTTCCACCCTACCGGCAATAAACAAATCCAAATCACCATCCTTATCAAAATCAATAGCCCTTACGCAAGATTTGCTGGTGAAGTTTTTAGGCAGTGCCAATGAATCCAAAGTAAAATTCCCTTTTCCATCATTGGTATAAAACCTATCCTGATAAGCTTCTGTATTGGGTTTACTTTCATAACCACCATGCGAGATGTACAGGTCAAGGTCGCCGTCGTTATCCGCATCAAATAAGGTTACACTCATATCCTGAAACTGATTGTTCGCATTTTCAAGCTGCGCCGATAACGGCTTTTGCAAAAATGTACCATCACGCTGCTGCAATAAAATAACTGCCCCATATGAAGCGTTTCCGCTGGAAATAATATCATCCAATCCATCTCCGTTTACATCTCCCGATGCCAATGCAGGACCGTATTCTGATAGTTTATGGGGTAATAATTTTTGGATATTAAAATCCACCAGATCTTTTTGCAAATAGCTATACCCAATTTTAAGGCTATCGGTTATTTCTTTAAATAAAGTATTTTGGGCAAATACGGGCATTATCCAGGAGTAGTTTTCTGTTGCTTTATTTTTATTGACAGCAATGGTTTGATCTGTTGCTACATTTTTAAAAACCTGTTTTTTGCCGTCGTACCATTTTATAACCATCGAGTCTATCACAGCAACTTTACCCAAACCAAAATGCGGGTTTAATTGTATGGAAGATAAATAACCGCGATAAGGATTTTGCTCATAAGCCTGTTGCTTGCCCTGATAATAAATTTCTATCCAGGTACCGATGCCATTGATATTTAAAGAATCACCTGTTAGTTTCAGATTGAGGTAATGCTTATTTTTTTCGTTCCCTTGCATTTGCTGGTTTTCATACACTGAAGCTTCATCATTAATATTATTTACTATCATATCCAAATCGCCATCATTATCCAGGTCTGCATACGCCGCACCATTTGAAAAAGTAGGGGCAGTTAAGCCCCAGTCTTTCGACACATCAGTAAAAGTTAAATTTCCGTTGTTATGAAAAGCATATTTGTGCAGCTTAACCTGCGGCACCTGGCTCAACGTATATTTTTTTGAAGCGATGGTGGATGAATTTTGCCGGAAAGCCACAAAATCATGATCTGTTATATCTTTAGGAAATCCGTTGGTGATCACAATATCCCTGAAACCATCATTATCAAAATCTGCAACCAGCGGGCACCAGCTCCAGTCTGTTTCAGAAATACCGGCTAAAAAACCAGCATCGCCAAAAACCGGATCGCCAATGGAATCGTGCAGGTTAACCCTTGGCCCCTGGTTTACCTGTAACGTATTTCTTACATATTGGTATTGGTAATTAAAACGATCACTGTTTTGAAAAGATTGATAACTGCTTGAACTTAGCATCATTTTTTTACGGTAATTGTCTTCCGGGCTCATATCTAATTCTACTACGTCCGATAGCCCGTCATTATTAATATCGATCACATCCTGCCCCATTCCATTAGCCGAAGTATGTTTAAAATAGGATGCAGCCTTATCCGTAAAAGTACCATCATGATTGTTGATATAAAGTAAGTCGTTTGAATTAAAATCATTGGTCACAAAAATATCTTTCCATCCGTCTTTATTAAAATCTGCAATGCTAACACCATGCCCATACCCCTCAATGGTAAGCCCAGCCTGCTTGGTAACATTTGTAAATACCGGATGGTTTAATGTTTTGTTCCATTCGTTTTTATACAGCCTGCCTGTACTGGGGAAACTGCCATCAATAATTTTAGGTTTAAAAGTAGCAGGGTTTACGGTAGGCAATATTTCGTTTACTACCAGGTACATGTCTAAGTCACCATCATTATCATAATCGAAAAAAGCCGCCATGGTGGAGTGTGTGGTATCATCAAGCCCATATTCAGCAGCCATTTCTTTAAAAATAGGGATCCCTTTTTTATTAAGCCCCTGGTTTATATATAATAGATTTTTTCTTCTATTAGCATCTTTATCTATTGTTACTGATACGTACATATCCATCCAGCCATCATTGTTAATGTCTATAACCGATACACCCCTGCTCCACCTTCCTTCGCCGGTTACACCGCTCTCTTTCGTAATATCCTCAAATTGCATTTTACCTTTATTAAGGTACAATTTGTTAGATACCATATTGCCGGTAAAGTAAACGTCCTGTAAACCATCGTTATTAAAATCTCCTATGCCTACACCGCCACCGTTGTAAATATTAGTTACATCGATGGGGTTGACAGAATCAGTCTCTACAATATTGTTGGCAAAATGAATACCGGTTTGGCTTGAAGGCAACGCTATAAATACAGGTTCGTTTTGTTTACAGGAAATAAAAAAAACACTTGTACAAAAAAATAAAAAGGCACAAAAAAATTTCATCAATAAAATTTATAAAAAAGAAAAGAATGGTTTAAACGCAATAAAGGTAGAGTAATGTTACTCTACCTTTATTAAAAAAATGATGATTTATTTTACATTAGTAACCTGGGTTTTGTACTAATTTATTTTTAGGATCTTTGTTGATAAGGTCAAGTTCAGAAAGCGGAAGAGGATAATATTCACTTTTACCTTTTGTAAAAGAAGTACCGGCTTTATAAGCTACCAATACACCTTCTCTTGGTGCATACTGGTTTAATACCACATCAGCAACACCCCATCTTACAAGGTCAAAAAAGCGCTGGCCTTCCATTGCCAATTCTAATCTTCTTTCAAACATAATGGCTTTTGCAGCGTAAACGGGATCAGCAAAAGCACCTGCAGGATACAAACCGATTTTATAAGTATCAGCGGGAGTAGTTTGTGTTTTATAAGTATACGAAGCAGGATCAAAATCACTGCCTTTGTACACCCATCCTGTTGGGTCGGCGGCCCTGCTACGGATTTGGTTTACATAACCTCTTGCAGTTTCGGGATTGCCACCAGCCTGTAATTCACATTCTGCAGCCCATAATAAAACATCCGAGTAACGAAGCAGGTTTACATTATTAGAAGTTAATTCTGTAGGAGCCCAGTAAGCACTACCGGCATCTGTATATTGATTTTTTTGGGAAGCCGCGAATACATTTTTCTTAGGGCTGAAATGTCCGTCAGATTGTGGATTTCTAATCCAGCTATCACCAGGATGTGCACCCCAGTCTAAGTAAGGTATACCGGGCCTGCCGATAGTTATGTCAATCCTTGGATCAAGGTTGCCTGCATAAGCGCCAGTTGGACGGCTAACACCAGGGCCATTAAACCAGCCATCCAATAAAGGAAGCCCGTTGGCATCTGTTTTATAGGCGTTGGCAAGATCTTGAGAAGGATTGTAAAATCCGCAGCAACCGCCTGGGCCACCGTTGTAAGGGAAGTTCAAAATATCACCAAAGTTACCATTTGGAGTTCCGCCCCATGACGTAGAAGAACCATCCTGCACAGACATTTGTGCAGCAAATATAGACTCAGAACTATTTTTTTGAGCTGCGTTAAAGTTTGATGCGTAATGCGGCATCAAAGCATATTTAACCCCACCTGGTGTTTTCCCGCTAGTGATGATACTAGCCAACAATGGTTTAGCAGCAGAATATTTATGCTCGTACATAAAAGCTTTTGCCTGGTAAGCCATTGCAGCCCATTTATTTACACGCCCCGGTTGAGGCTGCAATTCTGGTAAATTATCTACAGCAAACTGAAGGTCTGCTTCAATCATTGGCCAGGCATCTTTTGTATTGTCAATAGGTGGTGCAGAATTGACTGTAACTGTTTCATCAATATACGGAATATTATTCCATATTTTTTTTGCTTCTAAATGATAAAAACCACGTAAAAACCTTGCCTCCGCAGTAACTATTTTTGCATTTGCAGGACTTATATCTTTTGCAAGCGGTAAAATACGCAACACCTCATTTGAACGCTGAACACCTGCATAAAGTACATTCCACCTTGACTGAATAATACCACTTGCAGCAGTAATTGTCCAAATTTCAGGAGCTAAGGCATCATTAAAATCTGAGTTGTCAGAACCTTTGTAAGCATCATCAGATGCAATACCCCCATAGATCCAATTAGATGCGCCCGAACCGGTACCATCGCCCGATGCGCCTTCACCATCCAATAAAGCATAAGCTCCAATCAACAATCCATTAACACCATCCGTACTGGCAATAATGGAAGGATCCAAAGTGCCTAATGTTGGCTTTAGTAAAAAATCTTTTTTACAGGATACTACCACGATCAGCGCTGCAAAGCTGCAGGCGATGATGATTTTAAAATTTATTCTTTTCATATAATTTATTTAGGAAAGTATTTTTGAGAAAATTAAAAAGTTAGGTTTACTCCTATTAAGTATTGTGCTGTATGAGGGTAGTTACCATAATCAATTCCAAAGGAATTGGAAGGCCCATTAACTTGCTGGCTTTGGTTGTTTGGATCTGAACTCTGCAATTCAGGATCCAGGCCACTGTATTTAGTGATGGTAAATAAATTTATAGCTTGCACATACACCCGTAATTTCTCAATACCTATATGGCTTAATGTTTTTGCAGGAAGTGTATAACCAAGCGACATTTGCTTGTTGCGTAAATAAGATCCTTTCTCAATGTAGTAGCTATTAATTACTGAGGTAGTACTAAAACTTGCCTTAGTTTCTAATTTAGGAACGTTGGTGTTAGTGTTAGTAGGTGTCCATGAATTAAGAGCTGCCTGCTTGCTCATTCCACCTTTAAATAATTGAGGGAAATCTGTAAACTCTTTTACGCCATTGAAAATATCATTGCCGTAAGATCCAAAAAAGAAAGTAGAGAAATCGAAGTTACCATAGCTAAAATTAAGATTTAAGCCATAAGTAAACTTTGGATTTGGGTTACCAATATATGTTCTGTCATCTGGAGTAATTTTTCCATCGGTATTTACATCTTTGTACTTAAAGCGGCCTGGTTGTGCACCATCTTGCGTAGCTGATTTAGTAACATCCGCATCATTTTGAAATAATCCAACTACCTGGTAGCCATAAAAAGCGGATACCGGATGCCCAACTGCATTACGAACAATTCTTCCGTTACGGCTGTCCCCTGTTTCAAAATAACCTGTACCCGGTATTGATATAATCTTATTATTATAAGTTGTAATTAAGCCTGTTGCATCTAATTTTAATTTGCTACCAATTTTTGCATGATAAGTAAGAGAAAGATCAATACCGGTATTTTGCATATCACCAATATTCACAAAAGGAGGATTTGCATCACCCCTCAATAAAACAGAATATTGAGCAGGAAAAAGAAGCCCGCTTACTTTCTTTTTAAAATATTCGAAAGTTACATCCAATTTATTATTAAAAAGGGTAGCGTCCAAACCAAAGTTAGAAATGATATCACCTTCCCAGGTTGTTTTTTGGTTACCAATACTACTTGAATAAAAGCCAGAAGCAGGAATAGTGTTAGTTGCGTTAATGTCATAAAAAGATTTACCTACACTAGAAGCATATAAAGAGAAAGGATTTGTTCCGGGCACGTTAGAGGCAGAACCTAATTTACCCCAGCTGTAACGAAGTTTTAAATCATTTATAAAAGTTACCCCCTTAAAAAAGTTTTCCTGAGATATTCTCCAGGCTGCAGAAAAAGCAGGAAAAACGCCATATTGATGACCTGTATAAAAAACAGAACTTCCATCACGACGTACTGTAGCAGTCAGCAAATAACGATCATTATAATTATATTCTGCCCTGCCAAATTGAGAATAAAGAGAGCCTTGGTAAGCATAGCCTGAATTCTGTTGGCCAGCTGGAGACCCCGTAGTTAATACCCAAAAATTAGGATTTGTTGAAAAATAATTACCCCTGGTACCATTTTCTCCACGCCCACTGTTAGCAAATGCTTCCGTACCGCCTAACAATTTAACGGTATGTTTCCCAAAAGTATTGGTATAGGCAAGGGTATTTGTCCATGTCCAGCTGTTGTTGTAAGAAGCACCTTCACTAAAAGAATTTGAACCTTTATTACCTTCTGCATTTTCATAGCCGACGTAGCTAAAGCTATGATAGTATTGGTTGTTGATATTACCGCCAAAACTTGTACGGGCAGTTAAATGTTTTAATACATCCACTTCAGCGTAAACATTACCAGTAATTTCCCAGTCTTTTCCACTGTTTACACCATTACGGGTAGCGTCAGCAAAAGGGTTACGGGCATTTCCAAGATCCTGAGATTTTGTTCCTGCAAAATTTCCTTTAATATCATACACAGGAATGATGGCACTCTCTCTGTAAGAATGTGAAATAGGATTTCCTTCATTTTGATTACCAACTGTTGGGTTGGTTTTGTAAAAAATATAAGCATTTTCACCAACCCGGATACGGTCTTTAATAGTAGTTTGGGTATTTAACCTAACAGAATATCTCTTTAAGCCGGTATTTAATAAAATACCTTCTTGGTTTAAATAACTTACTCCAAATAAATAACTGCTTTTACCAACTCCACCACTCATTGTAAGTGTATGGCTTTGCAAAGGCGCATTTTTCATAATGGTATGGTACCAATCGGTTCCTGCTTTGTTGGCAAGCGTAATTTGATTATTGTCAATATCATACTTAGATGGATCTGCGTTGGGGTTTCCTGCCATTACTCCATAAGGAGTAATATAATCAGGTAAAACCGGGTTTACACCTTTTCCATATTGCTTAGTATCTGGGTTAGCAGTACCTGAGTTACGAATTTGCAACCACGTGGCATTTGCTACTTCCTGCGGAGTAGCTAAATCAAAACCTTTTCCGGCAGTTTGAAAACCATAATGTGCATCATAATTGATATTTGTTTTACCTGCTTTTCCTTTTTTAGTGGTAATGACGATAACACCATTAGAACCCCTTACACCATAAATTGATGCAGATGCATCTTTCAATACCTGTATAGATTCAATATCGTTTGAGTTTATGTCGTGTAAACTACCTGCTACACCATCGATAAGTACCAATGGTTGGTTATTACCAAAAGAAGTTATACCCCTGATGCGTATGTCATTCGCTGCACCCGGCTGGCCCGAAGTAAGGATGTTTACACCCGCAGCTTGCCCCTGAAGTGCTTCTTCACCGGTACCGGCTGGAACTTGCTTAAGGTTGGCCATATTAACTACTGATATTGCACCAGTAATATCTTTCTTTTTTTGTGCAGTGTAGCCAGTTACAATTACTTCATTTAAAGAAGACGACCTTTCTTTTAGCGAGATAACCACATTTGATTTACCAGAAATACTTATTTCTTCCTGATCGAAACCAATGGAGGAAATAACCAATGAATTTTTACCTTCCGGAACAGATATCGAGAAGGAACCATTTGCATTTGTAGTAACGGCTGTTTTGGCACCTTTTACACTTACTGTTGCAAGGGCATCAGGTAAATTGTCTTTTAAATTGGACACTGTTCCCGTAATAGTTTTCTGTTGAGCAGAAATTGAGAAGATAGGAACATACAGCAAATTAATGCGCATAGCCCTATGAGGGATTTTTTAACATATAGCAATTTCGTTTTGGTGATGGATGATAATGAAAAGTTAAAGTTATTTTAAATAAATTAATGATATTTTTTTATCCATTCGTTAACAATTAGTTTAAATAGACTTTTTTAGAGTACCAATATTTAGAATCACGTAAATAAATTCTTAAATATTAGCATGATGCCTCGTTGAATA
>JANXVN010000317.1 GCA_025351645.1 Ferruginibacter sp.
AGGCAACAGGGCTGGAGCCCTGCGCATATTAAAGTATTGTACTGCAATCCGTGGATGGTGAGGCACCATTCACGGATTGCAGTTTTAATGATTTATGCAAGCAATTGATATCAATCAAAATTTGTAATAATGGTCGCATCAATCAAAAGCATGCACTAACTAATTTCATTGAATCTTAATTATTAATTTGTCCTCTGATAATTCCTTTTGGATGGGCTTTACTATGAACATTTACATAATTGTAATCGCTTTTTACCATTTTAAAAGTTTCATCTGTCAGTGGACTAATTTTAATAGTACCAAATTCAGTAGCATTCATACAAAGAGTTACAATCACATTTCCGCTAACACCGGTATTTCCACTATGGATATGTGCATATAATAATTCATCCCAACCTTCCAAATCTTTAACAGATACATTGGAATATAGTTTTTTGTCTGTTGTTAAGCGCAATAAGGCTAAACCTTTAGCAGTTGTCATTACTGCAGGTACTTGATTAGATCCTTTCAATTCAACATCATCAGCTAATACGATTCCAACATTTAGCTGTCCGCGTACCAAACCTTTTGGATGTTTTTTTGAATGAACATTAAAGTACAGTTCGTTCATATCACTTTTCAAACTGTCTGCAAAAGAACTTCTTAAATTGGTTAATACACCCATTGCTTTACCACCGGTAAACATCGGGTCAAAACCTAATACAATCATTCCGTTTTCCAGTACATTACCTTCGTGGATGTGGGCTGCTACAAGTTCATCACCCATTTCAAGGCCTTTTACATCAATTTTATACGACAGTGAATTGTCTGAAAATAATTGTAATGTAACCATACCTGTTTGGTTATTGCAATGAACTGCGGGTACCTGGTATTTTGTACTCAAATCGATACTCCATTCTTTAACAACACTTACCTTTAATTCTTTTTCGACCTTGTCTTTTTTACAAGACGTAATCATCATTGTTGCAGCTAAGCAAACCAATGAAACTTTCATAAATTTCAATTTCATAATTTTTGTTTTTTTTTCTTAACGTTCTGAGTTTGGTAAAGGTTCTATATATTATAAAATAAAAACAACTATCCATAATTAGGTGCAAGCCTTGAGGCGAGGGGCTCCAGCCCTGTTGCCCTAAGGTTACTAACCTTCGTATTTAAAAGCAGTCTAAAATTACAATCCAGCAAGTCCTTTCTCTGCGTAAAATAATTTTTGGCACTACTATATAACCTGTGGCTTGGGTTGTCTACAAAGCCTGTCTCCACGGTATGTATAGCCCTTCTTTTACCCCCGTGGCCCCATGTCATCCATCACAACCATCCGCTTAGTTGTGCTGCACCAGGCTGAGTATTATATTATTCTGCATACGCCTGCCAAGGAAAAGCCCTACGACTATTGAAGTCTTGTACTTGCAATTTGTGGATGGTGAGATACCATTCTCGGAGGCATATTATTGGTGCATACACCTGCAAAGGGGAAGGCATAACATTTTGATAAAATTGGATTATAAGCTTCTGCTTTAATTAACCCTATTTTGCACTCTGATTAAAATTAAAATGAAGAAATCTATATTAACCTCAGTATTTGCAATGGTTGTTTTTGGTGTTTTTGCACAGAAACAGGCAGACGTAAACCAACAATTAATTGTAAACAAAAAGGCAATCAATTTTATAGCCATGGGCGATTTTGGACGCAATGGCGAATACAGCCAGAAAGAAGTGGCCGACCAAATGGGCAAGACCGCCAAAGAATTTCATTCGGATTTTTTTGTAATAACCGGTGATAACTTTTACCCTAGTGGTGTTGCCAGCACACAAGACTATAGCTGGACAGCCTCTTTTGAGCAAATTTATACAGCACACAGTTTGCAAAACGATTGGTATGTAGTTTTGGGTAACCACGATTACAAAGGCAATGTACAGGCCGAAATTGATTATAGTAAAATAAGCCGCAGATGGCATATGCCGGCAAGATATTATTCTAAAAAAATAAGTATTGATGATGATAGCACGCAGCAGGCATTATTGGTTTTTTTAGATACCTCGCCATTAATTAGCCAGTATTACAAAAGCAATGACCATAAAGACAATGTAAGCACTCAGGATACTGCTGCACAAAGACGTTGGTTGGAAGCTACATTAAGTGATCCTTCACCAAATATTAAATGGAAAATTGTTGTTGGCCATCATCCTTTGTTTACCGGTGGCAAAAGAATTGCTGCTCCCGATACAAAAGAAATGAAAGACAGGTTTCAGCCTATCTTCGAAAAATATGGAGTGGATGCCTACATCTGCGGCCACGAACACAATTTGCAATATATTAAGCCTTTAGGCAAAACTCACTATTTTGTAACAGGTTCCGGGTCTGAATTAACACCCACTATCCTGCATCCAAACGGAGGAAAATTTGCAATATCTGATAATGGATTTATGGCTTTTTCAATTACCACCGATAAAATGCTTGTTCAAATAATTAATAAAGAAGGAAAGATTTTATATTCTGATAGTATTAAGAAATAGCAACGGCTATCCGTAATTAGTTGCAAGCAAATTAGCAAAATGAACCCTATAGGCGCAGGGCTTCAGCCCTATTGGAGCCTTATACTGCAATTTGTGCATGGTGAGGCACCATCCACGGAGCCAGAAATAATTTCCAATTTGTAGATGGTGAGACACCATCCACGGAGCAAATAATAATCACTTTTATTAGAATCTACTATCCTGCCACTCACTTCAATATCCTGCAATAGGGCAACATTAATTGTAAGATGGATGGATGTCGCCTAAATTTACGGAGCCATCTTTTTCCAACACCACAGGCTGGCTATATAGCCTGCTTCATATTGCGGTAAACAGAATTGTATCTTTCAATGCAGGCAAGCCATCTAACTTAAAATTACCTTTATTATCAGTGGCAGTAATTTTTTCTAATTGCTTAAGCTCAACAGTAACGTAGGCGGCATCGCTATTACCGCTTGATACGATTCCATTAATATTGGCGGTATTTTTTGAGCATAAGAAAAATGCAAAGAAGTAATGGACAAAATAAAAAATATAATTTTCTTCAAAAACCAGTTCAGTTATTTATGGTGTGTTATTTCATTTACGCTTTACTCCCGGGACAGCTTACAATTAAATAATTATCTTTTTAATCGTCCTCTTTTACGCTGGCAGCCTTTACAAAAGCAGCACGCTTGGGTGCCGGCACAATCGCTGCTTCGCCTTTTACAGCCTTCCATATTACTTCCGTAAATTCCCTGTCGGGTATACGGTCTTCTTTTGAAAAATCAAATGTTTCACTTTTTCGCTGCCATGCATTTGATACCGTATTTTTTGAGTTGATATCTGTTTGTAAAGGCTTTGCGTTATAAGGAGAAAGGTTGGGTGTAGCTGAAAAGCAGCGCCACATGGGCATTGCAGCTGCATCGTACTGGCTCATGGGTGGCAAGCCTAAAATAAGTTCCATAGTACGCAGCATTGAAGTGGTGGAATACATGGTATGGTCTATAAAGCCTCTTTTTACAAAGCCACCTGCTACATAAGCAGTGCTTCTATGCGCATCTACATGGTCGGGGCCATCTTGTGCATCATCTTCCAAAACAAACACAACGCTTTGTTGCCAAACCGGGCTTTTGCTTAAATAATCCACTAACATGCCTACGGCAAGGTCGTTATCGGCACAGTGGGCAAAAGGCGTGGGCCTTCCTTTGCTGAGGCCTTCGGTATGGTCGTTGATAATGCGTAGCGTATTCATTTTTGGTAAGGCATTGATGGCAAGCAGCGAATCAAAATCACGCTTCCATTGCCCTACCCTTGTTGTGTCGCGGACGTGCTGGTCCCAGCTGGTATAATAAGGACAAAAGTGTCCTTTTAAAATGGGGATGTTAGGCTTATAGTCATCTGCAAATTCTCCATACGTGCGGTAGCTTACCCCTGCCTGTTTGCAATGCTCCCATATAAAGCCACCTTTGTTATTGGCAATTTCCCTGTTGCCTTCGGCATCGTATTCGCCGCCACGGCCGCCATAGCTGGTGGGCCAGGTCTTCTCAAGGTAATCATCAGCATAGGCGCCCATGCTCCAGTTGTGCCCATCTGCACTAACTTCTGCATCTACATAAAAATTATCCAGCAGCACAAATTCCCTTGCAAGTGCATGCAGGTTAGGTGTTACTTTTTCTCCAAACAGGCAAAGGCTCGAGTCGCCGTTGCCTTCCTTCA
>JANXVN010000031.1 GCA_025351645.1 Ferruginibacter sp.
GGATCGTTCACCAGTCAATCCGGGTAGAACTTTACGGGGAATCATTAAGAAAAAAACAAAGAACAATTGTAGAAATAGAGCAACCAAATTTATAAAACAAAAGGGCAAAAATTAGTCGCTATTTTTGTTCGGCAACTCAACAGTTCTTTATCATTTTTCCGGTCTCCAATTGCAGGCTTTTTCAGGACCTTTTTGAAATCGTTTTTTAGGGGGTCAATTTGAAATGGGGAAAAGGAGTCAATTTGCGTGGTATTTACAGTCAGTACAACTAAAAACAATAAAAGTAGAATAATTATTTTCATATTCTTGAGTTTTATAAAGGCTGATACTGATGTTAAACGCAGGTTCTATGAGTTTTATGCTGTTCAAAATAATTGGGGCGTGAAAGACTTAAAACGAGCCATTGAAAGCCTTTTGTATGAAAGAATTGGACTTAGTATCAATAAAGAAACCACCCTGAAAAAACATATAGTTCAAAATGATGTGAAACCTGAAGACGTATTTCGTAATACTTATTTGCTGGAATTTCTTGGCTGGAGGTAAAGCCATCTTACTGCTATTAATAAGAAAAGAAATAGCACCGTTTCAAAGTAATTATGCTGTAATATTTTAGTTTGAACATGCCATTATCCCTTCCAATTTATTGAGATTGCTTTAGCCATTTCCGGTTTAATATTATTCAATTTAAACCAAAAATATTCTGTACCCTTTTTTATTACAACATAAAATCGGCATAATATAAAATGTGGCGCTTTAAATGCGGTACTGTTAAGGTGGATTTTAGTAAAGAAATAATTTTTTCATCGTAGATAATGAAACTTATATCTGCATATACATTTTGATATTTAGGATTTATAATTATACTGCGTATTATACTGTACAAGGTTTCTTCATTCCATTGCCTGTATATTGAATTTTTAAAATGCTGTGCTTTAAGTGGACTTTTTAAGAAACTGTTATCAAAATCATTATGGTCTCTTTATATATATTTCGCTAATTCATCCTCGCCCTGAAAGACCAAATCACAACTTAATCGTACGTAATACAATTTTTAATTCAGATGTTTGGGTTGCTGAGTTTTTTGGTAAAAACAATAAAGCGAATACGAGATGAAAAATCTGCTGGCGGACCATATGTATTGTAGGAAAAAAGAACAAGTTCAATGAGCGTAAAATCAAAGTCGGTTGATATCGATTCTATAGATAGTGAAATCAGCGGCGCACCTAATCATTTCAAGATATCGATTGCCCTACCGCAAAGCTTCTGGCTCAATGCCAAACAGCCTGCAAATTTCATTGGCAACAATTAAATGTCCTCTACCATTGATGTGATTTTTTTGCACCATGTACTCATTTAAATCAACTCCGGCCAATGCCATTTTTTTAAATATGTCGTAGCTATCAATTACGGGAATACAATATTTTTTTCCAAGCTCTAATATCATTACACGATGTGCGACCAACGGTGCTTTATCATCTGTAATATCTTCATTTAAATCTGGAGTAGGCGTAAACAATACCACTTTTATGTTTCTTGCCAGTGCTTTTTCTATCATAGACACCCAGGCTATCCTTGCCCTTTCCACACCCATTTTTCTGTCGTTCAGTGCATAGTCAATGAATAGCACATCCGCCATGTGAACTAATACTGTGCTATCAAACCTAACAGCCCCCTGTTCCGAATTTTCGCCACCAATTGCGGTACGAATTACGTTAATAGCAGCGTAGGGATATTTTTCCGTGAGCTTTTGCAGTATTACCATTGGGTAAGACTGGAAGGTGTTCACCATTGGCGTTTTAAAATATCCCGCCACCACACTATGGCCGTGAAAAACAAAATTATAAAACCTGTTGCCTGGCCACTTTTTCGTTAGTTCAAGCCTGATATCTGCCAGGTAGTTTGTATCAACTAATGGCTGCGCCGGCACTAGCGGTACAGCTATATTTGTGTTAATGGTGGGCATCGAGGCATTTTCCTTTTTAAGCCAGACATGCAGCATCGTTAACAGCCTGGTTTTAACTTCCGGATTTTGCTCAGCAATATCGTTTCTTTCACCAAGGTCACTTTGCAGGTTAAACAGCTCTATCCTGTTATCCTCATACCACTCAATTAATTTCCATTCGCCCATTCGTATGGCGCTACCCGGCGAGCTACCCTGGTTACCATAGTGCGGATAGTGCCAGTAAAGTGCATCTCTTTCAATTGTTTTATTTTGAAGCAAAGGAGCGATGCTGATGCCGCCTGTGTGTTGTTTTGGCATCAATGGCAGCCCAACCATTTGTAGTAATGTGGGGTAAAAATCATTGCTGATCACCGGCACATCGCACGAAGTTCCTGCCTGTACTTTGGGTGGATATTTAATGACTAACGGTTCCCGGATGCCACCCTCATACAACCATCCTTTTCCGCCACGCAGCGGCAAATTGGATGTAGGTGAGCCCTCTGCCGTAGATAATCCTCCATTGTCTGAAAAGAAAATAACGATGGTACTTTTATCTAGGTTTAATTCTTTCAGTCTTTTGAGTACCGTGCCCGCTGCAGCATCCATTGCTTCTACCATCGCAGCATACACAGGCAGGCTTTGCACAGACCTTGTTTTTCCATTTCCTTCTGATATAAACTCATCTTTGAGCCCAAGTATTTTTCTTTTTTGTTCATACTTTTTTATGAGGCTGTCTTTAGATTGGAGTGGCGTGTGCACTTCATAAAATGAGATGTAAGCAAAGAATGGTTTGCTTTTATTTGCTTCAATAAACTTTACGGCTTCAGCCGCCACGCGGTCTCCAAGGTATTCGCCGGGAGGGCCATCAGACAACCGTGGATTGTTGTAAGGTGAAAAATAACTGTTTGGATGACCTTTAGAATAGCCGCCCATATTTACATCAAACCCCTGGTGTTCGGGCCAGTATTTTTCTTCTTCGCCAAGGTGCCACTTACCAGCAATGAAAGTTGTGTAACCATTTGCCTTTAAAGCCTCGGCAATGGTAGTTTCTTCAAGCGGAAGATAGGGAGTGTAAGCTGCAGGAAGTAGTTTTTTCTTACTCCAGTTTTTGTCTTTTGAAGCTTCGTCTGGCTCTGGTGCGCCAAACCAATCGGTCGTTTTTAAACCCGCCGGGTATTTGCCGGTCAGAATACTTGCCCTTGTGGGTGAGCACACTGGGCAGGCTGCATAGGCATTGGTAAACTTCATCCCTTCCTTTGCCAGCTTATCAATATTAGGGGTTTCATAAAAACTACTTCCATTTGTCCCAAGATCTTTCCAACCCATATCATCTATGAGTATAAATACGATGTTTGGTTTTTTTGCCACATTTGCTTTTTGTGCATTTACCTGCACACAAAATAATAATAATAAAAAAGGATACAGAACAATTGAATTAATTGTCCTGCGAAGCCAAGTGTTGTTCATATTTAAAAATTTAGGAAAGGCGATCACTCTATTTATACTCATACAAATTTGAAATTTTGTTTGCATTGATGTCAAGGGTCGGATTGTAAAGAAAAGAGGCAATTTTGAAATAAATTTACTAATCGTCTTTGTCTTTAAAATGTTTTATAGCAAAAAAAAGGAGCTTTTGTCTGTTGCAAAATACCGAACGATTTTTTACCCCAGGTTTCATCAATTACTTCCTCTTATTTTCTTGTTTTTTGTCCCGGTAAATTAAAGAATTATGCCCATCCTTATTCAGATATTGGTTCCCCTTTTTACTGAACTTCCATTCTTTATTTATCCAATCTGTTCGCCTTAAAGCTTTTTTTCTAAAATCATTTTCCAACTGCATTGGATTTGTATAATCATTGGTCATTTTTTCAGAATAAACACAGCCACCCCTAAATTCTACTATTACCTCATTGTGTTACGAATATGTACAAATCTTATCTTTTCCTTGCCACACATTATATAGGTTTCATAATCTGTATAGTCTGCATCCTAGCATTTTCTTTTACATCAATTTCATTCATCAGACAACATCCTTTAGGTATTCCAGGTATGTTCCAGTAATTGCTCATTTTATGCCAAGGATTGCTTATTTAACTAATTAATCTAAGCGGCGCTGTTTGCGGATAATGTTGAAGAAAACTTTATTCTTGGCTTCTGCATCAAAAATTAATGTGTTGGTATTAATTATCTTCATTAACTATTGCAGGGTGCATATTCCTGCCATGTGGACCCACGGTTCCTGCGATGGAGACCCACCTGCTGAGCGAACAGTAATTGTAAGAACTTTTATGCTTTAAAGATACATTATGCAGGGGTTTCTGCGGTGTTGTTTTTTTTATTTCTTCTTGACTCGCCCTTTAATTCTATCCGATGTGCATTGGCTGTCATTCTGTCCATAATGGCATCGGCAAGCGTTGGTTCATTTATGTATTCGTACCACTTCGATACCGGTAATTGAGAGGTCACAATTACGGCTCTTTTTGCATAACGGTCTTCGAGTATTTGCAACAGGGCAAGCTTCACATCCTGGTTCAATGGCTGCAAGCCAAAGTCGTCCAGGATGATGAGCGCCTGCCGTTCCAGGTAATTGAGGTATTTGATGTACGTACCATCAAGTTTGGAGCTGGTAATCTTTTCGATGAGCCTGTTCATATTAAGGTAAGTGGTCCGGTAACCTTCCAGGCAAGCCTGGTTTCCAAGTGCGCAGGCAAGGTAGCTTTTACCACAACCTGTAGAGCCGGTAATCAGGATATTTTGTCCTTGTCTTAAATAATGCCCTTCCATAAAAGTTGCCAGTTGTTGTTTGGTAAAATTGCGGGTAATGCCACACTCAACCTGCTCCACTATTGCCGGTAGCCGAAGCTTGGCAAGCCTTAGGTAATAAGCAGTGCGTTCATTGGCCTTAAACAATGATTCAGCCTGCACCAGCTGCCCCACCAGTTCGTGGGCATCGAGCTGCTGGTGTACGGGCAGCCCCAGCTGGTGGCTGTATGCATTGTGCATGCCCTGTAACTTTAAATGCTGCAGTTGCTGCAGCGTCTCGCTTGTATTCATTTTGTTGATTTTTATTGATGAAAAGAGGGATTGATTTTTCAGCGTATTTTGAAGAGTGGATCAGCCGCAGGGCCTTAAAAGTTTCTTGCTTTAACACTGATCCACTCTTCAAAATATGCAAGCCCGCGGCAGCGTCAGGGTGCACCGGTATTATTGATACTGCCCCGCACCACGGATATTATCATGCGTGGGTATGGGAGTATTGTCAAAAAGTATGGTTTGTTTATCCAGGCCATTTTTTAGTATGTTCTTTATCATCGTGTAATTGATCCTGACATTATTTGCCACTCTTTTACAGGCCGCTTCCAGCCGGTTATTATACTTTTTTTCCAATAGCAGCATGCCGTAGCAAGCCTTGTAGTTCTGCTCTTTGTAAATACTGTTGTCAAGGATATGCGTTGCCACCTGCAGCGTGCAGCAGCCTATCTTCTCTGCCTGTGACAGCAGGCCTTCCTTTGTCCATCCATTTACCTTGTGCATATATAGATGTTTTGCAGGCATGTGTTCCGGCTGTGTGATATAGGATTTTGCAGTGCTTTTGCGTACGTGCAATGCAATGCGCACATGGTCATGGTATACTTCAACTGTATGGTTGTCATAGAGCACTTTCACCTTCTTGCCTACATAGGTAAAAGGCACGCTGTAATACAGTCGATTCTCCGATAACTGTATGTGGTAATTGCGCTGCACGGTATGCACCGATACCTTCTTTTGGGTAAAGCTTTCCTGGCTCAGTGTTTTCAAAAGTGCGCGCTCGTACTGCTCATAAAAATACTGGCGGCTATAGACGGTATTTTTATAAGGCTTGTCGTTGAGTTTGATAAGCGGTGCCTGCATGGCCAGCTGAAGCTCTTCGAGACTAAAGAAAATATCGTTGCGCAAGGGTGCATAAATATGGGTGTAAACAATATTTACCGCACGTTCCACCATCGCCTTATCGCGTGGGCTGTAGGGGCGCGTAGCGCTAAAAGTAGTTTGGTAATGTTCGCTAAGCTGGTTACATACTTCAGTAAAAACAGGCTCATACCTGCACGGCCGGGTGACCGCTGTTTTAAGGTTGTCGCACAGGATGGTCTTTGGCACTGCACCATAAAACTTCAGCATGTTATTGATACAGGTGATGAAGTCTGCAGTACGCTGCGTTGGCACTGCCTTGCAGAAGATAAGCCCGCTAAATGGAAGGATGGCTACAAACACTTCTACGCTAATCGCCTCACCGGTATCGGGATGGGTATAGCGCAACTTCTTTCCTGCAAAATCTATCATCATCATATCACCAGGCTCATACTCAAGGTGCATGGATACGCCGGTATGTTTCAGGAATTTTCGCAGGTGAAAACAGTAGCGGCTGTAAGTATAGCCATCGGGGTATTGCTCAATATATTCTACCCAAAGCAGTTGCCTGTTTACGCCAGTCCTATGCAACTCTTTTTCTGCATAAGAAAAGTGCCTGAGCAGGTCTGCAAGCCTGCCTGCGGCAGATAAAAGGGTGTCATTATCGTAAGCTTTTTCGGCTAGCTGCTTATTAGTTAACGGTTCCTGGCCATCATTGCCATCTGGTTCGAGCCGGCTTAAATAGCGCTTGATGGCATTGCGGCTAACGCCTGTCCGGCGAGCGATCTCTCTGATGGGCACCCCATCTTTTTTCAATTGTAAAACTTGCTTTAACTGTTCCATTGTTAACGGCTTTTGTGACATAATCCCCTTTATAGGTTTAAAGGGCAAAACACAGTATAAAAGCCGAACAATTACTACTCTCTCAACAACTTTAGAGGGTGGGTCCACATGCAAGAATTGGCAGTCGCCCAAAACAGCCATCCCCAAAATAATGAAAACAGGGGGTGGGCCCACATGCAAGAACCCAAATCCGCGCCTATAAACAACAGACTAAAATAAATCATGGTTTGGGTGGGTCTACATGGTCAGTAATGGTGGGTCCGCATCCGCAGGAATGGTGGGTACACATGCTCAGGAATATACACTTTTACGAATGACTTGCTCAGGATGCTTTTAAGCGCATTAATCTCCACCTTGGTAAAAGTGGCAAGTTCATCAAGGTTAATGATAAAATTTTCGATGAGTGCAATCAGGCTGTCTTTGTCAAAAGAAATGTTTTCTGCCATATAGTCTTTCAATGCTGGCGGACAGAGAAAACGGATGAAGGTCGTCTTACCGGAATTCTGCTCTTCATGCACCAGGATAATGGCGTTTTTATTGCAGTATTGGTCCACCAGCGCACACCTGATTGCCCTTACCAGCCATTTCTTGATATGTCTTTCAAACCTTTCGGCATTGCGGAGCTTTACATAACTGCATAGTTTCCTGATATGGTCAGTGCGGCCATCCCAAACCGGCAACCCTTCAAAGTAAGAAAGGAAAGGATCGAAGCTGTCTACATAATCACTTTTTAGCAGGTAGATCAATTCATTCAGGTTGGTTACAAAACCTTCCAATTTTAATTGCCGGTAAACATTGAACTCATTTAGTTCTTCCCAATCCACACAATCCTTTTTCTTAAATTCGATGGCCCCTGTTATTTCATTTAACTGGAAATAAAAATGCTTGGTGAGGTAAGTTTCCAGCCTGACATGCTCCAGCTTCTTGTTTGCCTTGCTCATAGCTTAATGCTTGTCTGATGAAAAACCTGGCTTGTATTTTCCGTACCGCCTGCGGTTGGCAAGCATCGGTTCCATATTGTCGAGCTTTGGCTCGTCAATATCCTTGAACTTATCTACCCATACCAGCAGCTCATCCAGTTTGATCAGGTAGCTTTTACCAATCTTGATAGCAGGAAGGTTACGGTGGTGGATATAATGCCTGACCGTGCCGATTGGCTTTCGGACTACTTCAGCAGCTTCTGCAAGGTCAAGGAGCCTCCCCCGGTCGCTTGTTGCCGGAGCTGTTGGCTTTTGAGCATTTTCCGATAATACGTTGACAGATGATTGCAATTGTTCGAGCCTCGATAAGATCAGGTCGAAAGGATTGGTTGTTTGCATTCCAGTTTGTTTTAATTGTTATTAACTGGATGCAATTTGAAGAGAAAGGAAAGTGTAATCAGGAATTTTAGGGCAAAAATTTAGGGAATCAGGGAATTCCCTAAATGGTTACATTGCAGCTTACTTATTTTCAGCAGCTTATACCTAGCACTGTTTTTTGGTAAATTCTTATCTTGCCTGACTTCAGATTAGAAAACTTTTAGTTTACCTATAGTATTGCCGATGTAGGAGAAGTAAGCTATTAACATACCCCCATACTCTAAGTTTTTTGAAAAAGCCCAACTGGTAAAATAACCTAATCCTACCGTTTTATTGTTTAAACTAAAATGTAATTTTCCATTTTCCAGAAATTGGAAAAAGTGTTATATTTGTTTATGCAACCGATAAAGCCGCAAGATATTATTGTTATACTAAAGGTTCTTAGTGTTGGCCGTAAAGGATGGAAATTTGAAACGCTCCAGGAAGAATTGGGATTGAGCGTTTCTGCCATTTACCGGTCTTTAGAAAGATGTGTTAAGGCCAGGTTCATAAGCCCAAAGCCATTCAATGACATATACGTACTTAACCTGACAGAATTCCTGGTGCATGGCATCGCTTATGCATTTGCTGTTGAACCCGGCAAAATCACCCGTGGCATCCCTACAGGGCATTCTGCTGCTCCTTTAAACAAGGAAATAGTTTCGGATAAGGATGTTTATGTATGGCCTTATTCGAAAGGCAAATCACGAGGACAAGGTATAGAGCCATTAGAAAAACATGTTCCGGAAATAGCTCAGAAAGATCACGGACTTTACGAAATGCTTGCGTTGATAGATGGCATAAGGGTAGGAAAAAGCCGCGAAAAGAAAATAGCAACCGATTTATTAACAGACAAATTACAGGATTATGCCACTAGGTACCAATCTTAATATGCTTAAAATAATCGTGGAAGGCTTGGGAGACCTGGCAAAGGATGTTGTTTTTGTAGGAGGGGTAATAGTGGAACTTTATGTCGATGATATTTCGCAGGTGGCAGAAGTACGTCAGACCGATGATGTAGACTGTATAGTAGAAATTGCAGGCCGCTGGGCTTTTACAGAGTTTGAAGAAAAATTAAGAAGGCAAAAATTTGAGAATGATCAAAAAGTTATTTGCAGATGGCATTACAAAAATATTACTGTTGACATCATGCCTACAGACGAAAGCATATTGGGGTTTTCAAATCAATGGTATAGTGACGGTATTGTCAATTCCATTGCTTACCAAATCGATGAAACTGTAAGTATCCAAATACTATCAAAGCCATATTTTATTGCCTGCAAGTTAGAAGCACTATTCAATAGAGGAATGGATGATCTAAGGGTAAGTAAGGATTTTGAAGATATTGTTTTCATATTGAATTACTCAACAGCGGTAAGTAATGAAGTTAATAATACTTCCGTGAAACTAAAAAGCTTTATTAAAGAAAGTTGCAAGAGACTGCTTGAAAATCCAGCATTAACGGAAGCAATATTCTGCGTATTACCTTATGGTGAAAATGATCCGGATTATGTAAAAGCGATTATTCACCAGTTGGAAAATTTGCAAAAAGATATAAAATCAGGATAAACTAAATGGCTTGAAGAACATGGCTATGAGGTATATGTACTTGATGTTGAATTAAATCAAATTTAAATTTGGTCCTGTTATCTAATAAACAAAATTTTTAGCTTTTGAGGAGATCAAAATGAAAGGCTAAAACTAAAACCATGTTATGGCAGCTATTTCTCAACAAGATATAATTCAATATTTTAAAAACAGGGCAGATAGGCTTAAAAATTCTAAGGGAATGGAACTGGGTCTTACTGCTGCAGACGACCTGTGGACCGCTTTTTATTTATGCAATCATAACCATGGGCCTCTGGCAATCAGCATCCATACTGAAGATGATAGCCCTTTTGAATTTATACAACAATTTAAATTAAAAGGCTTAGAGGATATTGATTTTCTTAATTATACCAGCAGTTGGATGCGCTATCTTAACGGCGGAGCTGAAATAAATATTACGCCATTTGAGCTTGAAGCAACCCTGGTATTCAAAATTGCTAAACGAAAAACAATCGTCAGCAGCCTTGATCTTCATTTTTATGATGAAGTATATGAACACTTAACTATTCCTAAAGATTTTGAAAATTACTTTAAGTCACATGAAAACAGGCTCTACATTGCACAGCAAAACAGGTATAAAATGAATCGAAAATGACAGCCGGTCTGGAGATGAATAACGGACCGAGGCATTTAAGGAATTCCTTAATGATTATTAAAGTTTACTAATTTTCATAACCTCAAGCTTCGCTATATTTTTATGGTAACTCTTATCCTGCCTGAATTCGGACAAGAAGACTTTTAGCTTGCCAATATTATTGCCGCTGTACGAGAAGTAAGCTTTTAAAATATCTTCGATACTATAAGCTTTTTTAAAATAGCACAACTGGTAAAAATAATCAATCACTGCACCGATGGTGCTGTTAAGGCCATAAGGATTCTTGCCATTGGATAATTTAGATACTTGGGTGAAAATATTATAGTCAAAGCCCGCTGCTTCAGCCTGGCTGATGAGGAACTGCAATGTTTGCTCGGCTGAGCCATTCAATGGTTCTAGCATTTCTAAAAAGTTGGTATCGCCTGATGCAGTTAAGGATGTGGGTACAGTCCCATTTATTTTCTTTTCATCAGCAATCTCTTTTAAAAAGCCTTCCCTTTTTTCCAGCGCTTCCAGCAATACAGCCCTATTCTCTTTATCAAGCTCATACATTTTCCTGACATTGGGATTGTTTTGGAGATGACCATTCTTGACGGTGCACCATAGCAGTTCCTGGTCGGCGAATTCGGTAGATGGCAGTTGATAAGGTGCGGAATTTTCTGTAAGCAGTTGTATGCACCTGCTTACAGTTGCTTATGGCAGGGTTAATTCTTTCTTCCAATGCCAGCAAGAAACTTTTATTGAAAGTCCAGAAGACAAACCGGGAGATATCTTCAAAGTAATGGGTATTCCAGAAATTGTCCCTTGTCAGCTCAAGGGTATCGCTTAGCAGGGTGAGTGTATTACCGGCACGTATCACCTGCGTAATGTACTAGTCGTAATAGGCAACCTGGAAATAGAACCTGCTTGTCCTTTTTCCTTCAATAGCTATTTCGCTTATATAATGCCTGTTCGAATGAAACTTCGTCAAAAACCCCACATTTTCCATAACACCTCATTTTCTTGCATAAATTTAACAAAAAAATGATTATGTAAAAATATGTCCCAAATAAAAAAAGCACCTACCAGTTTTACCTCGTAAGTGCTTGATTATCAGCTCCCCCTTCCCGACTTGAACGGGAGACCCTCTGATTAACAGTCAGATGCTCTAACCAACTGAGCTAAGGAGGAATTTCCCTTTACGGGATGCAAAAATAAGGATTTAGAATTTCATAGCAAACACATTCAAGCAATTTCTACATTTTTTATTTTTTTTATCATACTTAAAAATTAAATAGAGGATGCTTAGTAAATATATGTGCATAAAAATGGTTTTAGAACTC
>JANXVN010000051.1 GCA_025351645.1 Ferruginibacter sp.
TTCCGTAATAATCAAGTGTATGCGGCAAAAAATAAGACAAAAATCAAGTCCCTGTAAAGCACTTTTATCCAAATGTGGACAACTATTGGAATATTAAAAATCAACACAAAAATTAATACCTACTTTTAGACTGAATAGTTACATGATTTTTATCAATGCGGTATTGAAAATAATGTCCATTATTTTACTACCGAAGATAAAGTTTAAGGATTTTTTGCTTCGGTTTATAAAAAGCAAACTTTGTAAGTAAAATAACCCAAACCTGTCATAAATAAATGACCTTTATTTATGGCCTACTTTCATCACTAAATACAGTAAACATTTGAAAATGATTTAAATAACCTCAAAAGCAACTATTGCAAAAAAGTGTTTAAGCCTAAGGAACCAGCAATTAACTCAATAAAAATATGCTAATTACAAAAAATTTGTATTGCTTAAAACTGCTGTAAAAAGATAAGGTAAAAGTTTTTTAAAGAAACGGATGCCCACCGATTATTATATTGAGCCAGAAAAAGAATTAGCCCTGTTGCTACTTTTATTTTGATTAGAAGAAGCAAACATTTTTTTGATACCTTTTGACAGGTAGTAGAACAGTGATGATGCGAAGCCAAGAACTATTATGAGAAGGCAATAAAAAAATATTTTTATTTTTACGACAATTGAAGATTTTAAAGTAGCCATTGTGTACATTTTTTTACTTGTAACTTATTAAAAATGGCTATCATGGTAAGTAAGGCGGTTCGTTTTACAGTACTATATATTGGAAAGAGTTTGGACTTTTTAAAAATTAAGGATAACAGAAATTATTGATGCAAAACAACAGTAAATAAATATGCCTAGTTGTTAATTAGATGTTGTAACATAAATAATGAATGTTGCGACTTAAATGCTGCTAAGTTAAGGCTCTTCCTCGCCTTTGGAGAGGGTTAGGGTGAGGTAAAGACAAACATTTAAATCCTTAACTTAACGGCATAGGTAGTAATTTAAATATTTAACGAATAATATTCAGTTAACCAGGTTATTAACTTCGCTAATATTTTAAAGATATCAGCAACATTTGACAGGATAGTTTTATAGGCGTATAATTTGTTGATGTATTGTTGTAATTACCCATCTATATACTAAACTGGAAATAGTTGTTATAGCATAGCCATCCATAAACAAAGGCGTTGCCACTAAATCTAGTATTGTTGATGCAAGAGGGCTTAACCATTAGGCATGTAAGGCAATCAATTGTAAGCCAACTGAATGGTGGTGTCCTGAATAAATATAGTTTCTATCGGCAGTTGCTTAAAGCCGATCAACTTTGTTCAGCTTCATTAATTTCATACATTTTACGCATCGTAGCTTATTTTTACACAAACCTTTCTTTTATAGCTATTGGGTAAGGCTACCATTATTAATATGCTACGTTATGAATTACTGGCCATACCACAGCGCAAGGCAAGGGTGGCCTATATTGATGAATCTTTATCAATATCTAATGAATTCTTAATTATTGCAGCAGCCTTTCGCAAAAAAAAACATATTTACTTACTACAAAATATTGGGGTACTTTAGCAAATATAAATTTATATAAAAATTTTTCGATTGCAACACTACAAAATTAAAAGCTTGAAAACCAAACTGCCACACCTTGCCAGGCCAATACTTTCCCTGCTTTTTTGCATGGCCTGCTTATTTACTGTTGCCCAACAAAACGTAGGCATTTTTGATGGGCATAAGGATATCGGGGACAATGTAAAGCCTGGCGCTGCTACCTACATTGCAGCTACCGGCCAATATATAATTACAGGCGCAGGCTATAATGTTTGGGCCGACCATGATGAGTTTCAATATGTATGGAAAAAGATGGCGGGAGATTTTATATTGTACACGAAGGCTGAGTTTGTTGGCAGCTGGGTAGATTACCACCGCAAAGTAGGCTGGATGGTACGTAAAACCCTGGATGGCAACTCGCCGCATGTTAATGCAGTGGTACATGGCGATGGGCTAACGTCTTTACAGTTTAGGAAAACCGCTGGTGGTATAACCGAAGAAATAAAATCGAAAATTACCAAGGCATCTATCATACAATTAGAAAGAAAAGGAACCACTTATACCATGAGGGTGGCGAAATACGGAGAGCCATTTGTTACAGAGCAGGTTGCTGATATAGGCTTGGGCGATGAAGTGTACGTAGGGCTGTTTGTTGGCTCGCATAATGCGGATGTTTCTGAAACGGGTATTTTTCAGGATGTGCGTATATCTGTGCCCGCCCACGAAGGGTTAATACCTTATAAAGAATACTTAGGAAGCAACATTGAAGTGCTTGAAATAGCCAGCGGAAAACGGGATATCCTATACACTTCGCCTAAATCGTTACAAGCACCTAATTGGACACCGGATGGCAAAACCCTGCTGTACAACAGCGAAGGGCTAATGTATGCATTTAACCTTGAAAGCCGCACCCCTGTTGTTATTAATACAGGCGATGTAAAAAATAATAACAACGACCATGTACTTTCTTTTGATGGAAAGATGCTAGGCTTAAGCAGCTCTTTAGATAACGCGGGCGGCTCCATTATTTATACAGTACCGGTTACGGGCGGTATGCCAAAACAAATAACTCCTAAAGGCCCCTCCTATTTGCATGGCTGGTCTGTTGATGGAAAAAGCCTTGTATTTACCGGGCAACGGAACAAGGAGTTTGACATATATAGCGTGCCATCTGCCGGAGGCAAAGAAACACAATTAACTACAGCGAAAGGGCTGGATGACGGCCCTGAATTTACGCCGGATGGAAAATATATCTACTTCAATTCTAACCGTACAGGCACTATGCAAATATGGCGGATGAATGCTGATGGAAGCGGTCAGGCTGCAGTAACAACAGGCGACTACCAGGATTGGTTCCCCCATATTTCTCCTGATGGCAAGTGGATAGTTTTTGTATCTTTTTTAAAAGAAGAAACACCATCTGACGAGCATCCTTTTTACAAGCATATTTATTTAAGGCTGTCACCAATAGAAGGCGGCACTCCAAAAGTTATTGCTTATGTATATGGCGGGCAAGGCACAATGAATACGCCCTCCTGGTCGCCGGATAGTAAGAAGGTTGCTTTTATCAGCAATACAACTATAAAGTAAATGATTTAAATAACTAACCATCTTTATAACCATAATAAAATGTACGGTATGCCGCAACATAACTTAACTATTAAACCTGCAACTAAAATTACAGGCTTATTTTTTATCGCCTTTCTTTGTATCATTAACATCACCAATGCACAGCACAAAGGCAAATGGGTAACCTTATTTGGCGGTAAATCTGTAGCGCAACTGCGAGGTTATAATATGGATTCCTTCCCTACTGCGTGGAAAGTGGAAGATGGCGCTTTAGTTACACAGCCCGATATACCGAACATAGACCTTGTTACAAAACAAACCTATACAAATTTCGATTTAATTTTACAATGGAAAGTATCGAAAGCGGGCAATAGTGGCGTATTTTATAACGTACAGGAAACTGCCAAACAAGAATCTGGCAATGGCAACAGCCCCAACTGGCTCGATAATTTTGAAATGCAGATACTGGATGATATAAATTTTAATGATAAAGAGCCTAAGCGCTCTGCAGGCTCATTATACGATTTGATAGCACCGCAAAACAAAAAGCTTAAGCCTATCGGCGAATACAATACGGCAAGGCTGCTTGTAAACAAAGGCCATGTGGAGCATTGGCTTAATGGGGTTAAAGTAGTAGAATATGATCTTGGCTCTACCAATTTAAACGGCCTTATCAGTAAAAGCAAGTTTAAAGAAAATCCAACATTTGCCACTTCAACAAGCGGGCACATTATGTTTCAGCACCATGGCCAAAAAATATGGCTTAAAAATATTAAGATAAAAAGTTTATAAAGCCTGAAAGCCTTTATTGCCAAGGATATTATTTTTAACAGCTAATATTGCCCTTACAATTAATATACATAAAACCCTTTGCATACTTGCAGAAAGCTAGTATGCAGAGGGTTTTATGTTGTAGCATTTCAATTCTCTGCACCAGCAGAAAACATTAACTTTTATCTACAAGACTTTTATTGGCTTCGTTATAACGTTCGCCTGTATCCGGATATTTTTTAAGCAATGTTTCTATTTCATCCAGTTCAACTTGAGTTAATACAACATCAACCGCGCCAGCATTATCTTCTAAATATTTGCGTCTTTTAGTACCTGGTATAGGGATAATGTTTTCGCCTTGCGCCAAAACCCACGCAAGCGCAAGCTGGGCAGGGCTGCAATTTTTATGTTGCGCTATTAATGCAAACCCTTCAGATAAATGCTTGTTATTTGCCGCATGCTCCATTTGGTACCTCGGCAGGGTTTTTCTAAAATCACCCTCTTTTAAAGTAGCTACATCCAGTGTGTTGGTAACAAGCCCTCGTGCCAGCGGACTAAAAGGAATAAACCCTATGCCCAACTCTTTGCATAGCGGCAATATGTTATTTTCTACATCCCTCGTTAATAAAGAATACTCGCTTTGCAATGCCGCAATGGGATGTACAGCATGTGCCTTTCGGATACTGGTGGCAGATGCTTCCGATAAACCAATGTAACGTACTTTGCCTTCTTTTACTAACTCAGCCATAGCACCAACCATTTCCTCTACGGGTACATTAGGGTCTATGCGATGTGCGTAATAAAGGTCTATCACATCTGTCTGTAATCTTTTTAAGCTATCTTCTACAGCAATTTTAATATACGCAGGCGAGCCGTTAAATACTGCTGTACCGGCATTTAATTGAAACCCGAATTTTGTGGCCAGAAAAATTTTATTGCGGTTGGGCTTTAACACCTTTGCCACAAGTCCTTCATTTTTGCCATTGGCGTAAATATCCGCAGTATCCCAAAAGGTAATGCCTAATTCTATCGCCTTGTTTAAAGTGGCAATACTTTCTTCATCGTTTGGTTCGCCATATGCATGGTTCATCCCCATGCAGCCAAGCCCAATGGCCGATAAAAATTCGCCTGTGTTCCCTAACTGTCTTTGCTTCATTATTTTATCATTTTATATTGTAGCCAAACAATGCCTTGCTGCAATTGTTTTACTGTAGTGAGTGTTAAAAAAGTGGCAGGCCCTTTTGATAAATAATCACTCACTTCAAAAACAGTGGGTGATTTTGATGTGCCATCAGCAATTGGCAACAACAGCAGGCTCAACTCATCTATTAGGCCCGCATTTAAAAACGAGCCGTTTAAATGGCCGCCACCTTCCAGCATCAATACTGAAATTGGAAAGAGGTTGCCTAGCTTTTCAAGTAAAACATTAAAATCAATGTGTTCTTCACCTGCAAAAATATACGATATGCCCTTTTGCCGAAGATAGCCAATATAATTATCCGCCACTTTTTCTGTAAGCACTTCAATAATATGGTCGCCGTTTGTGTACCCATTTTCCCAGCCTAATTTTCCATGCGCATCTACAGCAATAGCGAAAGAGGTGGCTTTTTTATCAGCTACAAAATCATCCCGGCCTACTATTTCATCTATGTCATTCAACTTTGGTAGTAGCCCTTTTGTAAAATCTTTTTCCATGGTAACCCGCCCACAAATCCAGGCGTTGCTATCAAAGCTATCGTGTATCTCTTCATACGTTTTTCCAAAAATGGTCGGCTGGCCCATATTGTTCCAATTGGCAGATAATATCTTACCATCTACGCTTGCCATCATGTGGCAAATTACTGTTGGCTTGCGCATATTTTATCAGGTTATTTAGTGATAAATGTTTTTAATTGACGTATCAATAAACAAGCCATTAAATGTATAAATAAGTAAGAATATTTTTTTAGGATTTATAAGTTTTTAACAAGCGCTAGTTGCAACTAAAGGTACTTGCGTAAGTATTCCCCTACCAGATTTCAGTAAATTTAAATAAAGAAGATATATTTAAACTTATTTTTTGTATTCTTGCGCTACCTGTTTAAGCCTTTAACAAAAACCTGCAGCAGCCTGCAATAAAGGTTATGTGGCAACGATATTTTAAATTGTGAAATACCTTTAATAAAATCAAAGTGGTATTATATGCTAAACCATGCTTACCGCTATCCGTGACATTGCTCCATTAAATGTAAACTTAGCATAACCTGATAATAAAAAATGACATTAATTATAAAGAACAGGATAACATCCATTGATTTTCTTCGTGGCACCATCATGATTATTATGGCGCTAGACCATGTTAGGGATTATTTGTTCGCCGGATCATTTTTATACGATCCGTTAGACCTTGATAAAACAAGCGGCGTAATATTTTTTACACGGTGGGTCACCCATTTTTGTGCACCGATTTTTATGATGCTCGCAGGTACTTCCGCATTTTTGACAGGGCAAAAAAAATCAAAAAAAGATTTATCTATTTTTTTATTGAAACGTGGCCTATGGCTAATTTTCCTTGAAATGATAGTAACAAATTTTGGCTGGAATTTTAACATCGCTTTCCCCATGTTTTTGTTCATCACCATCTGGGCGCTTGGCATAAGCATGATTGTGCTGGCCGGCTTGATCCATCTGCCAATAAAATTAATTTTAGCTTTTAGCATATTGCTAATTGCGGGGCACAACCTTTTGGATGGCATCCATGTAGCAGGCAATACACTGCCTGCATTTGGCTGGGCACTGCTGCATGACCAACAACCTTTTTTGTGGCATAAAGAAATTATATTAATTGGCTATCCGCTTATACCGCTTATTGCGATAATGCCCCTGGGTTATTGCGTAGGGCAACTATATGCATTTGGTTATGATGCTGCAAAAAGAAGAAAAATACTCTTAGCAATCGGTTTTTCGGCTATCGCCCTGTTCATTATATTAAGGTACAGTAACCTATACGGCGACCCATCAAAATGGAGCAGCCAAAAGGATAACTTTTTTACTTTTCTCTCTTTTATAAAGGTCAGCAAGTACCCACCTTCATTACTGTATTGCCTGGTTACGCTTGGCGCAGCGTTTATATTTCTTGGCACTGCAGAAAAGCTGCAGATTGGTTTAGTGAAGGTTGTTTCGGTATATGGAAGGGTACCTATGTTTTATTACCTCATCCACATTTACCTTATACACCTGATAGCAATAATCAGTTCTTTAATAATGGGCCAAAACTGGAAAATATGGATTTTATCAGAGCCAATATGGTTTACATCCGGGTTAAAAGGGTATGGATCTTCGTTGCCCATGGCCTACCTTTTATGGGCTGTGGTTGTTATTGGGCTTTATCCAATATGCAAACGCTACGATGCCTATAAACAGGGGCATAAAGAAAAGTGGTGGTTAAGTTATTTGTAGCAAAAATTACAGCTGCGTAGCTTAGTAGTTTGCTATTCTTTACATTAATTTTGCGAAAATTATCAGTATGCAACCAAAAATAAACACTGCTAAATTGTATTTGCCTGCTGGCTTGTTAATTATGTTTATTTTACTAGCTGTATTTATTTACCAGCATCCAGCATTACAGCTGGACATATACATCTCAAAATTAGTACAAGCCCATACCAGCCCAGCGTTAGATGCTACCATGCTAGCCATAAGCTGGTTTGGCAACATGCCTTGTTCCGTCATTACAGCATTAACAGCTTCTTTATTATTTTATTTATTCCGTTACAAAAGAGAAACCTTGTTTGTAATTTTAACTATGCTTTCTGGAGCCGTTAGTTCTGCCGTTAAAGCTGTTATAAACAGGCCAAGGCCGCAGCACCCTTTTATCAGGGTTATTGTAAAAAATATGCAGCCAAGTTTCCCCAGCGGGCATGTAATGTATTATGTAATCCTATTCGGTTTTATCGCCTTCCTTATGCGCCGGCTTGTAAAAATTCCCAAGCTAATAAGTGGCACTATTTTTTATCTATGCATTGCATTGGTATTCACCATTTCAATATCACGTATATACCTCGGCGCACATTGGTTTACAGATGTGGTTGGTGCTTATCTTTTAGGCAGCGTATGCCTGTTTATATTATGTGGGCTTTACCTCCGCAGGCTTCCTTAACCAACTAGCAGAGCATTACTCTTGCTGAGGCCAACATCAAATAAAAAAAATCTAAAACAGTAATTTTAAATACGTACAAATAATTTTGTACTATTGCTTTTTATTAGCCAGGCTGTTTGCCTTGTAGCATAGATAGATACAGCTAGTTTGTAGACGACCAACCCAATTATAACCCATTATTTTTAGTAAATATATTGAACAGGCAAAAACTTAAAAGGTTTACTTTATACATGCAGCTTACCATACTTATACAATAACCGCTAGCCAAAAAAGATAACCAGATAAAAATAATAACATTGAAAATGACTATTGTGCCTACCTTATACCCTACCCGATAGCAGCCATTTATAATTGCACCTAACCAATAATTTTAGTTATTAGAAAAGTACTTTAACCACACAAAAAATCACTTTTTTACAGGTGAAATAGTACGCTTCTTTCCCCACCTCGTTTTTAGATATTTGTAAGCAATTTTTTCATCTGTTTCTGTTGGGTTAGCTTTTGACAAGTATTCTACATAATATTTTTCAGCCAGGGATAGGTTCTTTAAATTTACTTCGCTTATGCGTCCGCTATTATAATTCATCACCGGATTTTTAAAAAGATAATAGGCAGTATCGTAATTATTGATAGCTTTTTTATATTGTTTTAATGCTTCCCAATTTAAGGCAATGTTATAATAATACATTTCAGCATCTTTTGAAATAGCCAGCCGCACACAAGTTTTCAGCAGTCCGTTGCTTTTATTAAAATCCTTCAGTTTAGCCCAGCATTTAGCCTGGTAGTATAAAACATTTTCTGTTAAATAGCTATTTAATATCAGGTAGTCGCACACACGTATGCAATCCGTATACAATTTTAAATTATAGTAACATAAAAATAATTGTGTCATTGGCGTTAAGGATGGTTCGTTGAGGCGGATCAACCTTTCGCCAGCCTGCAGCGCATTTTGATAAGTATCTGTGGCATAAGCAGAACGGATGCAAAGCTTTAAAAGCGGGATATCCAGGGAATCTTCTAGTAGCCTAAGCCTGATAATGCTATCTGCCCTTTTATACTTTTGTTCATCAATCAAAACATCTGCAAAACCGACAGCATTTTTATTATCGGCAGGGGAAAGATTGTAAGCCTCGCTATAATAAATATAGGCAGAATCTGTCCTGTTCATCCTTTTAAATAATTCGCCCATGCTGCGGTAATGTATGGCCTTGCCCGGTTGCAGCGTAATAAGCCGCCGTGTAAACTGTATTGCTTTTGCAGTATTTTGATTTTTATTTATAACGGCCACATACTGTATGGCCGAAATATAATTGGAATCTATGCCCAGTATCTTTAGGTAATATTTTTCAGCATCAGCAGGGTGGTCATTCATATAATTTGCGTAGCCTGCATAGCCAAGCAATGCTATATTTAAGGTATCAACGCTTAGTGCAGGCAACACATAATTAATGGCTTCTTCAAACTGTTGGTTTTGAAAATAATCCATCACTTTATTTTTATCGATGGAAGTTGGTTGCCCGTAGGTATGGTTGCAACAAAACAACGGCACTATTAAAAACAACAGGAGTATTTTCATAACGCATTAATTAATTTATATGTTGCAAAATACCATTTATATTTTTATGCTTTTCTTTTTATAATTTCAATAACGCCGGCCACAAAAAAGCTAAAAATTTAAACATTGCGCACAACCAAAAGCCTATAAATTTTTTAAGCAGGCAGCTAAGCCAATTATTATTGAAATAATATTAACTATTGCTATTACATTTACAATGCCGACAGTAAAGGCCATCCCATTAAAAAATTGCCATGAAATATATTGTAAAGATGCTACTGGCATCACTAATATGCACCACTATCCTGCACAACTTATTTGCCCAACAGCTTCCCGTAAAAATTATAAAATCGGGTAAAGAAAAAAGAGTTGATATCCTGGTTGGCGGTAAAGCATTTACTTCATTTTTATACCCTGATAGTTTGGAGAAACCAGTGCTGTACCCAGTGTTTGCTGCTAACGGCTCAATGATTACAAGAGGCTTTCCATTAAACCCTCAGGCTGATGAATCAACCGACCATCCACATCATATTGGTATTTGGTTAAATTTCGAGAACGTAAATGGACTAGATTTCTGGAACAATTCTTATGCCATCCCGAAGGAAAAAAAACACTTGTACGGCTGGATAAAAACCGATAGTATTTTAGAAACTACCAACGGCACTACTGCAAAATTAGCCTACCATGCAAACTGGGTAAACCAGCAAAATAAAGTACTGTTGCAAGAGACAACCAATTTTACTTTTAGCGGTACACTTAACCAACGCATTATAACCAGGCAAACAATTTTACAAGCAGATACCACCATAACTTTTACAGATGCAAAAGATGGCATGCTTGGTATTCGGCTGGCACATGCATTGCAAATACCCATCATAAAAGAGCAGGAATTTAAAGATGACAAAGGCAACATCACTATAGTAAAAGCCGGTGCGGATACCATCGCCAACGGCAACTACATTACCAGTGAAGGCAGGCAAGGCGATAGTGCCTGGAGCACCCGGGCAAAATGGTGCAAAGTGTACGGTAAAATAAATAATAGCATTGTAACAGTTGTGATTATTGACCATCCGGCAAATTTTAATTACCCTACTTTTTGGCATGCGCGTGGCTATGGTTTATTTGCCG
>JANXVN010000107.1 GCA_025351645.1 Ferruginibacter sp.
CCTTGCCAGTAATGGCAGGGCTAGATAAATGATGGCCGTCTTAATTAATTTTAAGATAACAGGATCCGGCTTATTGGCGATAGTCTTTTTTGAGTTATGAGTTAGGAGTTATGAGTTATGCGTTTTTTCGGATTGTAGTGACTGCTTTTTGCGGATGCTTATTACAATTTATTGGAACCAGGCTTATTGCTTTTAATTCATAACTTTTTTGTTTCGTGATTTTTTTATCTCTTTAAAAAATTATGGATGTTGCAAATTGCGGATACTTTTCGAATTACAACTTATCACTCATCACTCAATTAGTAATTCTCTATCAATAAGGAGGATACTATTTTGTCGATGGGTAGTGTAATCATATCGGCTGAAAAATTTTCCCAGTCGATAAAACGAAAGCTTTCTATTTGGGTTGTTTGGCTGTACAATTGCATTTGTGCTTCATCAAAATCAAATGCTGTTGTTTTTATTGGTGCTGTTATTGGCTCCAGGGCTTTGGCAAAATAATAAATTGAAATTATTTGGTGCTCGGGGTTAAAGGCACTCATCTGAAAAAAATCGGTGGTGTAGATGTGTTCTTCGATACTTACATCCAGGTTCATCTCTTCTTTAAATTCTCGTTTAAGGCATTCCCTGGTGCCTTCGCCAAACTCTAATCCACCGCCGGGAAATTTAGTGTAATAATTTCCGCGGATATACTCATCGCTTACCAATACCTGTTTGGTATCGCTCAATAAAATGCCATAAACACGTACCGTAAATTTATTCATGTTATTTGTTTAGCCGTTTAAAATAATCCAAAATTACCCCTCCTACAATAAGCAGCGAAACACTTACTGGCAGCCAAAAAGCGTAAGGGCTATTTTTATAGGGGATGGGTACGTCCATACCAAAAATGCTTATAATTAAAAAAGGGATGCTTAATAAAATGGCAACGGTTATAAGCCGTTGTAGTATTTTATTTTGCTTATTACTGACGATGGTGGCGAACGCTTCCAGCGTGCTATTGAGGATGTTGGTGTAGGTATGCGCCATTTCAAGCGCCTGGCTTGTTTCTACCACCAGGTCATCCAGCAGGTCTTTTTCTTCTTCATTTAATTGTAAAAAATTGGTGCGTGCAATCTTTATCATTAACAGTTCATTGCTTCGCAAGGCGATAATAAAATAGACAAGGCTTTTTTGTATGCGCATTAATTGCAGTACTTCTTCGTTGCGGTTAGATACATATAATTTTTGTTCCAGCGTATTGCGGCGAAGGTTTATTTCTTTAAGGTATTCTAAAAAGTTAGTAGTTACTTTTTCAAATATCTTTATCACCATCATGCTCTTTTTATCCATGCTCCGGTTTTGAAAAGTATTGAGGAACTTTTTTATGGCCTCATTTTCAAAAGAGTTTACGGTAACAATCTGGTTATGGGTTAGTATGATACAAATGGGGATGGTAATGTAGAAGGCATCGCTTTCGTTAAAAGAATTGTTATCGGCCGGGTTTTTTATAACTACCAGTTTTACATTGCCATCAATTTCGTACCGGCTGCGTTCATCAATATCCAGCGAATCTTTTAAAAAGCCTACCGGTATTTCCAATGCATCGCTCAGCTCGTTAAATTCCTCTTGCCTAAGTGGCGGCAATACATTTACCCAGGTGCCAGCATCAGCTTTATCAACCGCTACGGTATGGTGTTCTATGTTTTTAAAATATTGAATCATATTTTATGTCTGATGTTAGGTGTCTGATGTATGCTGCTTTGAAGAGCATAACTAATTTTAATTAATTCATAACTTATAACTCCTAACTCATAACTGCAACTCTATTTCTCCTTTAAAAACAAACTCCGCCGGGCCGCAAAGCCAGATATCTTCAAAATGCTGGTCATCCACTTTAATAAATTCAACGTTTAGGTGGCCGCCTTTTGTTTTTACTGCTACGTTGTTAAAGCCTCTTTCGTTGTGTGCGGCCAGTAAGGCTGCAGCTGTAACACCGGTACCGCAGCTAAGGGTTTCATCTTCCACGCCACGCTCGTAGGTGCGCACGAAGATGGTGCTGTCATCCAGCGTTTCTACAAAATTTACATTAATGCCCTGCTCCGCAAATGAATGGCTATAACGTATTTCGCGGCCGGAGCTTTCTACTGGTATGCTTTCTACGTTTTCGGTAAACTTTACAAAATGCGGCGAGCCAGTATTGATAATGGTGTGGTGTATGTGATAATCAACTTCGTTAACATCCTGCATGCGCAGGCTTACAGTACCATCGCTGTCTATTTCTGCTTCGTGCTCGCCATCTGTAGCAATAAAAATATACATGCTTTTATGTATGCCCATGTGATGGGCAAATTTTACCAGGCACCTGCCACCATTGCCACACATGCTGCTTTGGTTGCCATCGGCATTGTAGTACACCATTTCAAAATCGTAGCCTTCTTTTTTACTAAGCATCATCAGCCCATCGGCACCAATGCCAAAGTGCCTGTTGCATAGATGTTTTATTTGCTTGGTAGTAAGCTCTGGTGCAGTGTGGTTATAATTATCCAGTATAACAAAGTCGTTGCCTGTACCATGGTATTTATAAAACTTAATTTTCATAACTGTTGATGTGTATTATTTTTTAATGCAATGCTGTTAAGTTAAGCGTGGTATTATTTTTTACCTCACCCTCTCCCCCTCTCCAAAGGAAAGGGGGAGCGTAACCCTTCAGGGCGAAAACCACTTAACTTATTGGCAATAATTCTTAATTTTTAATTCTTAATTCAATGCCGTTAAGTTAAGACCTTTTCTCTCCTTTGGAGAGGGTTAGGGTGAGGTAAAGACAAACATATAAATCCTTAACTTAACGGCATTGATTTTTAATTCTTAATTCTCAATTCTTAATTCTCAATTCTCAATTCTTAATTGATAGAAGATTCTATAATCTCTAAAGACTGCTTAATAAGATTTTCCACCGCAAGCCCACCATCAGTAGAAAACTCTTTACTGATACGGTTTGCAACGATAGCGCTCAGGCTTACGCAATGATGCCCTAGTAAATTGCCTAAGCCATAAATAGCGGATGTTTCCATTTCAAAGTTAGTGATACGATGGTTGCCAAAAGTAAAACTAGTAAGGCTGTCTATTAATTGGGGGTATGCAAGCCCAAGCCTTAGTACACGCCCCTGCGGGCCATAAAACCCCGGACAGGTTACCGTAACTCCCAGGTGGTAGCCATCTGTAAAATGTTTTAGTAAATGCACGCCTGCCATGTGTATGTAGGGTGCTATTGTGCCGGGGTTTAGTTGTGTGTGTGTATTAAAAGCTTGTAGTAATTGCTTTTCCTCTTCATTATTTTGTATGCGGTAAAAGTTCATCAGGTTATCGAGGCCTAACCCATGTGTGCTGGCCACCAAGCTATCTACTGGTATGCTTTTTTGTAAAGATCCGGACGTGCCGAGGCGGATAATATTTAAAGCGGTTAATTCTTCTTTAACGGTACGGGTATCAAAATCGATATTTACCAGCGCATCTAATTCATTTAAAACGATGTCGATATTATCAGGGCCAATGCCGGTACTTACGCAGCTAATCCTTTTTTTACCTATATAACCTGTGTGCGTTATAAATTCCCGGTGTTCATTTTTAAATTCTACGGTATTAAAATGCTTGCTTACTTCTTTCACTCTGTCTGGGTCACCAACGGTAATAATAGTGGTAGCTAGTTCTTCTGGCCTGCAATTGAGGTGATAAACGGCGCCACGGGCATTAATAATCAGCTCAGATTCTGCTATCCTACTCATATATTATTTTTGAATGCCGAATTTCGTATTTACTATTTACAATTTCTAATAAATAAATCCCCTATATTTGCAGTCGTTAAAAAAAGGTCCTGTGGCCGAGTGGCTAGGCAAAGCTCTGCAAAAGCTTCTACAGCAGTTCGAATCTGCTCGGGACCTCCGAAAGGGATTATCAATTGGTAATCCCTTTTTTTATTTTACCTATCCTTGCTTTTTGATGATGATTTTCAGTTTGTTGTACAATAAATACACAAAATATCAAAAGCCTTCAAGGACAGCTTTTTTCGTTAGGGTTTGAACAATTAGTAAACGAATTGCCAAAGAGGATCTGCTTTAAAGCAGACAGTTTTATTTTTTTTGAAACCTTGAAAGGTAGGGAACAGGCTTAATTTCTATTTATATTTTACAAAGGATAAGTATAAGGTTACTTATGCCCTGATGTATTATGAGGCATCGATATTGAGGAGATTTCATTTGAGCATACAATAATACAGGATGTAGATAGAGCTTCATTGGAACAGGCTATGTCTTCAATCGACTGGGCAAGTATATCTCCGTTGATGAGGCTCACCTTTTTTACAAAACATGATGATTGAAAAGCAGCTTCAGCTTGCAAAAAAACAGGATAGAAATTATGCCGCTACTGTTAATGATAAGGTTAAAAGCCCAGTAATAAATGGGAGGCAATTGGAAATCATCCTGACAATCCAAATATAATTAAAGTAAAACAATAAATTAATTAAGTAGATAAAACTTTGAGCCATTATGGAAATTTCACGATGCCATTGATGTAGTTCCGATGATAGGTGTTACGCACATCAAACTAAAATTTTAGGCAAATTTTAGTTGTTATAGAATAAAATAAAAATAGAAAAACCCGCTACAAGAGCGGGTTTTAACCAAATTTAAGCGGACTGGACGGGAAATAATTAGACCAAAACCTTCGGACTTTATCTTTACTACACTTTACCTAATCTTACTTCAACGTACTGATTATTAATAAGTTGTAAACAAATCAGCAAACGTCTGCATCTTACCTTTACATAGCTTGGCAGCACTTTTATAGACCATAAATAGACCAGGCTATGCGGCAACCAATTAAACTTATCGTTAGAAAAGGTAAAGTACGTAATGATGGTACTGCCTTAATTTCATTGCAGTATTGTTATTCGGCAGAACAACGTACCGTCTTAGGTACTGGTATTGCCATCCCACTGCAATACTGGAATAAAAAGACCAGGAAAATATCAAAAGACCTCCCTGCCATCTACGGAAATTTGGAACAACTGGAAAGTACTATTTCTGAAAAACTTCGAAAGGCAGAAGACCTGGTTGAGTATGCATTGAAACAACATAACAGCTCCCCAATAAAATTTCTGAAAGAAAATTTTCATCTGAATAAGAACTGGAAGCTAGATCAAATGGCTTCCCAAAAAATCAACCTTGATATCTACGATAATATCGACGATTACACAAAGGCAAAAAAAAGTAATGTCAAGCACTGTACAATCAACGTTATAAATGCAATGAAAGGTCATTTAAAAAGCTTTGAATTAAAAAGCAAAATGCCTATCACGTTCGATTCTTTCGATGTTTCTTTTTATGAAGATTTCGTAAGGTACCTACTTTATGAGATCCCTCATTTTAGAAGAAAAGAAAGTATCAAAGGGCTCAAGATAAATACTGTTGGCAAGACTATAAGGCATTTAAAATCTTTTTTCAGGGATAGGATGAGAAAGAAAATATTCCTTTTACCGACCTGGATTCATATAAAGTAATGGCGGAGGACGTGGATACGATTTACCTATGTTGGCAGGAAATTTCACTAATTTATTACCTTGACCTTTCCATAAATAAGCACCTTGAAAATTACCGCGACCTCTTTGTGTTGGGTTGCCTTACGGGATTTAGGTTTAGTGATTATTCGGACATCAAGCCTGAAGAGGGGAGTACTATAAACCATGTATCACCTTTAGCAGTTATTAAGTTGAGAAGTAGTAACATGGAGGCAACAGGGCTGGAGCCCTGCGCCTAACTGACGATAATAAAATGATTGGGTGTACTGTAAAGTTTATACAGCCACCGTTTTGTTACAAACAACACGGCAGCGGCATTTCTGAGAACTGGGCTTCTATTTTTAACATCGCCGATAACAGTTATAATAAGCTATATCAAACCATACAAAACCCGTTATACAACTTTAAAATAAGTTGGAAAAGATTGGTGCAAAAGAAATATGCGTTTAACAAAGAATTTATTTTTCTGCATAATACAGCTCATCTTAGCAACCACACTTATTTAACGGATAGTGCAGATACGCTCACTCAGATATCGCCGTTAGGGTTTAGTAATAATAATACCTATAAAGTAGATTTATTAAAAAGCAAACTGTCAAAAAATTTTAAGCACATATTGCAGGGAGATATTTTTTTTTCAATAGATGCAGGTTTAGCAATGGTACGGTTAAGCAAACATGAACAGCAGCACTCTTTTTCAATGCCTGTTTTTACAATAAATTCTAGATATTATGTTTCAATTAAAAAAAGTATCAGTTCCATTCTTGGTATCGATTTTTCACAAAAGCAGGCTGATATTTATCAACTGC
>JANXVN010000312.1 GCA_025351645.1 Ferruginibacter sp.
ACCGATAGTACCAACGTTTAAGTGGGGTTTATCCCTCTTGAAAGATTCTTTTGCCATTGTTTAATTTTTAATAATTGTTTTGAAAATTGGTTTTCATTTTGAGCCTGTAACCATTGGCTTATCGTTTAATGAATTAAGTACTGCATAAATCCTCTTGCCCTGCGCTCTTGCACTCAATATTATATTGAATTTTAAGAGCCGTTGGTGAGAATCGAACTCACGACCTCTTCCCTACCAAGGAAGTGCTCTACCCCTGAGCTACAAAGGCTTAAAAAGCAAATCGTAAAAAATTACACGCTACCTTACTATTAAAAAGAACTTGCTTGCTATTACCAAAAAGTAATAATGAGCGGAAGACGAGGCTCGAACTCGCCACCTATAGCTTGGAAGGCTATCGCTCTACCAAATGAGCTACTTCCGCTTTTACTAATGTGAAAATTTTAAAATGGATCAATGTGAAAATTGACTCACCCTACAAACTTTCCTAAAACACTAAAATTATTAAATGCGAAAATTGAGCAATTTTTCAATTGAACAATTTTCACATTTTATTTGTGGGCAGAGTAGGGTTCGAACCTACGTACACTCGCGTGAACAGATTTACAGTCTGTCGCCTTTAACCACTCGGCCATCTGCCCAAAACAAGTACACAAGAAATATATTAAAAAAACAATTTCAAAGTATCAGAGCCGAAGACTGGAGTCGAACCAGCGACCTACTGATTACAAATCAGTTGCTCTACCAACTGAGCTACTTCGGCTTATTTGCTTAAAGAACTTCACAAAAAATTTGGAGTTACCTGCACCTCTTTTTTGGGATGGCAAAGGTAAGTATATTTGATTAACAGAAATACTTTGTAAAATATTTTTTTACAATAAAGTTCAAAAAAACTTTAGAACGCAAGATTGCATAAAAAAACCCCCGATTTTCGGGGGTAATATATTAAGCGGCGAGCCGGTCTTTTTTTCGTTTTATTTGCATTATGACTGAGTCTAATGCTTCATCAAAACTTTCTTCGAACGATTTTGATGAGTGCTTCACAAAAAATTCATACTTGGGAATATGTACTTTAATTTCTGCTACTTTATCCTTTATGGTGTGTACAACGTTATCCAATTTTAAATACACATCAACTTTTGTGATCCTATCATGGATCTGTAATAGTTTCGAAAGCTTCTTTTCAATATACAATTTTAACTTTGAATCTGCGTCAAAATGTACAGTCTGAATGTTTACGTTCATAGCGATTTAATTTTAATCAGTGAATCAAATATGTGAAAGGTTTTAGGTAAAACAATTATAGCATAGGCATTTTTTTATGATTTTTAAGTAACCCAATTTACATTTTAAAGTTAGTTCTTGCGGATGTTAATTCCAAAAAAAATGTACATCTGCAATGGTAAAACTAATAAGTCCATTTTTTATTGCACACACACCAAATTAAGCCTTGGGGTGAGCTTTATTGTATACTTCTTTTAACTTTTCTATGGTGTTATGCGTATAAACCTGCGTAGCGGCAAGGCTGCTATGGCCCAGCAATTCTTTTACGGCATTTATATCGGCACCATTATTCATTAAGTGAGTGGCAAAAGTGTGGCGCAGCACATGCGGGCTTTTTTTATCAATGGTAGTAACCGTTGCCAGGTATTTATTTACTACATTGTATACGTATTTTGGGTAAAGCTGCCTGCCTTTTGCATTTACTAATAAATAGGTTTTATCAACATCTTTTATAGCTTGCTTATTACTTATGTATTGCTGAATGGATTGTATTAATTTATTGCTTACCGGCAATATCCTTTCTTTGTTGCCTTTGCCTAATACTTTTATGGCAACCCTGCTACTATCTATGTGCTCTTCTTTAAGGCTTATCAATTCTGCTTTGCGCATGCCTGTGCTATACAGTAGCTCAAGTATGAGCGTGTTGGTTTTTCCATCCCAATCATCTGTAAATTCTACGTGATTAAATAAGGCCTCCATATCTTTTTCAGCTACAAATTGGGGCAGCCTTTTTTTTATCTTAGCAGATGTTATTGTAACCATTGGGCTAACCAGCAGTAGACCTTCTTTTAGTTGGTATTTAAAAAAAGATTTTAGGGTAGAAATTTTTCGGTTTATACTTCTGGATTCCATTTTTTTCTCCTTTAAGCCAGCCAACCAGCTACGCACAAAAATTGTTTTTATTTCTGTAAGAGAAGAAAGCCCGTATTGTATTTCGATAAAGTTTAAAAAATCGGTAAGGTCGTTTTGGTAAGATATAATTGTATGCTGCGAATATCTTTTCTGGAATTGTAGATAATTTAAAAAGGGCTTTGTTTGTTGCAGATGGGTTATGGGCATAAAAAAACTGATAATCAAAGTTACATAGTAACCGGTTATCAGTTTTAGATATTTTTAAGCGTGGAAAAAGACTAAACGTCTATTTTGCCACTAGCTATATTCTGCTTATAAACTGCTTTTAACACTTGTGTACGGCGACGGATAGATGGCTTAATAAAAGCTTGTCTTTCCCTTAACTGTAACAAAACACGGCTTTTTTCGAATTTCTTCTTATATTTCTTTAACGCCTTGTCGATGTTTTCGCAATCTTTTGAGTCTATTATTAACATTTGTATATACCTCCTTTGGTAGTTTTTTTTAGAAGCGCAAAGATAACAGAAATATTTAAAAATCAAAATAATAAAAAAAGTATTTTTGAGGAATGTTTACAGGAATAATTGAAACAACCGGCACGGTGCAAAATATCATCGCCATAGGCACCAATAAAACTTTTTGGATACAATCCTCCATCTCCAACCAGTTTACTATTGACCAAAGCGTATCCCACAATGGGGTTTGCCTTACGGTGGAAGAAATACAAGATGGTTTGCACAGGGTTACAGCCATTGAAGAAACCTTAGTAAAAACAAACCTTAATAGCTGGAAAACCGGCTCTGTAATTAATATAGAAAGATGCCTGCAAATGCACGGCAGGCTAGATGGGCACATAGTACAAGGCCATGTAGATGCGGTAGCCGCCTGTATTGAAACCGTTACAAAAGATGGCAGTTGGGAATATACTTTTCAATTTGACAAAAAATTTGCCGCATTTATTATTGAAAAAGGCTCCATTGCAGTAAATGGTATCAGCCTTACCATTTTTAATGTAAAAGAAGATAGTTTTACAGTGGCAATCATCCCCTACACTTACCAGCATACCAATATGCATTACCTGCATGCAGGCGATAACATAAATATTGAGTTTGATATGGTTGGCAAATATGTAAATAGGTTTATGGAATTAAAGCAAGCTAATTAACTCTACAACATTTAAGCCTTCAATAATTAAACTACCCCTAAAACTAACTTCAATGAAAGCTACTTCTTTAACAAGAATCATACTTAAATACGACAGGCTTTTGCTGTTACTCTGCTGGATGATTAGTGCAGCGTTCTATTTAAAAGTATTTGGTATTGTTACCATACAAGAAGCAATAAAATATATAAGGGAGGCTAACCGTTTTATAGATGGCAGCAACTTTTCACAGCCGCGATACTGGTTTTATTGTACTACTATTTTTATAATCGCATTGGCGTTTAAGCTTAAGTTAGGTATTATAGGCGCATTCGTTTTACAATCGTTATTTAACCTTTTTGCCTTCTCTTTTTTTTATACCGAATTAAAAAAACTCTTTCAAATTCCGTTTACCGCTCTTTTTGTAATTGCTTACTTGTTACTTTTTTGGCCGTATCAAAGCTGGATTGTATTTTTATTTACAGAATCCGCTTTTTTTAGCGCCATACTTATTTTACTTGGTGCAATAATGCGCTACAAGCCTGATAGCATAAAACATATCATAATCATTTCTTTTGCCTTATTGCTTGTAATTATTTCGCGCCCGTTAGGCATTCTTTTTATACCTGCCGTTTATGCTTACTTCTTTTACAGCGCCAATAAAAAATGGAAAATCATCCTTGGAGGTATTTCCGTACTACTTTTTATAGCCGTTTTTTACATCATCAATATTATCTTTTCAACTATACCCGACTGGCACATTACACAGGCCTTTGAACAAGAAAGTATCATCTGCGATTTGCCCACTACTACCCCATCCCACACCGCCATTTATTTAGCAGCGGGTGCTACGCCTGTCTATCAATTATTTTATTATGTAACGCATAATTTTGAGCACTTTTTATATTTTATGACAGTAAAGCTTCAATACTTTTTTTTATTGATGAGGCCATATTTTAGCAAGGCGCATAACTATTATGTATTGCTGAATGTAGTGCCAATCTATCTTTTAGCCTTAGTGAGCTTCTTTATAAAACAGGTGAAATTTAATCGGGGAATAACTCTTTTTTTAGCAACGATTCTTTCAGTGTATACTGTAACCATCATCTTTCAGTGCGATGATTACCACAACCGTTTTATTCTTTCTATATACCCTTGCTTTGTAGTTTTAGCGGCAAAAACTGCAGATTATTTTGCCTCACGCTTTTTAAGCACAACAAATAAACTACCCGTATCAGCGTAAAATAAATGTTGCTTTAAATTTAACAGGTGAAAAATTTTAGTAAATATTTTGGAGAGAAAAGATAGCTTGTAATAGCTAAGCCGGTTTAGTAAAAATTGCACATCGGCATATTGCCCGCAGCTGTTATGATGGGCTATTTGAAGCCCGTTTCGATTTGCGAAAACTTCAAGGGTTTGCTTTGTAAAATATTGGATATGCTCTATCGGCTTATACTGAAACCATTTTTTACCAAACAGCTTTCTTTGCAGGCTATTGTAGTTAGGTGTTACCATAATTATAACGCCATCTGCCGCTACCAAATTACTCAACTGCTTAAAAGCCACATCAAGCGCTGTAATATGTTCAATTACATCAAATAGCGTAATTACCTGGTATTTAATATTACTTTTAAATTTTTCAATGGCAATATGGTGTACTTTTTTGCCAGCCTTATTTAAATCGATGCACATTTCCTGGTCAAGCTCCAGCCCTTCGCTTTGCCAGCCTTTTGCATTCATTATTTCCAGGCAATAGCCGGCTGCACAACCGATATCTAATGCATGATAGGCTGTACCCGTTGGCATAAAAGGTGCCGCATCTTTCAACCATCTTTCAAAATTTTTTACACGCAATATTTTTTCCTGCTCATAACCAACATAGCCATAATCTTTATTTTTAAAATAACTGTGCTGATAAATACTTTCTAGCTGGTCGTTTTTTATGCGGGGGCTTACGTACACAAAATTGCATTGGCTGCACTGCACAATGTTGAAGCCCCCTTTATTTAAAACAGGCTTTGTAGTTGTACTGTTACACAAAGAACAAGGGTAATGCTGGGTTACGAATTCCATAAAATTATTGAATAGTGAAGGTAATAAATAATTTTAAACCGCCTTTCCTTTCATGGCGGTGGAAATTGCCTGGTCCATAATGCGCTCTGCAAACGGGCGGCTTATATCATTTAGCGTTTCAACCTTTGTGTGTATCAAATCCTTATCCTCCATGGTGATAGATAATTGCAGTGCCTGCATGGCGGCCGCCGTTTCCATTAATTCTTCTTTGGTAAGATGTGCCGCATTTTTTTGGATAAACTTTTCCGTTGTTTCCAATAGTTGCTCGCCTTCCGTCCTGGCTTCTACCAATGCCCTGGTGGCGATGTCTTCTTTGGCGTGTGTGATGGAATCCAGCAGCATTTTTTCCAGCTCTTCATCAGATAAATCCTGCTGTGCTTTTACTTCAATAGTTTGCTCTACGCCGCTGCGTAATTCTTTTGCTTTTACTACCAGTATGCCATCTGCATTTATCAAAAAACTTACTTCTACTTTTGGTAAGCCGGCTGGCATCCCTGGTATACCGGTAAGGTTAAATTCAGCCAGTTTGCGGTTGTCTTTCACCATATCTCTTTCTCCTTGAAAAACAGATATCTTCATGCCGCTTTGCCCATCTTTATACGTTGTATATTGTCGGGATGCCTTGTTAGGTATCTTCGAATTTCTTGGTATCATCACATCCATCAGCCCGCCCATAGTTTCTATGCCTAGCGAGAGCGGCGTAATATCCAGCAGCAAAACTTCTTTATTATTGCCCGCTAAAATATCGGCTTGTATAGCTGCGCCAAGTGCAACTATTTCATCCGGGTTAACCGTATCGTTTACTGGCCTGCCAAAAAATTTGCTGATGCTTTCCTTTACCAGCGGCACTCTTGTAGAACCGCCTACCATTACTACCACATTAATATCCTTCGGTTTTAAGCCCGCATCTTTTAACGCATTTATACAACTGGCTATTGTTTTATCAACCATTGGCTGTATCAATGCCTGCAATGTTTCTTTGGTGATAATTAATTTATCGCCATTAAGCATTCCTTCAAAATGATCGTTGTTAGAAAGATGGATCTTTGCGGCTTCTGCTTTCAGCCGGATAGCCTGCGCAAATTCTTTATTGGCTTTTAATTCATCTTCGCTGATGCCGGCTTGTTGCAGCCAGTATTTTACAATGCTATTATCAATGTCGTCGCCGCCTAAATAAGTATCGCCGTTGGTAGATAAAACTTCAAAAATACCATTACTTATTTTTAAGATAGAGATATCAAAAGTACCGCCGCCAAGGTCATACACGGCAATGGTTTTTTCTTCCTCTTTATGCAGCCCTAATCCGTATGCAAGGCTGGCCGCTGTTGGTTCGTTTACAATGCGCAATACATCAAGCCCGGCTAGTTTTCCTGCATCCCTGGTGGCTTGCCTTTGGGCATCGTTAAAGTAGGCGGGCACTGTTATTACGGCTTTGTTTACCGGTGTTTTTAAAATATGTTCTGCCCGTTGTTTTAATTCTTTTAAAATGAAAGAAGACAAATCTACAGGCGAATAAAACTTGTTGCCTACCTGCACTTTTACCAGGCTTTGGGTATTGTCATCAATTACTTTATAAGAGAAGAAGGAAGTATTTTCCTTGATATCGTTGTACGATTTACCCATGAGGCGCTTGGCAGAAAAGATGGTGTTTTGCGGTTCGGTAAGCAGGAAGTTTTTTGCAGCCTCGCCTACTGTTACGTTTCCATACGCATCAAAATGTACTACGGATGGTACCAGCGAACTGCTGTTGTGTTCCTTCAGCGCAATGGGCATTTTTGTTTCGGGGTGGATGATGGCGACCAAACTATTGGTGGTGCCTAAATCTATGCCTACTATAATTTCTTGTTGCTGCAAACTGCCTGTTGCTATATTGATTGCGATTTTTGCCATAGTTTTTAAGGATGCTTGTATTTGATCCTTGCTGCAAAAGTAACAAATAATGAAGGCTGCTGTTAATTGTTACATCTTGTTAATTTGCGAAATGAGAAATTAAAGCCTTGTTTTTAAATTAGCCTTGCTGCTATTAAGGTGTTGATTAAAATATCGCACCAGCATAAGCCCCATACATAGTGGAAAAAAATGCCTGAAAAACCGATGTACAAGAGTGCGACGTCCGCCCGGCTGCCATTCGGACGGGCCTATGAAGCCGACCGTAGCTTCCTGGTTGGGGCAACAAAAAAAAAGGCCAATTAAAAATTAAGAATTAAGAATTAAGAATTTTATCAGTCACTGGTACCAATGTATAATTTGATGGCTTTTTCGAATTGGAAAAACAATAAACAAAAAACCATAAACAAAAAACTATTGTACATTTGGCCTTTATAAGTTCTTTACTTTACTCAATACAAAGCGATAAGGGTTTTACTTTACGTAAATTAATAGGGAATTGTGCGCAAATCACAAGCTGTCCCGCAACTGTAGGTAACTCAAAAGTTTTTATCAGGTATGCCCACTGTGCCGCTAAACGGTATGGGAAGGGCGATAAAAATGTTACAAGCCAGGAGACCTGCCTTTATCGTATTGACAATGCTTTCGTGGAATGAAGCAGTTGGCAGGCTTTGGCATATTTAATTTTATAGCAGTTTTATTGCTATGCGTTTGCGTGCCTATGCCCTCTCACCTACTTTATTTTACAAAACATTTTTTGGTTTTAGCAAGGGGCTTTTAACTGATCTCATCATCATTTTAAAAGTTTTACATGCAAACACACAACTTAGGCTACCCGAGGATAGGCAGCCAACGTGAACTAAAAAAAGCAAGCGAGCAATATTGGCTCGGCAAGCTACCGGCACAGCAATTATTGCAGGCAGGCAAAACCATCCGCCAGCAAAACTGGCAACTGCAAAAAGAGGCAGGTATTGGGTTGGTGCCCTGCAACGATTTTTCGTTTTACGACCAGGTGCTGGATACCAGCCTGATGGTAGGCGCCATACCAGAGCGTTACCATAGCCTGATGGAAGAAAAACAGTTGCCCGACATTGACCTGCTATTCGCTATGGCAAGAGGCTACCAAAAAGACGGGCACGATGTTACCGCAATGGAAATGACGAAATGGTTTGATACCAACTACCATTACATTGTACCGGAATTTACCGCGAGCCAGCAATTTAGCCTGTATAAAAATAAAGTGCTGAACGAGTTTTTAGAAGCTAAGCAACTGGGCTTTACCGCTAAGCCAGTGCTGCTTGGGCCAGTAAGTTATTTGTTGCTGGGAAAAGAAAAAGAAGCGGGCTTCCACAGGCTGGAGCTGATAAAAAATTTGCTGCCCGTGTACCTGGAAGTATTGAAAACCCTAGACGACAACAATGCGCACTACATTCAATTTGACGAGCCCTGCCTTGCGCTTGGCCTTACCGAAGCAGAGCGGCAAGTGGTGGTAAAAACGTATAAAGAGATACAAGGAAAATTTCCTCACCTGCATATTATTTTGGCTAGTTACTTTGATTGTTATGGAGAAAACCTGGCAACGGTTGTAAGCCTGCCGGTACACACTATACACCTCGATTTAGTACGCTGCCCATTGCAATTGGATGACATTTTAACGGCTGATTTTATTACATCAAAAATCAACCTTTCTTTAGGCGTAGTAGATGGCCGCAACATTTGGAAGAATAATTTTGAGCAATCCCTTAGCATAATAAACAAAGCCATAAAAGCCATTGGTAAAGACAGGGTTTGGATAGCACCTTCCTGCTCGCTGATACACTCGCCCTGCGACCTTGATGTAGAAACAAACGAAAATACATTGCCTCCGGCGATAAAAAATTGGCTCGCCTTTGCAAAACAAAAAATTGATGAAGTAGTAACGCTTGCGCAATTGGCTAATAGCGAAAATGCAGAAGCATTGCAGCGGAAATTATTTGATAATATCAATGCTGCTGAAGATAAACTTACTTCTTCGTTGATACATAACAACTTGGTGAAGCAGCGTGTAGCGGCTATTACAGATGCTGATGCGCAACGTGCCAATGTTTTTGCTTTACGTAAGGTAAAACAACAGAAGGCTTTAAAACTACCATTATTTCCTACTACAACTATTGGATCTTTTCCGCAAACTATGGAGGTTAGAAGCTGGCGGGCATCTTTTAAAAAAGGTATGATTTCACAAGCTGAGTATGATGTGCTGATAGAAAAAGAAACTGAAGCTACCATCCGTTTTCAGGAAGATGCCGGCATTGATGTACTAGTGCATGGCGAGTTTGAACGTAACGATATGGTGGAATATTTCGGCGAGCAACTAGCAGGCTTTGCCTTTACAAAAAACGGCTGGGTACAAAGCTATGGCAGCCGCTGTGTTAAGCCCCCGGTAATTTATGGTGATGTTAGCCGCCCTGCACCCATGACGGTAAGGTGGAGCACTTACGCACAATCGCTCACCAAACATTTAGTAAAAGGCATGCTTACCGGCCCTGTAACAATTTTACAATGGAGCTTTGTACGCAACGACCAGCCGCGTAGCGAAACCTGCACGCAGATAGCTTTAGCAATACGTGATGAAGTAACTGACCTTGAAAAAGCAGGCATAAAAATTATACAGATTGATGAGCCTGCAATACGTGAAGGCTTGCCATTACGCAAAGCAAACTGGGCTGACTATTTACATTGGGCAGTAAGGGCTTTCCGCATTAGTGCCAGTGGCGTACAGGATGAAACGCAGGTACATACCCACATGTGCTACTCCGAGTTTAACGATATTATACAGCATATTGCAGCTATGGATGCAGACGTAATTACTATTGAATGCAGCCGCTCGCAAATGGAATTACTGGATGCTTTTGCCGGCTTTAAATACCCCAACGAAATTGGGCCCGGCGTGTACGACATACACTCGCCAAGGGTACCGGCTAAAGAAGAAATGATAGCATTGATGGAAAAAGCTAAAGCTGTTGTACCAGCCAACCAATTGTGGGTAAACCCGGACTGTGGCTTAAAAACACGCCATTGGCCAGAAACCAAAGCGGCGCTAATAGCCATGGTTGCAGCAGCAAAGCAACTTAGGCAAGCTATTTCAGAAACTGTGGTTTAATACCTATATAATAAGTGGCTGGCCTTTGCGCTAGCCGCTTATTTATTTTACTGGCTGCAATTAAAAATATTACTACATTTAATTTAATGGAAAAGCACGAAGAAAAATATTGCCCCAAATGCAACAATAGCTTTACCTGTAAAATAGGTGATATTGCCAACTGCCAATGCAATACTGTGCAATTAAGTGCAGATGCAAACTTATTTTTATCGAACACTAATTTTGATTGCTTATGCAAAGATTGCTTGCTTAAAATCAACAATGATGTAAAGCTGGCGAAAGGCTACTATTTCCCTACCCAAAAAGAAATGTTTATTGAAGGGCTGCACTATTATAAAGAAGGGCCATACTGGGTTTTTACAGAATTGTACCACCTGCTTAGGGGCTATTGCTGCAAGAGCGGCTGCCGGCATTGCGTGTATGGTTTTAAAGGCAGTGAATAATTTTACACAAAGTATTTTTATGCTGGAAAGACGGTAAGGCGTTTTCTTTTAAAAAGAATTTTGTTTTGGCCGGAAAGGCGGTAAGGCGTTTCATTTTTGCCAAACGCATTACCGCCTGTCCGGCTATTTTATTATTTATATCTATATAATTTCACACGTTGGATGCTGTAGGTAGGCAATGGTAATTTTACGCCTACGCCAGAGAAAGTACTGGTGTTTGTCTCATCGCCATTCAGCCTTCGGCCAGCTACCCATTTGCCGTTTAGAAACGTCCCTTCATCTGCAAAATCTATTGCGGCTAAAGGTAATTTATCCGGGGTTGCTAGAGTAAAAAATATTTCCATCCCTTTGCCTGCCACTATAAATTCATCTGGCGCAATGTTTATGATGATGGCACCGGCGACGGTGCTTTTTACAGGCCATGTTTGCAGCTTCGCTTCAATGTTATAACCGCCTAAAGTTAGCTGCTGTACCTGTTCTGCTGTGTCTATCAAAATGCCAGCCATGGTGCCTTTGCCCTGGTTTTTCAAGAGGAGGTCTTTTAGTTGGTGCAGCACTTCGTAACTCTTTGTAAGCTCTTCATCAACCATGTAATCGCCATCAATGCCAAAGGGTGAAAAGCACATTGCATCATGGGCGCCAAATGCGTAGAAAGCCCTTGCGGCACCTAGTACGCCGCCCCGGGTTTCGGGTATTAGCAATGGGTTGCCTAGAGCATGGTATTGTTCGCATACCCATTTAAATTGCGGCATGTAAATGTCGGGCACAATCATGTCGATAGCCGGTGCGGCGGCACGGTACATATCCAGCACCTGCGGCAATGGGCCACCGCTTGGGTACTTTCCCGGGTACCTGGTATCAGGCTGCTTTTGCCAGGCATTTACAAACATCGGGATGGCATACGCTTCTTTGCCTGCTGCGGCTACTTTGCCAATATAAGTGCCGTACTGGTAGGCCATAAATAACTCTTCTGTATAATAAAAAAGTTGCTTCCAATCTGCCGCACTGTTGTAATACCCTTTGCCAAAAATAGTTTCCCAATTGCCATTTGTTTTAAAGCCGTTTGCTTGCCATACATTTAACAATGCTGGTGCAAGCTTCTCTTTATTGGCGGATAGATAAGTTGCCAATGCTTTAGGTATTGGTGCGTTAAAAGCTTTGTTAGCCACGTCACTATAATCCCGTTTTGAATTTAAGATGCCTACTTCATTTTCTACCTGCACCATAATTACCGTCTGTTCTCTTTCATCCACATTGCGGATGTGCTGCATAAGCGCTTTAAATGCGGCGGCATCTGCCTTGCAAGTTGCTTCGCTAAAAGCGGATAATATTTCCAGCGTTTTACTAGCGGAATCTTTTACCCGTGGGTAAGCATCTATATCTTTCTTAACCCATGAAGGCATGTATGTAGAGCCACCATTTTTCCAACTGGCAAACCAAATAATTATGAGGTGCAGCCCTTGTGCCCTGGCGCCTTGCACCATGCTATCTACCAACGTAAAATTGAACACGCCTTTTTCTTTTTCAACAAGCTCCCACGATACGCCGGCTATCACTGTATTCAAATGTTTATCTTTCATTTTTTGCCAAATGGGTTGCATATAAGCCACATCGGAAGTGCTTGAATTATGAAGCTCTCCACCGAGCATTAAAAACGGTTTTCCCTGTACGATGAGTTGTGTGGCAGTGCCTTGTTTTTGCAGGTGTGGGATGGTGCTGGTTTGTGCCGTTGCGGCAAAAGCTATAATGTTAAGTGTATAAAAAAGAAGAAGTTTTTCCGTAATGGCTTTCATAATCTGTTAGCAATTTTTTTAATAAACATACTTTTAAAAATACAATAAGAACCCAGCTTCGTTATACAAAGTTGACTGTTCATTATAACAGGATAATTTTCCATTACAATACAAAGTTTTTGTTTTTGCCGGTAAGGCGGAAAGACGTTTTTTGTTTATTGTTTTTGGTTTATTGTTTGTTCAATTCAGAGAGCCAACCTATCATCTTATAGCTTGCCAGTGGCTTAAGCCACTGACAATTCATGGCATTCATGGCCATTCCGAATATTATCTTGCTTTTTGTCCGAACCAATACAGCAGCTTTGATGATCATTGTTGTGTCACTCTCTTCTACGGCAAATCTTTATTGAGCTCCTCCTAAATTTGCTACCTTATTCATTTATTTGTAAGGCCTCGCTTTATTAAATTTTATACCTTTTTAAAAGGTGTAAAATTTAAATACAAACTTACTACCAATTGTATATTCCACAGAGTATAGGCCTATCCAATACACCACACAAAGCATGTTACGGCCATTTTAAAATTCTTAATTCAATGCCGTTAAGTTAAGACCTATCCTCTCCTTTGGAGAGGGTTAGGGTGAGGTAAAGACAAACATATAGATCCTTAACTTAACGACATTGATTCTTAATTTCTAATTCTTAATTTTTAATTCTTTTACGCTCTATCATTTTAATCCACCACCACCATAGCTTTTATAACGCCCGTTTCCGGCAGCAGCCATGTCTCAAATACGGATTTTACCTCTTCAAAATTTATACGATGGGTAATGTAAGTCGTTGGCTTTACCAGCCTCTTTTTCATACAATCCATCACATGTTCAAAATCTGCCCTGGTAGCATTGCGGCTGCTCATCAACGTAGTTTCTCTTTTATGAAATTCAGGATGGCTGAAACTGATGGCTTCTTTTTGCAGCCCAATCAATACAAGCCTGCCGCCATTTGCCAGGTATTGTAAGGCCATATTAATAGCTTGCTGGCTGCCGGTACAATCAATAATAACAGTTGGCATATCGCCATGAGTAATTTCTTTTAGCCGTGCCATCACATCATCTTTACCTGCATTAATTGCATGGGCTACTTTAAGTTTATCGGTGCAAAATTGCAGCCGGCTAGCATTTATATCGAGCACAATAACATTGCCGCCTGCGATGCGTGCAAACTCCATGGTACCTAAGCCAATTGGCCCGGCGCCAATAACCAATACAAATTCCCCTGGCTGTACATTTGCCCTGCGTACGCCATGGGCACCAATTGCAAGCGGTTCTACCAATGCCAGTTCATCATAGCTAAGCCCTTCGCTTTTTACCAGCGATTTAATTGGTACTGACAAATAGTTAACCATAGCACCATCAATATGTACGCCGCATACTTTAATATTGGTGCAGCAATTGGGCATTCCATTGTTACAGGCAATACAGTTACCGCAGTTGAAATATGGTATGATTGTTACCTTTTCATGGGGCACAAAGCCATGTGTGCCATCAGCCATAATAAAATCTGCCGCCAGCTCGTGCCCTAATATTCTTGGGTAAGTAAAAAAAGGCTGTGTACCGGTAAAAGCGTGCAAGTCGGTGCCGCAAATACCGATACGCTTAATCTTAATTATCGCATGGCCTGGTTGTAGCACCGGCGGCACTTTTTCAACATATTCCAACAAACCTGGCTCTGTGCATACCAATGCTTTCATTATTATTTTTTTAGGATTATTTTGTACGCCACTGCATTTTGCGATGGATAACTTTTTGATGGTTTTATTGTAACCGCATCTGCGGCTTGGGACCATACAACTTTTTCATTACTGCCCACCAAAGCAATATTTTCAACCGTGCCATTTGCTCCCTTTTTACCCAGCAACTTAAGCGATGTAGTAGTTAGAGGCAGCCCTAAAGTTATAGCGTATAGTGTGTCGCCTTTTGTAGTGTAGCGGATATCTTGCGCAGTAAAAGGTTTCTTTTGGTCGGCAAAGCTACCACTGGCAGACTCGGTAGGCCCTTCGCCAAATACCTTCCAGGGACGAGTGCCGTAAATTGCTTCTCCATTTACATCCAGCCATTTTCCGGTACCTAATAAAGTGGCAGTTTCGTCATCTGTTATGGTACCATCAGGGCGCGGGCCAATATTCAATAAAAGGTTGCCATTCTTGCTTACAATATCAATTAAATTGGTAATTACATAGCGGGCGTCTTTAAAAGTATTGCCAGCACAATATCCCCACGACTCATTGCCGATAGCATCATCGGTTTGCCAAGGCAATTTTCTAATCCCGGCAAGCTTGCCACGCTCCAAATCAAGTACAGCAGTACCTTCCGGATAAGAGATATTTTTATAATTGATCACCACGCCTTTGTTCCACTCAAGCCCCTTATTGTAATAAGACGCTGCAAAAGATTTTCTGTAAGGGTCCATTGCAGGCTGCTCAATCCACCAATCAAACCAAAATAATTGCGGCTGGTAATTATTTATCAATTCGGCATTGCGCAATAGCCAGTCGTTCATATATTCTGCCGAAGGCGTTTCGCTTTCTTCTCTTGCAGGCCCATAAAAATCGTCATTCTTTTCATCAAGCAAATCTGATGCAAACTTGCGCCCACCATTCATAAAAAACCAATGTTCAATACGATGGGAGGACAAGCCGAATATAAGCCCCTGTTTACGTATCTCTGTTGCCAGTTCACCAATTACATCACGTTTAGGGCCCATATTAAAAGCGTTCCATTTGGAATAAGCTGTTTTGTACATTGCAAACCCATCGTGGTGTTCTGCCACCGGCACCACATATTTTGCACCAGCTTTTTTAAACAAGGCTACCCATACCTGAGGATCAAATTTTTCTCCCTTAAACATCGGTATAAAATCTTTGTACCCAAACTTATCCTGTGTACCGTATGTTTCAATATGGTGCTTAAATTCATTAGAACCCTGCAGGTACATTGATCGAGGGTACCACTCCGAACCAAACGCCGGTACCGAATACACGCCCCAATGGATGAAGATGCCAAACTTAGCATCCTTGAACCATTCCGGAGTTTCATACTTTTTTAACGACTCCCAGGTTGCCTGGTATTTATCCTGCGCCTGCACTTGTTGCATGGTTGCTAATAAGAAAAACAGGACAACAAAAAACAGTAACTTTTTCATGGTAATTATTTAATTTGTAATAGTTTATAAGCTCTTCTGAATAATTGTTTAGTTTCTTTTGGGAAGTATTTTATACCCTTTCCATCCAAATAAAAATATAAATATAAAACATGCCAGTGGCACAAAATAGCCGTATTGGATATTGCCGGTACCATCGCTTATATAACCAAATATACGTGGCAGGATAGCGCCACCAACAATGGCCATAATAATGATACTGCTACCAAATTCAGTATCGCCTTTTAAATCTTTTATGCCCAATGCAAAAATGGTTGGGAACATGATGGACATAAAAAAACAGATGGCTATTACAGCATACACTGTTATCATACCATGAGCAGCAATGGCAATAATGCATAATAAAATATTGATAGCAGCATACAAAGCAAGCAGGCGCTGCGGTTCAATATATTTCATTAAAAATGTTCCGAGAAAACGGCCTATTAAAAATGCTACGCCACAAATGCCTAAATAATCGGCTGCTTTTATCTGGCTTATACCGGCAGACTTTGTGGCATATAAAATGAACAGGCTAAAAACGCACACCTGCACACCAACATAAACAAACTGAGCAGCGGCGGCCCAGGAAAGATGCCGGTGCTTAAAAGCATGCAGGATATTTTTACCGGCAACATGCCCTTCTACTTTTTGAATGACAGGCAGCTTGGTGAATGCAAAAACAATAGCGATTAAAACCAGTATGGCGCCTAAAATAAAATAAGGCAGCTTAACTGAGGAAGCTTCGGATGCCAGCGCAACTTTTCTGGCAGCTTCGCTCATAGCATTTAAATCCTCATCAGCAAAGCCTTTAGTGAGTATTAGCCTTGCGCCAATAATGGGTGCCAACGCTGCAGCCAGCCCATTAAACGATTGTGAAAAATTGAGCCTCAGCGTAGATGTTTCTGCAGGGCCTAACACAGATGCGTAAGGGTTAGCCGCCGTTTCTAAAATAGTTAATCCGCAGGCTATAATAAACAAGGCTACCAAAAAAAAACTATACAACTGCGTATTGGCTGCAGGTATAAATAAAAAGCAGCCGATAGCAAAAAGCAGCAAGCCGATAATAATACCAATTTTATAGCCATACTTTTTTATGATAAAACCTGCTGGTAAAGCCATGAAAAAATAAGCAATAAAAACAGCAGAATCTACCAAGGTTGATTGCGTTGTTGTTAACGTAAATGACCTTTTTAAATGTGGTATTAAAACAGGGTCAAGGTTGTGCGCAAAGCCCCATAAAAAAAATAAAGAGGTAATAAGTATAAATGCAATACTGTAGGACTTACTGGTTATTGATGGCATGAAAAAAGATTTTATAAAACGTTAAAATGTTACTGCTACTGATATCATACAACAAATGAAAACCGCTACGCGGCATATAAAGATTGCTATTTATTTTTACAAAAAGGAAGCGCCTACAGCGCATAAAAATCTAGAAAAGAAATTTCTCTTAATTTTTTAATTTTATTCAACAAAAGGCAACTTCTTGCCTACCTGCTTTATCCATTCCCTGGCCATCAATTGGTGCCCGGCCGGCATTGGATGAATGCCATCCCATATCCAATAATCAGCAGATGCTTTTGATAAAGCCTTGTTAAAAGCATCCTGAAATTTTACTACTACCGCATCAAATTCTTTACCAAGCCTTACCACTATTTCTCTTCGTTTATCAATCTCTGCAGTGTACTCTTGCCACCTATCTTTTATCCTGCCCACGGCAAGTATAAAGGGTTCGCAAAGTACTAACTGCATAGCTGGCAATTGCTGTTTTGTTTGCTGCAGCAATTGCCGGTAATCCTGCTCGTATTGCGCTGCAGAAAATTGCGCATCCCCTTTTAACAAGGCGTCTACATCATTTATACCAATGAGTATGCTTAATAGGTTTGGCCTTATTTCCAGCGTATCCTGCTGCCAGCGGGCTTGCAGGTCAATTACTTTATTGCCACTGATGCCACGGTTAAAAAAGTGGAAACCTTTTTTGGGAAAATCATACCACAAGCGGCTGGCAATTAAATAGGCATAGCCATGCCCCATTACGTGGTTCCAGTCATTGTCGCGGGTACGGTTGCCGTCGGTTATAGAATCTCCCTGAAATAAAAAAGTATAGCCTTTAGCCTGTACATTATTTTCCTCAGGCATAGCAACCAACAACTTAGGCGCAACAATTGCTGCTGCGCCTAAAGTAGTTATTTGTTGTATAAATTTTCTTCTTGCAGTATCTCTTTGTACGGCCATAATTACATTTTAAAAGATGAAACATTACAGCGCATTGGTAAGCTTTACCACAAATAATCCGTCGGAAATATCACCTGGCTTTATCCCTGAGAGATCTACCGTGCAATCTTTGCCTGCTTGTTTTAAAACCAATGGCTTATTACAACCTAAAATACTTACCGTAGCTCCTGCAGCAGCTTTAAAATCCCGCAGCCGCAATTGGGTACCATAGCTTAGCACTACACAATACAAGTCTTTTCCTTTGATGGTAAAAAAGTTTTCGATGTGCGCATATTCAGTGCTTGGCTTTACCTGGTCGCTAATGCTGTAGCCCGACATAAAGGCCTGCCCTTTCTTTTCCCTCATTTTTCCCGGGCTCCATTGATAGGGCTTTTTATAAGCCTTTGTACCGTAGATAGCCTCACCATTGGTTAGCAGCCACGTACCTATATCTGTAAGGCGCTGCTGCATAATTACTGGAATGCGCCCATCGGCCGTTGGCCCTATATCCAATAGCAAATTACCTCCTCTCGATACTATGTCTACCAGCATCAAAATAAGGTCGTGGCTGTTTTTATAATCTTCCAATTTTTCATTTCGGTTGTAGCCATAGGAGTGCCCTATGCCCTGGCTTTCTTCCCATGTTACGCTGGCATCCATGCCGCTTCCATACTCGGATGTAGTATATGTTGCGCCCGTATGTTTCTCACGTGTGTTATTGCCCCACCGGTCATCCACAACTACTTCTTTTGCCACCGGCGACTGGTTGAAAAGCCAAGCCAGTAACTCCTCGCTTTTCCATGCCGTATCGGATAATTCCCACTCGCCATCAGAGAAAATAATGGATGGCTTATATTTAGTTACCAGGTCTTTAAACTGCGGTATCATATGCGCTGACACAAAGCGTTTTTTATCGCTCAACCATAAAGGGTTAAACCATTCATATAAAGAATAGTAATAGCCCATCTTTAAACCGGCAGCCCTTACCGCAGTTGTAAGGTCGCCCAGCACATCACGTTTAGGCGTGCCTGTTACGGCGTTCCATGGGTGGCCCCAATCACGGTCTGCCTCTGCACTGTTCCATAAGCAATAGCCCTCATGGTGCTTGGAGGTTAGCACTACGTATTTAGCACCTGATTTTTTAAACACTTCTGCCCATGCCTGTGGGTCGAACATCTCTGCCTTAAATTGTTTTTCAAATTGCGGGTATTGAAAATCTGCCCCATAATTCTTATCATGAAAAGCAACAAAATCTTTTTGCTTTGCGTTTAGCTGGTACCAGTACCACTCCGCATAACTAAGCCCGCTGTTAGGTATTACAGGTGCATAAGATGGCACCGAGTACACCCCCCAATGGATGAAGATACCAAACTTATCCTGCTGGAACCATTGCGGCATTTTACGGGTATTGAGCGATGCCCAATTGGGTTCAAACTGTTGTGCAGATGCTAAACACAAAGAGCACAGTATAAAGAAAAGTAAGCTTATTTTTTTCATCTCATTATATTTAATCGTGCTTATTAAAATTGAATATTGCGTTTGTTGCCTTTTGAATCTACCACTTGTACCGATTGTACCAACTCGTTAATTTTTATTGCCCTCGCAGATTGCGACAAGTAACCGCCACCATAATAAAACTCCTGCCTGCCTCTATGCCCATCTTTAAAAGTGATAATTGCATAAGCATCCAGCGGAGCTGCATAAAATATTTTTGTTGCTGATTTTTTTGCCGGGCATAGTATTTTTAAACTGTCAGAATTTGCAGCAGCGATAATAATCCCATTACCTTTTACATCATATAAATTGGCAAGCCCCTTAATATCCCCGCTTAAGAACAGCCCGCTTTTTTGTGGAGGCACTACGGCAAAATTTCCTTTACCATCCCCCTTCAGCAATACGCCCAAAGACGCGTCCATCCAGCCATATACTACTTCGGTGGAGTGCGAGTTGCCCGCCACTATTAAATCAATATTACCATCCTCATCATAATCCGTTGCCAGGATGCCGTTGATACAGGATAATTGTGCTTCTACGGGCAATGGCCTGATGGTAAATGTGCCACCGCCTTTATTTTCAAGGATACAGTTTTCAAAAATATCTGCCTGAAGATGGGTTGCTTTTGACAATGCATCGGACTTGAAAATATCCTTTAACGTAGCTTTGCCAAACAAGTCATAATTCCAAAACTGCTTTTTTAACGCTGGCATCACTCTAAAGATATCATCCCTAAAATTAAACGGAAAACGCTTTTTCTCGCCAGTCTCGTCCATAATATAACAGGATATTACAGGCTGCATTTTTCCATTGCCGGCAAAGTCTGCATAAAACAATTCTATAGGTCTTTTTGGTGTTGGCTTATAATCTACATTAGTGCCCATATTGCCAACAACATAATCTATGTCGCCATCATTATCGATATCTACTGGGTAAATACTGGTCCACCAGCCATTGGTATTTTCCATGCCTGATTGCTTGCTTACATTTACTAGTTTTCCATGTTCGTTTTTAAAGAAAGTAGGTGGCATCCACTCGCCCACGACTATCAAATCTACCCATCCATCATTATCAAAATCGCTCCATACGGCGGATGTTACCATACCGATATCCATCAATCCCGGTGCAACTTCTTTGGTTACATCTACAAACTTTCCCTTTTCATTCCTAAACAAATAACTGCGTGGCGATACAGGGTAAGCTCCAGGCGAATTGCTACCCGCCCTAAATAAATCTATATCGCCATCTTTATCAAAGTCTGCCCCCACAACACAGCTTCCGCTGGATATAGTTTGCGGCAACGCCTGTTCATCTTTTATAAAATTACCTTTGCCATCATTGAGGTATAACCTATCCTGGTAAGCATTTGGCTGATTTTTAAATTCGTTGCCACCACTAACTACGTATAAATCCTGGTCTCCATCGCTATCCGCATCAAAAAATAAAGCGCCCATGTCTTCATACTTTGCATCTTGCCCGTTTATCTTTTTTTGTGTGAATGTGCCTGTGCTTGTGGGTGTAAATAAGGTGCCTTTGTTGCCCGCTGAACCGCCAATAAAGAAGGCGTCCGCATCATTGCCATTTATTTTTCCGACAGCAATGCCAGGCCCCTTTTTTGAGTACATTTTAGGCAGCAAAGATTCTTCGTTAAAATCGTTATACTCATTTTCTACCTGCTTGTAATGAACATCGTACTGGTTGTTTGCATTGGTAAAGAATGGCTGATCAATAAAGGGTGCAGATTGATTTTCAGTTGAACTTTTATAGTTAATTTTAAGTTGCTGGTTAGCCTGTATATTATTGATCACCTGCGTCTTTCCATCTGCCCATATTACAACAAGCGAATCAATCATTGCATGTTTGCCGGTGCCAAAAGATAAGGGCATATTCATGCTGGAGAGATAACCTTTTACAGGAGAGACGTAAGCATAGCTTTTATCAGCACCATAAAATAAATTGATGGTAGCACCAATGCCATTTACATTTTTACTACTGCCTTTTAGCGCAACTTGCAGGTAATTATTTTTCTCTTTTTTATTGCTCGCTGTATTTTCATACACCGATGCTTCTTCATTAATATTGTTGGTGATGATATCTAAATCGCCATCATTATCTAAATCCACATAAGCAGCCCCATTAGAATAAGACACATTTTTTAAGCCCCATTTATCGGTTACATCATCAAAGCCCAACCGGCTATTATTTTTAAACATATAATTAGATATATGGATGCCTTTAAGTTTGCCCAGCATATCTCTGGTACTTTTTATTTTATCCGCAACCGTGCCAAAAGTATTGTTATCCGCATTGTAGCTTAAAAAATCAAGGTCGGTTATATTTTTGGCAAAACCGTTGGTGACGTAGCTATCGCGCCAGCCATCATTATCAAAATCAGCCAGCAGTACGCTCCAGCTCCAATCAGTTGCATTTACACCCGCCATTTGCGCAATGTCAGAAAAGTAAGTAGTACCATCTGCGCCAGTGCCCTGGTTTAGCTGCAAAGTGTTACGCATGTATTCATCTACATAACCCGCTTTTTGCCGCAACGCAAAGTTTTCATTATCAGCCCTGGCAATCATCGTTTTCCTTCTTTCATTATTTTGAGGCAGCATATCCATTACCATAATATCCGGCTTGGCATCGTTGTTGATATCGGCTACATCCACCCCCATGCCATTATATGTTTGGTGGCGCATGCTTTGTGCGGCACACTCTTTAAAAGTTTTATTTTTTTGGTTGATGAGCAGCTGGTCATTGGGCATAAAATCATTAGCGGCATACACATCTGGCCAGCCATCTCCATTTAAATCGGCGATAGCCAAACCCAGCCCATACCCTTCTTCTGTAATGCCTGCTTGCTTTGATACATCTTTATACATTGGATGCCCTGCAGAGTCGCCCACATTCTCATATAAACGGTCCACCGTACGCCCTCTTGTAATCGGGTAAACGGCAGGGTTTACAAATGTTTTTTCTACGCCATCTACATCGTTCGTTAGCAAGTACATATCTAAATCTCCATCATTGTCGTAATCAAAAAAGGCAGATTGCACACAGAAAGAACTATCGTTTAACCCGTAAGCCGCAGCCTCTTCCTTAAAAGAAACAGCACCATTTTTTACGCCCTGGTTGATGAACAACAAGTTATGGTGCGTATGTTTATTATTAGGGCCGGCAACGTTCAGGTATATATCCAGCCAGCCATCATTATTAATATCCACAACAGATACGCCCATTATCCAATTGCTTGTAGATACGCCAGCAGCCTGAGTTACATCTTCAAACTGTAGCTTGCCCTTATTGAGGTACAGCTTTGATGAAACCATATTGCCGGTAAAAAAAACATCCTGCAAACCATCATTATTAAAATCGCCAATACCTACGCCGCCGCCGTTGTAACAGTAATAGTAGCTTAGGATATTTATGGAATCATTTTCTGTAATGGTATTAGAAAACTTGATGCCGGTGGTGCCGGACGATAGCTTTGTAAAAAGCACTTCTTCCCTATTTTTACAAGTACATAAAAAAAACAACGACGCAAGTACCCAACAAAAATGCAGTAATTTATTTTTCATGATGTTACGACAAAGCTTTGTTGAATGTACCTAAAAAGCGGCAATAATATGTATATCGTACCTTTATTGTAACACCAGTTCTACCACAGGTATTTCGTACCCTGGCTTTTTTTGTGGTACAGATAAAATGATATCATCTCCCTGCACTTTATACTGTAGCTCAGAATCATCATGCAGGAATTGCGCATATTTAATTTTGCCTTTGTACCCTTTTAAGGTAACAGCACCATCGGCCGGGTAATCAAACAAGTGTACATACAAGCGCCTTGTAACAGGGTTGTAAGTAAGCTTGTCATTGCCAGGCACAGCGTATGTTTCTGGTGCAAAAGTGCAACTGTAAATGGCATTGCTATTGGCATGCATCCATTGCGAGAGGCTATCGAGCGCATTGGTAGCACGGTAATCGAATTCGCCACGGGCAGTTGGGCCAACGTTTAAAATAAGGTTGCCCCCGTTGCTGGCAGAAGTAATCAACAGATCAAGCAATTGGCGGTGCGTTTTCCAGGTATCTTCATCACGAAAATATCCCCAGGAGCCTGAAAATGTTTGGCAGGTTTCCCAAACTTTTCCTTTGTAGCTTTCCAGTTCTTTAGGGCTTACTTGTTCTGGCGTAACAAAATCGGCACCATCGGTGTAGTCTTCCAGGTTAAGCCTGTTGTCTACAATTATGCCTGGCTGCAATTTTCTTATTTGCTTTAGTAAATTCACTGCATCCCAATCGTTTTTACCCTTGCCAAATTTTTCAGGGTAAGAAAAATCGAGCCACAGTATATCTATCTTACCGTAATTTGATAATAGCTCTGTAACCTGGTTGTATAAATACTTACGGTAGTTCGCCATATCCCTGCCCTTGTTTAAAACTGCATAAGCCGCGGAATCGTTTTCATCAGTAGGCCGTAACGGATGGTATTTATCAACCGGAAAATCAGGGTGGTGCCAGTCTATCAAAGAATAATAAAAACCTATTTTAATGCCCTCTGCCCTAAAGGCATCTACGTATTCCTTTACCAGGTCGCGCTTTGCGCCAGTGTTGGGTGCTTTATAATCAGTGTACTTACTATCAAACAAGCAAAAGCCTTCATGATGCTTTGTGGTGAGTACGGCGTATTTCATGCCTGCGGCCTTTGCTTCCTTCGCCCATTTTTTTGGTTCAAAATGGTCGGGGTTAAACTCGTCAAAATATTTTTGGTAAGTTTCGTTGGTTATATGTTCATGGTTCCTTACCCACTCGTGGCGGGCTGGCAATGCATACAAGCCCCAATGGATAAACATGCCGAAACGGGCATCCGTCCACCATTTCATACGTTGTTTTTTTTGTTGGGCGGTTTCATTGCCGATAGATAATTTAGCTTGCGCATATACTGCCACGTTAGTACATAAAAGGGCTGCTATAAACAGCGCAAAGCCAGGTATTTTTTTCATAAAGAAATTTTAGATGTAAAAAAATTATGGTCATTTTTTCAGTAGGTTTACCGGCCCGGCAATAAGCCAAGGCTAGCAAAAGATACACAGGATATTATGTGTTTATAGAATTATTTTATCAATCAAAAAAATATTAGCCTACAAATTATTGGTAACCTGGATTTTGTTTGATTTTTGGGTTTGCGCTAATGTCGTTTTGTGGTATTGGAAGGTACTCATGCTTACCTTTTACAAACACGCCGCCACTGTTGCTGCGGTATTCAGGGTGCGCTATAAATACATCAGCCATGGTGCCCCATCTTAACAAATCCAACACGCGGTCACCCTCCAGCGATAGCTCTAAAGCACGTTCCCTTCTTACAGCAACACGAAAAGCAGCCTGCCCTAAGCCGGGCGTTATATCAGGCATATTAGCCCTTGCCCTTACGCTGTTAATAGCACCATAAGCCGTTGCATCAGCGCTACCAGCTTCGTTTTTTGCTTCGGCATACATTAGCAGCACATCTGCCAAACGTATCATTCGGCGGTTATTATTTGCATAGCCCCAACTGCCGGGCGTAAGCGAGCTTGTCCTATCATAATTAAGGTATTTGCGTACCCATATTTTGTTACGGTTAGCACCATTCAACGCTTTTTGAAAATCATCCTGATAAACTTTGGCACCCGGATAATCCCAGTTAATGGTTGCATAAGCCCTTGGGTCAATTTTATTATCCTTCGTTTTTTGTTCCATAAAAAGATTGAATACCCATTGGTTTACAGTGGTTGTTCCCTGGCTGGTATAACCTACTGGCGCAACATCCGCTTCCCAAGCCTGGCCACGCAAAGGGTTAGCCGTGCCGCTGGTTCCCCAGTTGCCTGTTGGTGTGCTTTGGTATTGAAGCTCCCAAATAGATTCCGCATTGTTATTGGTGGCTTCTAAAAAATTATCCTGGTAGTTAGGCACCAATTTATATAGCGCTGGCTTATCGATTATCTTTTTAAATTCAGTTGCTGCATCCGCCCATTTTTGGGTAAACAAATCCGACTTGCCTAACATTGCTGTTGCGGCTCCCCAGGTTGCCCTGCCGATGTTATTAGCATCCCATGTATCCGGCAAGCGGCTTTGTGCATCTTTAAAATCAGCGATTATAGACGCCCATACATCTGCTTGTGGAGACTGGCTTATAAATAAATCGTTGACGGCTTCGATGGGTTTTAAAATGAGTGGTATATTGCCCCACAAGTTCACTAAATAAAAATGCCCAAGCCCCCGCATGAAATAGGCCTCGCCCAATATCCTGGCCTTTTCAGCGGCATCCATCGAAATGTTGGGCACATTAAATATAACCGCATTGGCCCGGGCAACAATGGCATTCAATTCGCCCCAACCCTCGCCTACACGCCCATCAACAGGCGTTGATAAAAAAGTACCTGCATCCTGTACACCAGTGCTGGGAAAGGGATTTACGTCATCGCCCCGCTGAATTGTTAGGATGGCCCCCAACATACGGCCCCAGCCCTGGATACTTGTTAGCGGGCCGTAGCAGGCAACTAAACCTTTTTCGGCATCGCCTTTGGTTTTCCAAAAAGCGGTTACCGGTAATGCATTGGGATTAGTTACATCCAAGTTTTTTTTGCTACAGTTCTGCAATAAGGCAGGCACCGTAACCAGGCATAGCAACAATATAAAAAATCTTAAGAGCTTGTTGTTTTCAAATATTTTTTTCATAAAACAATAATTTAAAATGATAGATCGATACCTGCACTAATTAGTTTTGCCTGCGGATAAGCGGATACATCTACGCCTACGCTAAACAAACCGGTAAGGTCGCTACGGCCAACTTCTGGGTCATATCCCTTATACTTTGTAATGGTGATAAGGTTTTGCCCGCTTACATAAAAACGTGCACTGGTAATCTTTAATTTATTGATGATGTATGCAGGAAGATTGTACCCGATGCTCAATGTTTTAAGCCTTAGGTAAGAGCCATCTTCTACATAATAAGAAGAAGACCTTTTATTATTGGCCGGATCTATAAATGATGCCCTTGATAAATTTGTGTTGGTATTTTGCGGCGTCCAGGAGTTCAACACATCCGTTACCTTTCCACTACCATAATCAAACGTGTACTGCCAGGCTCTTTTAGCGTTCCAAACTTTATTGCCTTGTACGCCCTGCCAAAACATATTCATGTCGAAGTTTTTATAGGCAGCGCTAAATGTAAGCCCATAATCAAATTTAGGGAAGGGGCTGCCGAGCCACGTCTGGTCTTTACTAAACCTAAAATCTCCGGGCCTTGCGTCGGTACGCCCATCTTTTGCCACCTCATCTGCTGTTTGGTAAACGCCCAATACCTGGTATCCCCAAAAGCTTCCTATCGGATGCCCAACGTCAGTACGGGTTGCTGTTAAGCTTTCTTGCGTAAAACCGCCGCCGGTAATAGGGCTAACGCCATCGCCCAATGCGATAACATTATTTTTAATAGCGGTAAAGATGCCCGTAATAGAATATTTAAACCCGCCTGCCGATACCGGAGGATGATTGTAAGTTGCTGAAAACTCTACACCTTTATTGCTTACAGAAGCTGCATTTTTTGTAAGGCTGCTACCTGCACCACCATAAATTGGGATGGGTATGCTTGCCAGGATATCGTATGACCGCCGGTTGAAATAATCTACCGTTATTAATATTTTACCTTTTAGCAAACTAATATCTGTACCAATATCGGTTGTCCTGGATGACTCCCATTTAATATTAGGGTTAGAAAAATTTGTAAGCCCTACACCATTTTGCACACCACCGGCAAAGTAATAGCCTGCATTGATGTTTAAGGTGGAAGCAGTGATGTAATTAGGGATATTTTGAGAGCCTAATGTACCGTAGCTACCACGAAATTTAAGGTCGCTTATGATGGTATTTTTAGGGAAGAATTTTTCTTCGCTTGCACGCCAGCCCAGGGAAAAGGAGGGGTAATTGCCATAAGTGTTTTTGGGATATAAAAACTTGGAAGAGCCATCACGCCTAATCGTAGCCGTTAGTAAGTATTTAGATTGGTAATTGTAGGTAACCCTACCTAAAACTGATTGCAGCCCTGCTTCCTGCAAGCTGCCACTGGCCAGCCTGTTAGAGGCTGCATCTACAACCTGCAACTGGTTTGAGGGATAGGTATCTGCATTTGCGCCTACTGCACGGGCGTTACCTGTTTGCGAGGTGTAGCCTGCTAACACTTCCAGGTGATGATCACCGAAATTATGGCTGTAATTCAGCGTATGTTCTACCAATGTTGTTAGGCTACGGGTAAAGTTTTCACCCAAAGTAGATTGGTCCTGGCTGGCTTCCTGCGAGGTACTCATGAAGAAGGCGGGCGAATAATCGAACTCATGGTAAATGGAATAATCTATGCCAAGGTTCATCTTATATTTTAACCCTTTAACAATTTCAAACTCAAGCCCTACATTGCCTAATGCCTGGTCGGTAGTGTATAAGTTATTATCCAGCAAAGCCCGTCCATACCAGTTGATAATCCTGTTAACGCCTGCTGCAGCGGGTTCTAGCCCGGCAAAGCCACCTAGCTTGGTGCTATCGTACACAGGCATTATTGGTAGCTCGCCTCTTTCCCTGCCAAAATAGGTATTAGGATTATTGATAGACCTTGATATAGACAATGCTTCTGTGAGCTTAAATTTCCCTTTGGTAAAAGAGGAATTCGCCCTAACCGCATACCGCTTAAAACGGGAGTCTACCACAATACCTTTCTGGTCAAAATATTCGCCAGACAAGAAAAATTTAGAATACTGCCCACCCCCGGAAACGCTTAAATTATAATCGCTTAAAGGCGCAGTGCCTAAAGAAAGTTTTTGCCAATCTGTGTTTATGGCAGGGTTAAAAAGATTATCATTTAAAGGGCCACGTGGCGTACCATCGTTATCATGCGCCTGGTTGTTCCAATCTGCGTACTGGCGGGCATTCAAAAACTTTAGTGTATTAGTAGGCCTTTGCGATCCGTATTTTGCGCTAAAATTTATTTTTATTTCGCCGCTGGTACCACTTTTTGTTGTAACAAGCACTACGCCATTAGCAGCACGGCTACCATAAATTGCTGCGGCAGATGCATCTTTCAATACCTCGATTGAAGCAATGTCGTTTGGGTTGATAAAGGCCATTGAAGAAGCAATCATCCCATCAATAATATACAACGGCTGATCGTTGCCGAAGGTGCCTGAACCTCTTATAACAATTGCCGGTGCCTGCCCGGGGGCACCGCCGCTATTTTGTACCACCACGCCCGCAGCTTTGCCCTGCAATAAGCCTGAAGCATCGGCCGCTGTACCCGTTCTTAGGTCATCGCCTTTAATGCTGGCGACTGCACCGGTGAGGTCGCGCTTTTTAGCAGAGCCATAACCAATAACTACTACTTCGCCTATTTGCTGCGATGTAGATTGCAGCGTAATTGCCAGCGGCGCTTTTGTAACTTTTACTTCTTCTACACCAAAACCTACAGAAGTTATTACCAGTGTACCATTGGCAGGTGCGCTAATAGTAAACACACCACTTTCGTCTGTTTGGGTGGTTGTAGATGTGCCCTTTACATTTACGCTGGCACCTGCTGCGGGCTTATCACCAGCAGTAATTTTACCAGTTACAGTTTGCTGTGCAAAAAGGCTGGTAGAAAAAAAACATAAGCAAAAAAGAAAGATGCCCTGAAGAGAAGATAACGGATATGGCATCCCTTTTTTTAAAACTTTTCTTACTCCTGGCAACAAAGAATCTTTCATGGCAATTTGTTTTTGGTGAAGAAATTAAAATGGTTATTGAAGCGTTATTTTAAACTGCAAATCATCGAAACAAAATAGTATTATCAATCGTTAATTAAAACTATTGTATTCAAAACCTATTTCCAAGCAGTTGATTATTTAGCTTAATGATTTGCCAATTTTTTGCAATACTCCGTACTTTTTGGATTTGTAAAATTTTTAAAACTGGCGTTAGCTAGGTTAAAAAAATTAAGGTCAAGTTTTAGGTAAAAGCGATGAAGTGCTTACTGACATTGAGTTATATGCGATTATGACTAAAAAGGATTACCCAATTTTTATTAGCTGCTACTATCCTGCGAAGCAGAAAAATTGAATGATTTTAGTAAATTAGTAAGCTATATTAGCATGCTATTAAATTTAAAGAAAGGAAGTAAGATAGATATTGTAAGGGTGCTGGATAAATTTATAGGCTTCCAAAAAAAACAATAAGCCGATGTGCATGCATAACATGAAACTATTAAAATAACTATTATTATCTGTATATAAAAATGCCTGTCAGTTTAAATTGACAGGCATTTTTTATAAAGAATATTGATGATTTTGATTAGATGCCACCCCATGAATTGAAGGCTTGATAATTATAGGCTTACACCCCTCTTCCAGGGAATAAAATCATCTTGCCCCAGCAGCACTGCTTTAGGTGTAACCTCGCCGCTGGCGGCCCTTATACAATACTCTAAAATTTCTTCGCCCATTTGCTGTATTGTTTTTTCGCCGGTTATGATTGGGCCGGTATCAATGTCGATGATGTCGCCCATCCTTTTGGCAAGCGATGTGTTGGTAGATACTTTTATAGTTAGTGCTACGGGGTTGCCTGTGGGTGTGCCTAAGCCGGTTGTAAATAAAATAAGGGTGGCGCCGGATGCTGCTTTGCCGGTAGTTGCCTCCACGTCATTGCCTGGCGTGCACACTAAGCTTAAGCCTGGCTTCGTTGCAGGCTCGGTATAATCCAACACATCCTGCACCGGGGACGTGCCGCCTTTTCTTGCAGCTCCGGTAGATTTTATGGCATCGGTTATCAGCCCATCTTTTATATTACCGGGAGATGGGTTCATGTGAAACCCAGAACCGACGCTAAGTGCTGTATCGCTATAAGCCTTCATCAAGCGCATAAATTTTTCGGCTGATTCTTTGGTAACGCAGCGGTCAATCAGTTCTTGTTCTGCACCGCACAATTCAGGAAATTCGGCCAGCAATACCTTGCCACCTAAAGCAACAATTATATCAGATGCAAACCCCACTGCCGGGTTAGCGGATATACCGCTAAAACCATCGCTGCCACCACATTTAACGCCGATAGTCAACGCACTTAAAGGGGCAGGCTGACGCACTGCTTTGTTAGCTTCTACCAACCCTTTAAAAGTAGTGCGGATGGCTTCATAAATCAGTTGCTCTTCGCTATTTATATTTTGCTGCTCAAACGTAAACAATGGCTTATCAAAATTTGGATTGCGCTTTTTTAATTCACTCAAAAAATAATCTGTCTGTAAATGCTGGCAGCCTAAGCTTAGCACCGTTACGCCCGCTACATTAGGATGGTCGGCGTAAGCAGCCAATAATGCGCCCAGCGTTTCTGCATCTTGCCTGGTGCCACCGCAGCCGCCTGTATGGTTTAAAAATTTTATGCCATCAATATTTTTAAAGTAACGTTCCTTATGGTTGCTTTCTTCCGGTACCAGGTCGAGCGCAGTGGTGTCGCTGCCTTCATTAAAAGCTTGCAGTAGCTGCCTGGTAAAGCGGTTGTATTTATCAGACAATGCATAGCCTAATTCCTTATGCAGCGCTTCTTTAATAACATCAAGGTTGCGGTTCTCACAAAAAACCATCGGTACAAAAAGCCAGTAATTAGCCGTGCCAACCCTGCCATCGCTACGTTTATATCCATTAAATGTACGCCCGATAAACCTGGTAATATCTGGCGGGTACCAGCTATAGTGAGCATCCCGGTAAGCATATTCGCCAGCGGCATGCCTGGTATTTGTAGTCGTCATTGCCTGCCCTTGCAGGATATCATTTTGCAGCTTGCCCACCAACACGCCATACATTATTACTGCATCGCCGGCAGCCATATCGTGTATAAAAAACTTATGCTTGGCGCCTACATTTTCTTTTAGTAAAAAATGTTTTTCATCATATAAAATATCTGTGCCTTTAGGAAGTTCCTTCAAGGCAACCAATACGTTATCAGCCGGGTGGATTTTTAAAAAAGGCTGTGCGGTACTTATATGATTATCCATCTTATTAATTACTTGATTTTAAAATTTTAATTTACTTTTCTATACGCCATCAGCGTCAGCCATACTATTAAGCTACCTGTGGGTACATTGTAACCTGCTTATGTGTATCATCCAGGCAAAAATTATTAGCGCTTATTTTAAGCACCACATTTTTTTAATAAAATTGCCGGGGCCATCAACCTTGCGGAATAATTATGTAAAAGTATGTCTAACAAAAGAAAGAAATTTTAATCACAATTTCCATCCTGTACATTGGCTAACTATTCAACATTATTGGCATTGCAATTTTAAAAATTGTAAAAGAAATGTAACGCTGTAAAACTGAAGCCATTATTTGCCGCTGCTATTTAACCTTTTTAAAGCATCATTTATTGTGCTTATTATCGCCAACTAATTTTAATAATTTTATCAGTACAAAATTCTATTCCAGTTGAAAAGCTTATTAACTATAGGTAAATACCATAACCAGACAGGGAAAAATAGTTAAGTGCCACAACGCTATGGGTAGTGGCAATATTGAAAAACAAGCAAGCCAATATACAAATTTAAAACCCACACAGCCAACTTAAACACTTATAAAAAAGCAAGCAATTACCTAAACACCGCATACCAGCCCATATTTTTAAACTAAACAAAATAATCCATCTTTAATAAAAAAAGGTAAATTACTAATTATATTATTGTTCACTATTTGCCAAACGCTTTGCATGCTTCCACAATTACTTAAAGTTTCTAAGGGGCCTAATTATTCATTTAGTGTGCGGCGAGACCTTGTGCCGCATGTAAATAACCGCTGGCATTACCATGTAGAGGTTGAACTTATACATTTTGAAAAAGGTGAAGGCACGCAATTTGTTGGCGACAGCATTGAACGTTTTTCTGCGGGCGATGTGGTACTTGTAGGCGCTAACCTGCCACATTACTGGCGCTTTGATGATGCGTATTTTACCAGCCAGCCAACACTTGCAGCAGATACAAGGGTAGTGCATTTTTGCGAAGATTTTTGGGGCGGCAATTTTCTTCAATTACCTGAAAATGCGCCCATTAAAATGATACTGGAAAAAGGCAGGCGAGGGCTGCATATTTATGGCGACACCGCTAAGAAAGTAGCTGATATAATGCAGCAGTTATTAGAAGCTGAAGGGCCGCAAAGGTTGGTATTGCTGATAACAGCGCTTGAGTTTATCGCTAAGTGCAAAGACGTGAAAGCCTTATCCTCTATGGGGTTTAACTACGATTTGGTAGACAGTGAAAAAAACAGGATCAATGATATTTACGAGTATTCGGTAATGAATTTTAAAGATAAGATTGCACTGGAAGAAATTGCCGGCGTTGCCAACATAAGCCCACATTCTTTTTGCCGGTTTTTTAAAAGCCGAACCCGCAAAACATACTCGCAATTTTTAATTGAACTAAGGGTTGGGCATGCCTGCAAATTATTGATAGAAGATAACCTCAGCATCAAGCAAGTGTGCTTCGAAAGCGGCTTCCATAACTTCACCAGCTTTCACCAATATTTTAAAAAGATAACCGGCAAAAGCCCACTGAGTTACCAAAAAGAATTTGTAACAAGTTAATAATATTTCACCATTTTGTGTACGGCAAAAGCTGTTTTGTATTTCACTTTTTTGGAAATTTCATTTTGTTACGGATAATGTCAGTATTTATTTATTGGTGCGGAAAGTAAGTGCACGATATAAAATAGTAGTAGCAAAAACGTTAGCCCGTACCTACAAGAATATTTGTTTTCCATAATTATTATTTTAGTTGGCCGGGCAAATACAGCAACTATGTGGATCTTCACAGGCGTCGCACTCTTGTACGATATACCTAGGTTGAGCTCCTCCTAAATTTGCTACTTCATTCATTAATTATAAGGCCGTGCTGTATTTAAAGTGTACACTTTTTTAAAAGGCAGCCTCCCTGCCCTCCAAAGGAGGGTTCTTGACTCTGCGAATTTGGTAAGCTTATACATTTGAATACTTTAAGAACCTTCCTTTGGAGGGCGGGGAGGCGTATTAATAAGCTAACCTTACTAATACGCTCTACACCTGGTGATAAAAGCTGAATTGAAAAACAAATGTACAAGCGTGCGACGCCACCGAAGTACCACATAGCTATGTATTGGCCGGGACAAAAATTGTATTATGTATTTGTATTTTAAGCCAATAAATGCGGCTTGGTTTTATATACTTCCCATAACAGTTCGCCAAAAATTGTATTGGCCCAGGCAAACCATGAACGGGTGAATTTTTTCGCATCGTCTTTATGGAACGACTCGTGCATGAAGCCTGTATCCGCATGCGTATTTTGCAGGGTTTTAATGCAAGCTTTAATTTCCGCATCGTTGTTGCTAGTAAGCCCACGCACAACAATACTTAACGGCCATACCATATCCATACCTACATGTGGGCCGCCAATACCCTCTGCTGCCTTGCCTTTAAAGAAAAATGGGTTGTTATTAGAGAGTAGCATTTTACGGGTGTTGATGTATATTGGATCTGTATTTTTAACCGCATCCAAATAAGGAAGCGATAATAAACTCGGCACGTTAGCATCGTCCATTAAATTATAACTGCCAAAGCCGTTTACCTCATACGCATAAATTTTACCAAACTGCGGATGGTTGATAATGGCATGTTGCTGCAAGGCTTTATCAACCTCATCAGCCAGTGCTTTTAATTCCAAAGCCAGTGCATCATCTTTAGCAATTTGCTTTACCATAGTGGCAGCCTGCCGTAAACTGGTGACTGCAAAAAAGTTGGAAGGGATCAAAAAAGGAAATACAGTAGCATCGTCGCTTGGGCGAAACATAGAGCAGATAAGGCCTACAGGCTTTACCGGGTAACCATAACCACCCATTGGCACCGTATCGGTAGCGTAAGCCGTAGTGCGTTGAAAAGTGTAAGGGCCGTGGCTGGTTTTTCTTTGCTGCTCTTTAAAGGTTTTTAAAATTGTTTTGATTGCTTCTATCCATTGCGCATCAAACGGAGTTATGTCGCCGGTTAATTTCCAATAATTATAGGCTAGCCTAATGGGGTAACATAGCGAATCAATTTCGTATTTGCGCTCGTGTATGCCTGGTTGCATGGTGGTAAGGTCAGTCTTCCATTCGCTTACTTTGCTGGCATCTTTATAAAATGCATTGGCGTAAGGATCTTTTAAAATATTACGTACCTGGCGGTTAATAACGCCAGCTATTAAATGCTGTAAATCTTTATCAGCTTTTATTAAATGCAGGTACGGCCATACCTGTGCGGTGCTATCCCGCATCCACATAGCATCTATGTCGCCGGTTATAACATAGGTATCCGGCTTGCCATCAACTATCGAAAAATCAACAGTTGTATCCAGCGTGTTTGGGAAACAATTTTCAAATAGCCAGCCCAGTTCCTTGTTAGGCACTTTGGCTTGAAACTCAGTGATAGCAGCCTCTACAGCATTACTATGGAATTTTCTTTTATCCAATGGCACCCTTACTGTTGGGTATTGCGGATATGTTTGTGCAAAGGCAAGGTCTTTCAATAACAGGCCTGCGGTTAGCATGCCGGTTGTTTTTATAAATTCATTTCTTTTCATGACAAGTATGTTTATCGTTTTGTGTTTTGTGTTTATTGTTTTTTGTTTTATTACTGGCAAGCCCTGCTAGGCCTCACCCCAACCCCTCTCCGGGGGAAAGGGGCTTAAGGCCATCCGATGCCTATACCCATTATTTATAGGTATAGTTTTTACTTTTCTTTTGTTGCCGATGTTGGCCTTGATGTTGCTGCCTTGCCAAATTCTTTATTGGGCTTATCGCTCATTGCAAATTCTAAAATTCCTCCCGCCAGTATTGTTGCATGGGCGATATATGTTTTTGTATAGGGCTTATTATTTAGCAAAGCCGATTGAATATATGGATGGCTTTTCGCTGTATTTTTTGCCCTTATGATAAATGTTTTATTACCTGCCAGGTTAAACTTTACTTCTTCAAATTGCGGACTGCCGAACACATACTGGCCGCTGGATGGGTTTTCTGGATACAAGCCTGCCATGCTCCAAACGCCCCAAGCGCTCATTTGCCCGCAATCTTCATTGCCTGCGTAACCATCAGGCAGGGCGTGGTACATAGAGTCTACTATCATGCGTACACGCTGTTGCGTTTTCCAGGCGGCACCTACAAAACTATACATGTAAGCAATGTGGTGGCTTGGTTCGTTGCCATGTGCGTATTGCCCAATTAAGCCGCTTACATCGGGCGGTATATTTTCGCCGTTTAGCGTTGAGCTTACTGTAAATAGCGAATCTAACTTAAGGATAAATTTTTCATCGCTGCCATGTGCATTGGCAAGGCCTTGTACATCGTGCGGCACAAAAAACGAGTGCTGCCAGGCATTGCCTTCTGTGTACATTGACTTTTTATCATCGTACTCAGAAAGGTAGGGATCGAAAGGCGTTACCCAATTTCCATCGCTATTTTTTGCACGGATAAAACCAGTGGAAGGGTCGAATAAAATCTTCCACGAAGCAGACCGTTTCATAAAGGTTTCATAATCATCTTGCTTGCCTAGCTTTTTTGCAACCTGCGCAATACACCAGTCATCGTAGGCATACTCCACCGTTACGGTTACGCTGCTGCCATATTTATCCTGCGGTACATAACCATACTGGCGGTAAAAATTTGTGCCGCGTATATCTTGCATGGCACTCTTTTTCATGGCGGCAAAAGCTTCGGGTACATCAATGCCTTTTATATTTTTTAAGATGGCATCCGCAATAACCGGTATGGAGTGGTAACCCGTCATGGTATTAGATTCCCAGCTGCTGATATCCCAAATAGGCAGCAAGCCATTCTCTTTATAAAACGCCAGCATGGTATTGACGAACTCCGTAATTTTTAAGGGTTGTGTTAAAGAAAATAAGGGGTCGAGCGCACGAAAAGTATCCCACAAAGAGAACTCGTTATAGCGTTGCCCGGTTGCCATCTTCTTTACCTCGCCTTGTACATTCTGATAACTGCCATCCGCATCTGAGTAAAGTGCAGGTGCCATGCAAGTATGATAAAGTGCTGTGTAGAAAACTTTTTTTGCTGTTTCATCTTTCCCTTTAACAAGGATTTTTTGCAGCTCTTTTTCCCACTTATTTTCTGCTTGTTTTTTTACTGCTTCAAAGTTCCAGCCTTGTATTTCTTGTAATGCCAACAAGGCTTTTTCTGTACTTACGGTTGATAAAGCTACCTTCATTAAAATGGGCTTTCCCTGCATGTTGCGGAACATTAACTGGCCTTTAATACCGGTACCTTTTGCGCTAGTGCCCTTACTGCTTTCTTTGCCATTTGATAAATATAATTTGGTAAAAGGAACAGCCGTACGTGCGGCGAAATAAACACGTTGTACGTGCGCCCAGCCTTCTGAATAGCGGTACCCTACAATCGTAGAATCATTTACCTGTTTGATATATGTATCAAGCGGCTTATCCCAATTAATGGCAAAGCCAAGGTTAAAACGTATAACTGGTGTGGCGCCTTTGGGGAAAGTATATTCGTGCAGCCCACATCTTTCTGTGGTAGTAAAAGCTGCGCTGATGCCATTATCCAGCTTTACCGAATAAAACCCCGGGCTTGCCTTTTCATTTTTATGAGAAAACTTTTCACGGTACATAGCAATGGTATCATTGATAAAACCAATGGAAGGCATCACCGAAATATCGCACCAATCGCCAATACCGGTACCGCTTAAATGCATGTGGCTAAAGCCTGCTATAACTGAATCTGAATAATGGTAGCCGCTGCTCCAGTCCCAGCCTTCGCTGCCATTATCCGGGCTTAATTGTACCATACCAAAAGGAACCTGTGCGCCGGGGTAAGTATGCCCGTGGCCGCCAGTGCCAATAAATGGGTCAACATATTTTATTAATTGCTGCGCAGATGTGAGCAGGGGCATCGCTGCAAAAAAGCTCATTACGAGCCTTTTTATAATTGTATTTTTATTCATAAGTTTATACGTAGTTATTGAAGTTTGAAAGTAAACATAAAATTTTATTCGACAGGCAAAAAAGAAAATGCTAATGCAGGCGTGCTACCTTTTATTTTACTTAAAGATGCTGGCACTTTTACCGTAACCACATCGCCGGCTACAGACCAGGCAACAGTTTCGCCGGTTGGCAGCCATTTTATTTTAGAACCTTTTTTAGGGATGTTTAATTTCCAGCTAATACTTGCCGGTATTGGTTCTATATCTTTTAAACAAACCAAGGCATACCGTGTGCCGGTAGTATTATTTTGTGTGAACCAGGTGCTGCCATCGTTGTAATTTTTTGTGTTACGGGTGTTGTAAATAGCAGCGCCATTCTTATTCATCCAGGTGCCGATCTCTTCCAGGCACTGTGTGGCTTCATCTGGAAACAACCCGTCTGGCTTAGGGCCAACGCCCAATAATAAGCTGCCTCCTTTAGCAACAATTTCTATCAATGAATGAATGATTTTTGATGCCGGCTTAAACTGGTCATTTGGTACAAAGCCCCAGTTGTTGGCAAGCGTCATGCAGCTTTCCCATGGATGACTTAATTGCGTTGCGGGGATATGTTGTTCAGGTGTTTGGTAATTTTCGAACGGGCCATGCACTGTACGGTCAACCACTAATAAGCCTGGCTGTGCTTCTCTTGCCATGGCAGCAATTTTTGGCATGTCAATATCCTGGCTCCATTGTGGTATGGCGGCTCCCCAGGCACGTACTTCATCGTTCACGGTTTGCAGCGGGCGCACCCAGCCACCATCCAGCCATAAAATATCTATGCCGCCATAGTTGTGCATCAGTTCGCTTATCTGATTAAAAGTATAGTCTTTAAACTTATTCCAGCGCCACGGAAATTTGCGGATATCGTAGTTGGTATTCCTATCCGGCGTAGCGTATTTAGGCCACCAGAAGTTTTCCGAATGCCAGTCGGGCTTGGAAAAATAGGCGCCAATCATAAAGCCATCTTTCCTAAAAGCATCAAACACATATTTAGCAACATCTGCTTTTGGGTTTGTGGCAAATGGGCCATCGCTAATTTTAAAATCTGTCTGCTTTGTATCAAACATACAAAAGCCATCGTGGTGCTTGGTGGTAAAAACTACATACTTCATGCCTGCATCCTTAGCTGCTTTTGCCCAGCTTTCCGGGTTAAATTTTACCGGATTAAAATCATTTTTAAAACCCCAATACCATTTTTTATATGCTTCATATGCGATGGTGCTATCACGTTCAATCCAATCTTCGCTACACAAATTCCACGACTCCATAATGCCTGCGGCTGAATACAATCCCCAGTGTATGAGCATGCCAAATTTTTGGTCTTGCCACTTATCGAGCTTGTATTTTACTTGGGTATCTGCAGGCCATTCGTATTCGGCTGATTGTGGGTGGATATTTTGCTGCGCAGCTGCGGCTGCGGTTAGTAGTAAGCTGAAAGTTAGTGCTGCAAGAACTTTCAAGGTTTTAAAACTTATATTATTTATCATGATGTTCGCATATAAAAAGCCAATTATAAAAAGTAATTGTTTCATTTTTAAAAAACGTTTTACAAAAGCATGGTAACCATTTACAGCCAATATCTATTTTATTGCCATCTTTTTTTCACGCATAAATGGTAAGATGCAGAGAAATATTTTAGATTAATTTTTATTTCCGTTTATAAGAACACAAAAAGAATTGTTTATTAAAAACAATAGGCCGGGCCATGTATGGCCGGCCTATTGTTTTTAATAAACAAAACTACCGCATTGAAAAAGAGGTAATTTATATATACATTATTCAATGCCGTTAAGTTAAGGATCTATATGTTTGTCTTTACCTCACCCCAACCCTCTCCAAAGGAGAGGAAAGGCCTTAACTTAACGGCATTGATACATCATTATTAATGTTGTGCCCACCATATTGGTGTCAATATTGCATCGGCACCACCCAAAGCACCCAGAGCCTGTTTGTAACCATTTGCGTTACTGTTTTGCAACCCAGAAGGATATTTCAGTCTTTGTGGGAAAAATTGTTGATTGCTGGTCATATAATTAGAAGAATTTAATGCTGGCAATGTTTGTATAGTCCCTTCCAGCACCACATTTTCAAAAAATGGCAAGCCAAGCCTCCTATGGTCGCTCCATGTTTCCAAAGGCAGCCATGGAGTTTGTGCTATAAATTTTTGGGTTATAATTTTTGTAATATGGTCATTTCTTACTGTTCCGTTTTTATATAAATTATTTACCGGATATGCTATTGTAGCCGTTCCCGGTGTGCCTGTAATTCCATCTACATAATTCATCACATGATTGTTGCCGGGTTCTGTAGTATGTGCCCAGCTAACAGACGTGCCAGCCCTGTTATAATCTGCAGAAGCAATGTAAGAACTTAGGTATGATGAAACACTCCAGTATTCGAAGCTTTTTGCAATACCTGTTTCATAAGCAGTTTGGCCATCTACAGGCGTGGCCCATCCTCTTTCTGCACCTTCAGCCAATAGGAAATAAGTTTCCCAGGCTGCAAAAAATACTCTGCTTGGACTATGGTCTCTGAATTGATTTTTTAAAGATGGTACCATCCCTGTTGCCAATCCAATATCCACAGGAGTAAATAACTTATCACGAACACCTCCTTTTACATCCCAGTTACCATCCGGGGTTCCGTTCCAGCTAAATTTGGCCTCAAATGTTTTAATTGTAGCGCCGCTTAGGTCCTTTACCTTCGCCAATGTATTGTTGTCGACTGCTCCACAAGTATTACCTGGAAATGAGGGGTTCGTACTATTTCCGGGCATATAAAAAATCTGGTAAGCCCGGGGATCTATTGTATTTGGTAATCCATCTAACCAATAGGCTGAATATGGATTATTGGTTTTTGTTGTCAATTGCGCAGGATAATGTTGCCCTACATAATCTGCTGGCTTAATGTTCGCAATAGCAGCCGCACGGCCTGGGGCATCACTGATCACTGATGGAATTTGTGCTTGTGAAGTAACTCCTCCCAGATTTGTCATAAGGTTATTAAGCGTAACTGATTCGGGTAATTGATACCAGCAGCGTGTATACATACCGGAAAGATCATTCCAATCCGGGCCTTCCTTTATATTTAAGGTTTGCGATGCATCTGTAAGTAAATTGCCTTTGGCAGCATCTTCAAATTCGGCCCTGGCTTTTGTTGCATCTACTTCCGATAAGCGCATGGCTAACCTCATCCGCAACGAATTACCATAGGCCTGCCATTTGGCAAAATTAAATCCATAGGCAGGATCTTCTTTTGAAACATCCGATGGTACTGCCGGTATGGTAATATCCATTTTTGATGTGGCGTCCTTTAATTCAGCAAGCATATAGTAGTACACAGTTTTTACATCTGTAAAATCAGGATTTTTTCCCTGGAACGCTGTAGTTGGCATGGGGCCAAAATTATCACTCATTTCGCTCAACAAATAAGCCCTCCATATCCGGGCCGCCAGCATCATATTGGTTGTATAATTTTTATTGGTACCTGCAGTTATTTGCTGATTGGCTACATCAATGGCACTGTTGATCATATTTAAAGCGCCGGATTGGTTATCATAATATTCGCTAATCCATTCGTCACTATAATCCCCCACTGAAAATGTTGCTCCGTCTGCATCGGCGAATTGACGGCCACCTGGAACCCAATAAAGTATGAATGCTCTTTCTGAAACTCCGGGATTCATTTGGGCGTGTACGATAGAATTATTAATAAAATATTCTACCTGTACCTGGTCGGGACTTGCAGCCACCGGATCGGTATTTATATCTGTGATTTTTTTACAGGCTGAAAAAATCAGTACAGTTGCAATGAGCAAGACTGATTTTTGAATTATACGTTTCATGATTTTTTATTTAAATAGTTAACGATCAAAACCCTAATGAAAGATTTACATAAAAAGTACGGGTGGTTGGTGCGCTTCCGTTCTCAAAACCTACAGCAACACTACCTGTTGCATATGATGATTCAGGATCTAACCCACGCATGTGGCTGCTGATAAGCCATACATTGGTGCACGATACCGACAGCACTGCTTTTTGAATAACGGTTTTCTGTAACAAGCTTTTTGGTAAAGCATAACTCAACTGTATGTTTCTTATCCTTACATTAGATGCATCGTATAAATTGGTTTCAGTAATACCGGTATTTCCAGCGCCTGCAGTTGCTAACCAATATTGTTGGGTAGAGATTTTTTTTGTATTGGCAACATATCCGGCACCGTTGGCTATTACACCCTGAACAATCATGGAATCCCTGTTACCATTGCTAACTGTTACAGCCGCTACACCACTGCGTTCCATATTATCTAAAGTTTGAGAGAATATTTTACCACCTATCCGGGCATCGAGCAATACAGAAAGGCCAAACCCTTTATACGAAAATGAATTGGAAAAACCCAATAATGCACTTGCTTGCTGGTTTCCTAATCTTGATATATCTGTGGTTGCCTGTGGAAGGCCTTCACCCTTAAGGATCAGTTGCCCATAGTTGGCATCTTTACTATCCGTAACCCTTAAAAGCTTTGTTCCGTAAATTTCACCATAAGGCTGGCCAGCAACAGCTAGTATCTTAATGTTATCAAAACCTCCTCCGGGTAATTGATATTGATCCACATTAGGATAGATAGAAGGCACGGTATTTTTATTGTGAGAAAAATTTACACCCATGGTCCAGTTTAAAGCATTCTTGTTTTCCAAAATGCGGGCATCGGCAGTTATTTCAATACCGGTATTCTGCACATTGCCTGCATTAATTTTCATTGCACCGTAGCCGCTTAACGGATCTAATGGAAGGTTGATCAGTTGACGGATTGCATTTGATTTATAAACCGAAAAATCAATACCTACCCTACTTTTGAAGAAACGCATTTCTACACCCGCTTCATAAGATTTGATCAATTGGCTTTTAACGGTAGAATCAAATAAGGTTCCATTTCTTGAAGCAGTAGTATTTCCATTGGGGTCGGTACCAATGCTATAGGTATTATAAAGTTGGTAAGGGTCCAAATCACTGCCTGCCTGGGCATAAGAGGCCCTTAATTTACCAAAACTTAACCAGGAAGGGAGGCTTCCTCCATGAGTTTTAATCATATCGGTAAACACATAAGAAAGGCTCACCGAAGGATAGTAATAAGAGTTATTCTGTTTTATAAGAGAAGAGGTCCAGTCATTACGGAAAGTGCTGCTCAGGTACAGATAACCATCATAATTTAATTCTACCGATCCATATATTGAGTTCATTTTCTTCCGGTTAAATGCCTGGCCAACAACTGCATTGCCCTTAGAATTGTTTATAGAAAATAAATTAGGAACTCTCAATTCACCTGCATTGATAGTTATGGTGCTATTTTGCCATGACATCAAGTTGCCACCCACCATTATAGAACCACCAAATTTACCAAACAAGTTGTCTTTTTTTGCAGTAAGCATCCCGCTATAATTGGTTTGCTGGTAAGTTTGTTTTCCAAGGCCATAACTGTTGGTAGCCGGGCTTCCGGCATACACTTTTGTTTCTGTATTGGTTGTGTACATATCGGCACCTGCAGTGGCCTCTGCTGTAAGCCAGGATGCAAACTGATGCTTAAGGGTGGCATATAACATGTACCTGTTACGTGTATCGTTATTCAACTGATATTTAGCTGCCCAGTAAGGATTCAAACCACTTCCTTTTAGCCACCAAAACTCTTTTCCATTTGCGTCCAATGGATTTTTAAAATCAAGGATATTAAGTGTTCTTGGTAACCCATAGATAGTACCAAAAAGGCTATAGTCTTGCCCTTCAATGGACCTGTTATTTGCAGTTGCATTTATAAGCTGAAATTTAGTATCCAATGTCCAGTTTTCATTTTTGCCAAATTTGGTAACAGCCCTTGCCGTAATATTATTACGTGCAAGTTTTTGCCCCGGAACCATACTTTTATTATCAAACCGATTGTAAGAAGCATAAATAGAAGTAGTATTTACCTGTTGTTGAATAGAAATATTCTGATTAGATACAATTCCCTTGTTGAAAAAATTAGCCACATTATCATGAGCTTGTAAGGTTACTAGTTTACCTGACCAATCATAAACTTTCTGTCCATTGATTTTCTCGCCCCAACTTGCTGTAGAAAGACTGTCGTAACCCTCATTTGTTCCCTGAGAGTAACTATTTTGCATTTTAGGAGTGGTAAAAATACTTTCAAACCCAACAGATGATGACATCGTAACACCAAGGCCTGGTTGTTTTTTACCCGTTTTGGTAGTAATTAAAATTACGCCGTTGCCACCAAGGGAACCATAAAGCGCAGCAGCAGCAGGGCCTTTTAATACAGTAACAGATGCAATATCATCGGCATTAATATCACTTAATCCATTACCCATATCGAGCGATGTATTATAAAAGCCGTCAGAAGCGCCAATACCTACACGTCCTGTAGAATTATCCATAGGTATTCCGTCCACCACAATGAGCGGTTGTGAAATTCCGGTTAAAGAGTTATTTCCCCGCAAAACAATTTGCGACGACCCCCCTGCCCCGTTACCAGAACGTACTACCTGTAAACCGGCAACTTTTCCAGAAAGGTCATTTACCAGGTTAAGTTCCCTAGCCTCAACCAATGTTTGTCCTTTTACTTCCTGTACGGCATACCCCAAAGATTTTTTTTGTTTTTGAACACCTAATGCTGTTACCACCACTTCGTTCATACTTGCTGTGGCTTCATTTAAAACTACCATTAAGGTAGCGTTTTGGCCTACCTTAACTTCCTGAGTTTTAAAATTTACCGAACTAAATACCAATACCGCCGTAGCATCTTTTACATTAACAGCAAAATGGCCATTGTTGTCGGTAACGCCTCCTGTTTTAGTGCCTTTCACCGAATAGCTAGCATTGGTTAATGGATTTCCCTGAGCGTCTTTTACGGTTCCGGAAATAGTTTTTTGTTGCGCAAATACAGTGGCTACGTTAAAAAACAACGTAAGTAAGAGCAGCAAACGTTTTGTGTTTCTTTTTTTCATTGCAGTGTTGTTATAGGTTAAAAAATCGCAGCCCAAAGCTGTATGTATACATTAAATGAATTTGCCGATACAATCCCGTTTTTCATTGCTGGTATATTGAGGCTATCATACCTATTCATTACCAGTTTTGGCTCGTTAAATATTTTATTTTAGTTTATAAAATGATGTGAAAAACTGATAAAATAAATTGAGCATGCCTTAATCAGGCCGCTGCTAACTCATTTCATGCAAAGCCGGGTGGCTTTTATTAACCGGTATCCGTTCATAATTTTCCATCACAAGGGCTGCTGCCCCAATCAGTTCCGCATGTATGCCCAATGTTGATATTTCTATTTTGGTATTTTGATAAAGCCTTGGTATGCAATGCTCGTTTAATGCCTGTTGTATTGGTGCCTGCCAAATTTGCCCTGCCGATGAGCCCCTGCCACTTAATATAATTAGTTTGGGGTTCAAAAGATGTATTAATACAGCAACGCCTTTGCCAATATTATAGCCTGCTTTTGAAAAAATTTCTATGGCAAACTGGTCACCTTCCAATACCGCTTTCATAATACCATCACTGGCAACTTCCAGGTTATCAAATGGTAAAGAACTGAGTTTGGATAACCTTCCTTCCGCAATGCCTTCTTTGGCTTTTTCTACAATCAGCAACAAAGAAGTTTCTGTTTCGAGGCAGCCTGTTTTGCCACAACTGCATAATTTTCCGTTTAAAAAAAAAGGTATGTGGCTAAACTCGCCGGCAAACCCCTCGTGGCCCCTAAACAATACGCCGTTTAATATTAACCCCAGCCCAACGCCCCAGCCAATATTTACCACCATAACATCCTTTTCGTTTTTTGCAGCCCCAAACCTAAGCTCAGCAAGGGCTGTAAGGCTGCTATCATTATCTATAAAAACAGGCAAGCCTATTTTATCGGCTATATATTTTGTAATGCTTTTATTATTTCCTAAAGGCAAAAATGAATAATTAATACCTTTTTCAACATCTACAAAACCTGGCATCCCTATACCAATACCAACAAATTTTTCTTTGGGTATTCCGGATGAATATATAACCTGTATTATTTTATCTTTCAGTATTTCGAGGGCACCTGCATTATCAGGCAGAGGGAGTACGATTTTTTCAATGGGAGAGACAAAATTATTCTGCATATCCATTACAACTATCCTGGTTACAAACTGATCCATTGCTACAGATACCAAATACATCACATTTTGCTTAAGGGCATAAGTTAATGGGCGACGGCCACCTGTTGATACGGCAAACCCTGTTTCAATTACCAAATTAACAGCTATTAAATTTTCAATCAATTTTGCCGTTACAGGAAAACTTTTATCAATTTTTATAGATAAATCCGCACAAGACAAATTCTCTTCAAAATACAATTCTTTCAAAATCTTATTCCGGGAAAATGTCTTCTTATCGGTCATATTTTGCAGACTTGGTAAATTGGAATGTTAAATAATTGAAAATAAAGATAAGGGAAACTTCTTAAATAATTAAAGAAGTTAATTATTATTTTAAAATCTTTGAAAGTTTACCTTTAAAGAGTTTAAACAAGTTTTATTTTGGGCTATTAAAATTTAATTTGTTAAAAGCTTTACCAAGAATTGGAAATTTTTACAGAATTTGGAAGTATGCAAGCAGTGAGTAGATAAAACGAATAGCAACAGTTTTTTGAGCATAAAACATCGAATTCGTTTTATATAATATACTTAATAAAATAGTAGAAATAAAACCATGCAAAAATCAATAACCGCCAATTTATTAATTGCCAGCCTTTGTGCCTGCATAATAGCAAGTGCACAAACACAACCCCTATACAAACAAATTAATGCACCCATTGATGCACGGGTAACCAATTTGCTAAAATTGTTAACCTTGCCCGAAAAAATTTCTTTGCTTGGCAACAACAGCCCTGCCATTGCCCGCTTAAAAATTAACCCCTACAATTGGTGGAACGAAGGGCTGCACGGCATTGCAAGGGCGGGCGAAGCAACGGTGTTTCCGCAGGCGATAGGCATGGCGGCTACTTTTAATGATGCATTGCTTAAAGAAGTTGGCGCTGATGTTTCTACCGAAGCAAGGGCAAAGTATAATTTAGCCGCTAAAATGAACCGGCACCTCTGGTATATGGGCCTAAGTTTTTGGAGCCCCAATATCAATATTTTCAGGGATCCCCGCTGGGGCCGCGGACAGGAAACCTATGGCGAAGACCCGTTTTTAACTTCCCGCATGGGCACTGCTTATGTTACCGGGCTGCAAGGCAATAACAGTAAATACCTTAAAACTTCTGCCTGCGCAAAACACTATGCCGTACATAGCGGGCCCGAAGCTGGCCGCCATAGTTTTAATGCCATCGTAAGCCAAAAAGACCTTCGGGAAACTTACCTCTATTCATTTAAAAAATTGGTAGATGCAGGCGTTGAGTCTGTTATGTGCGCCTACAACCGCATCAATGGCGAGCCTTGCTGTACCGGCACTACCATGCTGCAAAATATATTGCGTAAAGAGTGGGGCTTTAAAGGCCATATAGTAACCGATTGCGGTGCATTGGATGATATAATAAGCGGGCATAAAACAATAGCCAGCCGGGAAGAACTGGCTGCCGCTGCCATTAAAGCCGGTATTAATTTAGAGTGCGGCGGCGTATTGCAAACAGAAGTACAAAATGCTATTGATAAAGGCTTGATAAACGAAACGGATGTTGATAATGCTTTAAGTGGATTGTTGCGTACACAAATTAAATTAGGCTTTTTTGATGATAATAAATTGAACCCATACAGCCGGTATGGTGCAGATAGCGTACACAATAAACAGCATATTGCCCTGGCCTTACAGATGGCGCAACAAAGCATGGTGCTGCTTAAAAATGATGGTGTGTTGCCTTTGCCTGAAAATAAATATCCTTCTATGCTGGTAACGGGTGCCAATGCGGCTTCTGTTGAAGCAATGGTGGGTAATTACCATGGTATTAACGGCGATATTGTTACCATTGCAGAAGGCATTGCAAAGGCTGCCGGCCCTGCAACTGCGGTGCAATATGACCAGGGCTGCGACAATGCAGATACGGTACATTTTGGCGGTATATGGGCCTCTCAAAACAGTGATATTACCGTGGTAGTAATTGGGCTAACGCCTTTAATGGAAGGCGAAGAAGGCGATGCGTTTTTATCGCCAGGTGGTGGCGATAAAATAAGCCTGGACCTGCCACGGCCACATATATTACTCTTACAAAAATTGCGTGAAGCCAGCAAAAAGCCAATAGTAGCCGTAATTACAGCGGGTAGCAATGTAGATATTGCAGCCATTGAACCGTATGCAGATGCGATAGTGCTGGCATGGTACCCAGGCGAACAAGGTGGTACTGCATTTGCGGATATTTTGTATGGAAAAGTTTCTCCATCCGGCCGTTTGCCGGTTACTTTTTATAAGAGCTTAAGCGACCTGCCAGATTATAAAGACTACAGCATGAAGGGGCGTACCTACCGTTACTTTACTGGTAGTGTACAATACCCTTTTGGCTTTGGCTTAAGCTACACAACTTTTAATTATGCATGGAGTAAAATGCCGAAAGCTATGTATGCACTGGCAGATAAAATAGACTTTTCCCTTGCCATAAATAATACCGGAAAAATGGATGGTGATGAGGTAGTGCAGGCTTACATTGAATACCCGCAAAGCGAAGGCATGCCACTAAAAGAATTGAAGGCTTTTAAAAAAATA
>JANXVN010000149.1 GCA_025351645.1 Ferruginibacter sp.
GATTATGATAAAGATGGAGATTTAGATTGTTTTATTATCAATAACAGCCCTATTCCATTTAGTTCGCTTAGTTATGGAAACATGCGGGATACCGATATTGCGAACTGGCAAGTGGCTTCCAATTTAAAAGGTGGGGGTAATCATCTTTTTAGAAATGATAACAATCATTTTACAGAAGTTACCAAGCAAGCAGGTTTACACACAGGTTTAATCAGTTTTGGCTTAGGCGTATCTGTTGGAGATATTAATAATGATGGATATCCTGATATTTATGTTGGAAATGATTTTATTGAAAGGGATTATTTATACATTAATCAAAAGGATGGAACCTTTAAAGATGAATTGGAAAATAAGATCCAAAAAATCAGCATGTCTTCCATGAGCAGCGATCTTGCAGATATCAATAATGATGGTTACCCCGAAATATTTACTACCGATATGATTCCTGATAACGATTACAGGTTAAAAACTACCGGCACTTTTGATAATTTTGATTTGTACAACAGTAAACAAAAAGCAGGTTTATATCACCAATTTGTAAAAAATTGTCTTCAACTAAATAATAAAAATAATAGCTTTTTAGAAATAGGAAATTATGCCGGTGTTTCAAGTACAGACTGGAGTTGGGGATCTTTGTTTTTTGATGCCGACAATGATGGATACAACGATCTGTATGTCTGCAATGGAATAAACAAAGATTTGGGAAATCTTGATTTTTTAGATTATTTCTCAAACGATGTACAAATAAAAATGCAGCAAACGGGAAAAAGGGAAGAGATAGAAGATCTGGTCAAACAAATTCCTGTAACCCCGATGGCAAGTAGAATGTTTAAAAATAATGGCAACTTAAGTTTTACCGATATGGGTAAGTCCTGGGGATTTAAACAAGCAAGTTTTTCTAACAGCATCGCCTATGCAGATTTAGACAATGACGGAGATTTGGATTTAGTTGTGAATAATGAGAACCAGCCAGCGTTTGTGTACCGCAACAATAGCCGGGAGCAGACAAAGAATAATTATATTGGAATAAGTTTAAAGGGTAGGGGTAAAAATACTTTTGCTGTAGGCAGTAAGATAAAAGTATATAAGGATGGAGAAATATTTATGCGTGAAGTAATGCCTGCCCGTGGGTTTCAGTCCTGTGTAGATTATAAGCAGATAATTGGTTTGGGCTTGCATGCTTCAGTGGATTCAATGGTTGTTATTTGGCCTGACCGTACGTACAGTACATTCGATCATCCTGCCTTAAATAAGGTGCATGTAATTGAGCAGCCTGCAACGGGGGGTAATCTGTATAATTTCAACGAAGCAATTACAGCCCCTGTATTAGAGGCTGTACCTTCTATATTTGACAAGCATACGGAAGACGATTATACGGATTATTATACAGAGCGAAATTTACCAGAACTGCTGTCTAGAGAAGGCCCAAAGATTGCCCGCGGGGATGTTAATGGCGATGGGCTGGAAGATATTTATATTGGTGGCGCCAAGGGTCAGGGCGGTCAGTTGTACGTTCAAACAAAGGAGGGCAAATTTATAAAAAAAGCGGAACCGGTATTTAAGCAGTTTACTGATCTTGAAGATGTGGCGGTATTGTTTTTTGATGCGGATAAAGATGGGGACCTAGATTTATTTATTGGCGCAGGTGGCAACAACGCAGCAGCTAATAGCCGGGAGATACAACACCGTTTGTACAAGAATGATGGCAAAGGCAATTTTACCTTGGATGCAGCAGCGTTTGCCAATAACAATATGAATATATCGGTAGCCATAGCTTACGATTTTGATGGTGACGGAGATGAAGACCTGTTTGTAGGCAGCCGTAGCGTACCTTTTGCTTACGGAGTAACGCCAGAAAGTTATTTGTACCTTAACGATGGGAATGGACATTTTACAGATGTTGCCTTGCAAATGAATACGGGTATTGCGCATGCGGGAATGGTTACAGGCGCAGTTTGGGCAGATGTGATGGGAGATAAAGAAAAGGAATTGATTATAACGGGGGAGTGGATGGCTACAAGGATATTTCAATATAAAAACAAAAAGTTCGAGGAGCAAAAAAATACAAATCTCACCAAACTATCGGGATGGTGGCAAACCATCGCAGTAGCAGATGTAAATGGGGATGGTTTGCAGGATCTGATAATCGGCAATATAGGGGAGAATTTTTACCTGCGTCCGGATGAAAAAAATCCGGTAAAGCTATGGCTTAATGATTTTGACGGCAACGGAAGTACGGAGCAATTCTTAACACGGACAGTACTTGGAAAAGATATGCCGGTGTTTTTAAAACGGGAGATAACCGACCAGTTTCCCGGATTAAAGAAACAGAATTTACGGCATAGTGATTATGCGACTAAATCTATACAGGATTTGTTTAGTAAGGAAATTATGGGTAAGTCGGAGACAAAAGAATTTAATTATTGCCGTTCGGTAGTAGCACTCAATAATGGCAACGGAAGTTTTACTGTACAGCCATTGCCCTTGGCAGCGCAACTAAGCAGCGTAAATGCAGTATGTAGTACAGATGTAAATAGTGACGGTAAGCCGGATTTAATATTGGGGGGCAATATGTTTGGATTTCCCCCGCAATTTGGGCGGCTCGATGGAAGTTACGGCACGGTATTGCTCAACGATGGCACAGGTAGATACAGTACCATGGATTCTAAAGCATCCGGGTTAAACCTTAACGGAGAAATAAAAGACATCAAAGAAATAAAAATAAAGGACAACCGGTATGTATTGATTGTGCAGAATGATCGGGTACCGGCGATGTTTAAAATAAAAAAAGAGTTAAGCAAATAATAACATGAAAACCATTTTAAAGCAGTCTTTTTTATTATTTATTTTGTTTGTGTCTGTAATAATTTTAGCAGGATGTAAATCAAAAAAAACAATTGCAGCACCTATATTTAAAGTATT
>JANXVN010000159.1 GCA_025351645.1 Ferruginibacter sp.
TGGGGCGCTACTTTGGTTAAGTGGGGGTATGATACAGCACCCTCCTTCGCCCCAAAGGGGGAACTTTAGCTTATGCTAACGCAACAACTCCACAATTAATGTTCAAAATATAAAAGATAACAAAATGCCTCCCTAATGGAGGCTATTTTTTTGTTTGTAGATAAATTAAATATAACCTAACGGAAACCATATTCTTCTGTAAGTTATATCACCCATATTGGGCGCTATATGCCTCTGATCAAAATGTTAAATATCGACATTTTCAAGCTCTTTTGTAAATGGGGGCCGTTTTGCTTCCGTAAAAATTTTTTCACCCATTAGCGCTATCGCATCCTCGTAACCGTAAGCTGTTACCCCACAGCCACTTCCAATACCCATTTTAAAACCAAACGCAGAAGGGATATCAAATTCAAACCAATATCTTTTTAAGCCTTTTTGCATTTTACCCAATTAATAATTTAATAAAAAACTAACTTAAAGTACCTTCTTCCGGAGTTGCCGGCATTACTCTTTTAGTGCCCGCGTACAATTCATACTCAAATAAACGGCAGTCTATTTTACTGGTGTAAAACTCTATACGGCGGCTTGGCTTAAGGCCTATCTTTTTTGCCAGCTCTAAGTTGCCGGTAAATATATAACCAGTGTAGCCTTTGCATTTTTTCTTTAAAAAATCGCCTATGCGGCCGTAAGTTATTTGTAATTCTGCTGCTTCCCCCAGCCTGTCGCCATACTCCGGGTTAAAATAAATTACACCGCTTTGCCCTTCGGGGATATTGGTGGTTTCAAAATCGCCGGTAGCAAATTGTATCATATCGGCAACGCCAGCCGCACCTGCATTTATTTTGGAGATGTTGATGGCATCATCGCTGATGTCAGTAGCAATAATGGTTAGCCCGGGCACATCTACAACCGCATCTTTTAGTTGCTGTAATTGCTGCTGGTACATTTCTTTTTCAAAACCAACTACATGCATAAAGGCATAGTTGCTGCGATACAAGCCTGGCCTGCGGTTGGTGGCAAGCAAAGCCGCTTCGATAGCTAAGGTAGATGAGCCGCACATTGGGTTAATAAAAGGCGATTTCCTATCCCACTTTGTTGCTATTAATGTTGCCGCCGCCAAAGCTTCCAGCATAGGTGCTTTGCCGGGTATTTTTCTATAGCCATGTTTAGATAAAGTTTCGCCCGAAGTATCAATAAAAATCTCCGCAATCGATTCTTTCCAATATAAATGTATTACTGTTTTATCCAGTTCCGGACCGGCATTTGGGCGTTGCCCTGTTTTTTCCCTAAACCTATCCGCAATAGCATCTTTCACTTTTACGTTGGCGTATAAAGAGTTGTTGATGGTATCATTATCTACATTGCTGGTGATGGAAAAATAACCATCTGGGGCAATTATATCTTCCCATTCAAATTCAAGCAAGGCCTTGTATAAGTCTTCCGCATTATGGGCAGTTACTTCTTTTATAGAAAATAACACCTGGCTTGCGCAACGCAGGTTTAAGTTAAGGCGGATACAGTCTGCTAAAGTGCCATCTAGTTCTACACCAGTCTTAAAAACACGTACGGGCTTAAAGCCCAGCTCTATAACTTCTTGCTGTAAAAATGGCGATAGCCTGTTACTGCAGGTAACGATTATCCTGTTGGTGGTAGTAAAAATTTGCATAGCTGCAAAAGTAAACAATACAATGACTAATTTATTGAAAGGGTTTTGGCCGGTAAGGCGGTAAAGCGGTAAGGCGTTTAAATGATGTTACAAAAACCTTTGCCAAATAATTGAAAAAACGTTTTACAGGCTTACAGGCAAAATATTTTAATATCGCCTGTGCTGGATATTAGCGAAGCTAGGCCGCCTAACCAGCAAAATAAAAAAATCAATTATATTGCATAATGGACTTTCAAAAAGATATACGGTTGGCGGTATTGATAGATGCCGATAATGTGCCTTATAGTAATGTAAAGGGCGTGATGGAAGAAATTGCCAAATATGGTACGCCAACTTTTAAAAGAATTTATGGCGACTGGACAAAGCCAACCGTTAGCGGCTGGAAAAATGTGCTGCTTGAAAATGCCATTACGCCCATACAGCAATACAGTTATACTACAGGTAAAAATAGCAGCGACAGCGCATTGATTATTGACGCGATGGACATTTTATACTCTGGAAAAGTTGATGGGTTTTGTATTATTAGCAGCGATAGCGATTTTACAAGGCTTGCTACCAGGCTGCGAGAAGCCGGCATGAAAGTATTTGGCATTGGGCAAAAAAAAACGCCTAACCCATTTATTGTTGCCTGCGATAAATTTATTTATATGGAAATTATTCCGCAATTTGAAAGCAATGAAACGGAAATTGGAGCTGCTACGCCAAAGAAAAAAGCCGCCAAACCACAGCCCAAAGCCGTTGTTGATAAAGTAAACAGGGAAACGCTTAAATTGATTGCCGCTACTATTAATGATTTGGCAGATGAAAATGGCTGGGCGTTTTTAAGCGACCTTGGAAATTTGGTTTTGAAAAAGCAACCCAATTTTGACTCCAGGAATTACGGTTTTTCAAAACTGATGCCTTTAATAAAATCGTTGCCGCAATTTGAAATTGATAAACGAGAGACCGATAAGGGGAGTAAATTAATCATTATCCGCAACAAGGAATTATAAGATTAGCCTATTATTTATTATTGGCTACCGTACCGTTTACAATTATTTTATTTAAGGGCTATGATAGAAAAGTTTGGTATTGATGGCATTTACATTGTACATGCAAAAAAAGGGTACGAATACCATGAGGAGCGGATCAATAAACTGTTTACTGCATTAGGGCTGCATTTTGAATTTGTAACTGATGGCGACCCTGCTAATTTTAATAACGGGCTGCTGAAAAAGTATTTTACTGAAGACATCAGGCAGGTATTGCCTGACGGGGTGTTGAGCTGTACGCTGAACCATATTTTAAGTTATGAACGGATGGTTAAAAACAATAACCGCTATGCTATAATATTTGAAAACGACCCATTTTTTTTAGGAGATTTTGTACAACAGATAAAAAAGATAGCTGCCGAAGCTGCTACCTTGCAACCAGGCTTTTTAATTTCGCTGGAAAATACTACCCTTAAATTTCCAGCCTATAAACAATTACGCAAAGGGCAGTTATTATACCCGAGTACTTATGGGCGCTGTGCAGGTGCTTATATGCTTGACTTACAGGCTGCAAAAGATATTTTAAAAGAACTAGAAACCAATAAATGCAGGCAGGTTATAGATTGGTGGCACAATACGTTAATTGATAGAAAAGTAGTAAGCATGTACTGGGCAGACCCGCCGATAACAGAACAAGGCTCGCATAACGGGATGTTATCTGCCGGCATATCTACAAAGAATAAAAGCCTGCAGCGCCGCATTGCCTGGGTAGCGCAAAAATATTATAAAACGTATATTTTGAGATGGTTTAAGTAGCTTATAAAAGGTAGGAAAACCTAAAATTTCAAAGTGATTTTTTAAGGATTATTAAGCAATGCCGTTAAGTTAAGACTTTTCCTCTCCTTTGGAGAGGGTTAGGGTGAGGTAAAGACAAACATATAGATCTTTAACTTAACGGCATTGGATTATTAAGTAAGATGTAGGGATTTGTTTATTGAACACGCCCCATATATAGTGGTAAAAGCTCAATAAAAATCCGAAGTACAAGAGTGCGACGCCTGTGAAGACCAGCATAGCTATGTATTGGCCGGGGCAACAAAAAACTTTATAACAACGTAAGGCATTTTTCCAAACTGTCTTTCCAAAAAGGAATTGTAATATTGAAAGTTTGTTGAATTTTAGTTGTGTCCATTACCGAATACGCAGGCCGTTTTGCTGGTGTTGGAAACTGTGTTGTAGGGATGGGGTTAACCATACATTTGCTTCCGGATAATTGTTTGATAGCGTCTGCAAACTGGTACCAGCTAATAACGCCCGTGTTGGAATAATTATAAATGCCTGGTTGCTGCGTTACACTTTGCGACTGTATAATTTGCATGATGGCCGCTGCTAAATCTGCTGCATAAGTTGGGCAGCCTTGCTGGTCGCTCACTACATTTAACTGCTCTTTTTCTTTCATTAAACGCAGCATCGTTTTCACAAAATTATTGCCGAAACTGCTATACACCCACGAGGTGCGGATGATGATACTTGCAGGGTTATTTTGTTTCGCTAACTCTTCGCCTTTTAATTTAGTGGCGCCATACATATTTACTGGTGCTACAGGATGTGCTTCTGTATAGGGCGAAGTGGCGGTGCCATCAAACACATAATCGGTGGAAACGTGTATGAACAGTGCATTGTGCGTTTTACAAAGCTCCGCCAAATTACCTACTGCAGTAGCATTTATAAGTAAAGCATTTTCGTGTTCTGCTTCGGCTTTATCAACTGCTGTATAGGCGGCACAGTTTACACAAAAGTTAATTTTATTAGCATTGAAATATCTTGCCGTTGCTTCTATATCGTCTATAGCCAGCTCCTGCCGGGTAACAAATAAAAAATTATAGTCTGGGTAGGCCGCTGCAACAACCCTCATTTCGTTGCCCAATTGGCCGTTGGCACCTGTTACCAGGATGGTCTTTTTTTCTGTCACGGTAACTAAATTAAAAAATGAAATTACTTATGCAATTATCTATGCCTGGAAGCACTAAATCTTTATCTGCTACCAATGCTCTATCAGCAGGCACCCGCCAATCGATAGCTAGCTTAGGGTCGTTATACATCAGCCCGCCTTCGCTTTCTTTACTGTAAAATGCATCGCACTTATACAGCACTTCTGCAGTTTCGCTTAATACAGAATATCCGTGGGCAAAACCCTTTGGCACCAACAATTGCTTTTTATTTTGGGCTGATAATTCTATGCTATAAACTTTGCCGTACATGGGCGATCCTTTACGCAGATCTACCACTACATCTAAAATTGAACCGCTTAATGCCCGTACTAATTTTGTTTGTGCAGTAGGATTTTGCTGATAATGCAATCCGCGTATAACACCATAAGTAGACCTGGCTTGATTATCCTGTACAAACTTCATTGTTGCGCCTTCAGCTACAAATGTGTTTTCATTGTAGCTTTCAAAAAAGTAACCACGATCATCATTAAATACCCGTGGCTCGTAAACAAATAATCCGGGGAAGTCTGTTGCAGTAAAAGGCATAAAATAATTGTAAGTTTAGGTATATAAATTTTTAAAAAAACTGATTGTTTCAGTTAAGCCATCTTCAAATTTCTTGGTAGGCTGATACCCAAGCAAATTTTTAGCCAAAGAAATATCTGCTAAGGAATTCCTTATGTCCCCTGCCCTCGGTTCTCGATAGGTGGCTTCAAAATTACTTTGTAAATGTTCTTTGCAGGCATTGTACAAATAATTAACTGAAAAATTTTCTCCTATGGCTACGTTGTAAACTTTATTGAGCGCATCGGCATTTTCTATAAACATGCCTTTTACATTTATTTGTACGGCATTATCTACAAAAGTAAAATCCCTGGTTTGTTCCCCATCTCCATTTATATAAACGGGCAGCTGCTTCATAATACCTTTTACAAATAAAGGTATTACAGCTGCATAGGCGCCATCAGGGTCTTGCCTTGGGCCAAAGATATTGAAATACCTGAAACCCATCAACTTAATACCATATACATCAGCAAAAACCTGGGCATACAATTCGTTTGTTTTTTTTGTTGCGGCATAAGGCGATAGGCAATTGCCAATGCGTTCTTCTACTTTTGGCAAAGTGGGTTCATCACCGTACACGGATGAAGAAGAGGCATATACAAACTGCTTTACATTATTATCTACTGAGGCTTTAAGCATGTTTACAAAACCGCCCACATTTACTTCATTAAAATAAATGGGTTCTTTAATGGATCGTGGCACAGAGCCCAGGGCCGCCTGGTGGCTTACATAATTGATACCGGTACATGCATTGTTGCAAGTATCGATACTCCTTATATCGCCTTCTATAAATTCAAAATTATTGTATTGCCTAAGTATATCAAGGTTGCTTTGAAAGCCATTTACCAGGTTATCAAGCACCCTAACTTTTTTGGCTCTATTTTTCAATAGATATTCTGCAATATGGCCGCCAATAAAACCTGCGCCGCCAGTTATTAAAAAAGAATCTTCGCTAATATTTTTTGTATGAAATGTAGTACTCATTGGTTTAAATTATGTTATTAAAAGTTATCACCTTAAGCCGGATTTAATTTAATCAGCTAAGGTAAAAAAAACTATTACAAGCTCCAATATTGCCGGCTGCTTATCTTGCCACGGTAAATACCTTTAAGGTCAGCAATAATTGCGGTTGGTTTAGTGATGCCTTCAAAATAACTTTCTTCCAATAGTTTATAACTGTTGTGGGGTACGGCAACTATTACTGCGTCGTAATTGGATGCAACATCCGTAACTAACCCAAACCCGTACTCATGCATCGTTTCACTGCTATCTGCGTAAGGGTCAATAACATCTACATTTAACGAGTACGATTGTAGTTCTTTCACTACATCTGAAACTTTACTGTTGCGGATATCACTTACATTTTCTTTAAACGTAGCGCCCATTACTAACACTTTAGCATCTTTTACATTGCTGATGCTTTGTATGATGTGCAACAATATTTTCTTTGCGATGTATGCCGCCATGCCATCATTAATAACCCTACCCGCTAAAATAACCCTGCTATGATAGCCAAGCTGGCCGGCTTTATGGGTAAGGTAATAAGGGTCTACACCAATGCAATGCCCGCCAACAAGGCCCGGCTGAAATTTTAAAAAATTCCATTTAGTGCCTGCTGCTTCCAGCACTTCAAAAGTGTTGATGCCCATTTTATCGAAGATGATGGAAAGCTCATTCATTAGTGCAATGTTGAGGTCACGTTGCGTATTTTCTATAATTTTAGCGGCTTCGGCCACCATAATGCTTGATGCCCTATGTACACCAGCAGTAACTACTAATTCATACACTTTTGCCACCTCTTCTAAACTTTCTGCATCGCAGCCACTAACTACTTTTATTATTTTTGCAAGGGTATGTTCTTTATCGCCCGGGTTTATCCTTTCGGGCGAATAGCCTACTTTAAAATCAATAATACTTTTTAAGCCACTTAATTTTTCGATAATAGGCACGCAATCTTCTTCGGTACAACCGGGGTAAACGGTACTTTCAAAAACAACATAATCTCCTTTTTTAATTACTTTGCCAATAGTTTCGCTGGCTCTTTTTATGGGCATTAAATCGGGCACATTGCTTTCATCTACAGGTGTGGGAACGGCAACAATGAAAAAATTTGCTTGCTTTAATACTTCCAGGTCTGTTGTAAATTCTATATCGCAGCCTTCAAATGCAGCTGCTTCTAATTCCTGGCTGGGGTCAATGTTGTTGCGCATCATCTCAACCCTTTTCGCATTTACATCAAAGCCAATTACACTTATTTTTTTTGCAAATTCTAATGCTATAGGCAGGCCAACATAGCCGAGGCCTATTAATGCTAATTTTTTATTTTTATCGATGAGTTGCTCGTACATGGTATAATTTGCAGTTTAAAATTTATACACTTTAAAAAGTATAAACAGGTTAGGGGTTACGGATTATGGTGATATTAATTTATTCTTAGTCAGGTTAAAATGTTTACGTCACAACTACCAGGTAATTTAAGTGGCAATTGTGACGTAAATTGTATAATATGCTTGTACACTTTTGCTAAAAAAATAGCAATAATATAGTGCCAACGATAACTATTTAAAATCCTTTGGAAGTTTGTATAACTCTTCTTTTGATAAAGACTTGAAATACTCGTAAGTAATTTTAAGCCCTTCTGCCCGGTTTACTTTTGGCTGCCACCCTAAAAGTTCCTGCGCTTTTGAAATATCTGGTTTTCGCTGTTTTGGGTCATTTACAGGCAACGGTTCGTAAATAATTTTTTGGGTAGTACCTGTTAGTTTAATAATTTCTTCAGCAAAATCCTTCAGTGAAATTTCATCGGGGTTGCCAATGTTTACCGGGTATGCGTAATCGCTCATCAACAAACGGTATATGCCTTCTACAAGGTCATCTACATAACAAAAACTTCTTGTCTGGCTGCCATCGCCAAATACAGTAAGGTCTTCTCCACGAAGTGCCTGGCCAATAAATGCGGGCAATGCACGCCCGTCGTTGAGCCTCATCCTTGGCCCATAGGTATTAAAAATCCTAATTATCCTGGTTTCTACATGGTGAAAAGTATGGTAAGCCATAGTAATTGCTTCCTGAAAACGCTTAGCCTCATCATAAACACCTCTAGGCCCTACCGGGTTTACATTGCCAAAATACTCCTCTGTTTGCGGATGTACTAATGGGTCGCCATATACTTCGCTGGTAGACGCCACCAATATCCGTGCTTTTTTTGCAAAGGCTAGCCCAAGACAATTATGGGTACCAAGGGAGCCTACCTTTAAGGTTTGTATCGGTATTTTTAAATAATCTATCGGGCTGGCAGGAGAAGCAAAGTGAAGGATATAATCAAGCTTGCCGGATACATGTATAAATTTGGAAACATCGTGATGATAGAATTCAAATTCTTTTAATGGAAAAAGGTGCTCGATATTTTTCAGGTCTCCGGTAATCAGGTTATCCATCCCAATAACGTGAAACCCTTCTTTAATAAAACGGTCGCAAAGATGAGACCCTAAAAAGCCTGCCGCGCCGGTTATTAGTATTCTTTTACTTGCCACAACTATAAAAATTTATGATGAAAAATTTTATTTTGATGTTTGATACCAAATGCGTGATAAACTAAATTTGAAGAGGTAAACTACTGCCCTATTTGTTTACGTCCAATGCTAACATAATAAAAACCAAGATTTTGCATCTGGCTTAAATCGAATAAATTCCTTCCGTCAAAAATCACTTTATTTTTAAGTAAAGAAGATATTTTATTAAAGTCAGGCTGCCTAAATTCGCTCCATTCTGTGGCTATTACCAAAGCATCTGCATTTTTTAATGCATCGTACTGGCTTTCAGCATAAATGATTTTATCGCCCAATAGCTCTTTTACATTCTTCATTGCTTCTGGGTCAAAGGTAGATACAGTTGCTCCAGCTTCTAACAATGCATCAATAATGTACAAAGCTGGTGCTTCACGGATATCGTCTGTATTTGGTTTAAAGGCCAATCCCCATATCGCAATTTTTTTACCTTTTAAATCGTTTTTAAACCAAGCTTTTATTTTTGGTACCAGGTGAAGTTTTTGTTTTTCATTTACATCCATAACCGCATCCAGAATCTTAAAGCTATAGTTTACTTCTGTTGATGATTTTGCCAATGCCTGCACATCTTTAGGAAAGCAGCTTCCTCCGTAGCCAATGCCTGGAAATAGAAACCGCCTGCCTATACGTTCGTCGCTTCCCATGCCTTTACGGACCATGTCCACATCGGCACCAAGCAATTCGCACAGTTGGGCAATTTCGTTCATAAAGGTAATTTTTGTAGCGAGGAAAGAGTTGGCAGCATATTTTGTAAGCTCCGCACTTTTTTCATCCATAAAAATTATTGGGTTTCCCTGGCGCACAAAAGGGCCATATAAATCGCTTAATACTTTTTTTGCCCTTTCCGAACTAGTGCCTATTACTACCCTATCTGGCTTCATAAAATCATCTACCGCAACGCCTTCTCTTAAAAACTCAGGGTTGCTTACAATATCAAAAGTCCCTTTAATGCCTCCATTGGCTAAAAGGGCAGCTTCTACTTTATCGGCCGTACCTACTGGTACTGTACTTTTATCAATAATTATTTTGTAATCGCCTTCTTTAATAAGTGCGCCTAAATCTTTGGCAACTCCTAAAATATATTTCAAATCTGCACTTCCATCTTCTCCTGGTGGTGTTGGCAAAGCTAAAAATATAATCTCAGCCCCTTCAATGCCTTCGCTAAGGGAAGTTGTAAAATGAAGCCGGTTTTCTTTTTGGTTCCTTAAAAATATCTTTTCCAGTCCGGGCTCGTAAATGGTTATTTTGCCCGAAGCCAATTTATCTACTTTACTTTTATCAATATCTACGCATATAACTTCGTTGCCTGTTTCTGCAAAGCAGGTACCTGTTACCAAGCCTACATACCCTGTTCCGATTACTGCAATTTTCATATTTAATTTTGATTTATGTAATTTAAAATGTTTGAAACAATAAATGATTGTTGTTCTTCATCTAACTCAGTATGTATAGGTATTGAAATAACTCTTTCTGTAAGCCAGTCTGTTACCGGCAAATTAAATTCACTGCCGCCAAAAGACGCAAACATTTTTTGGCGATGGCAAGGCAACGGATAATAAATCATTGAAGGCACGCCATTATCTGATAAATACTTACCTAGCCCGTCCCTATCAACATTATTTAAAATTAAGGTATATTGATGAAATACATGGCTACTATACGGCGCCCTGTATGGCGTAGTAATTTTTTGCTGGCCTGCAAAAGCCTTGTCATAATAATCCGCGGCCTTTATCCTGGCAGCAATATACTCATCCAAATGCGTTAATTTAATATCTAGTATTGCGGCTTGCATCGCATCCAGCCTACTGTTGCAGCCTACAACATCATGGTAGTACCGCCTGTTTTGCCCATGTGCTGCTATCATTTTTAATTTTTCAGCTAACGCATCATCGTTAGTAAATATTGCGCCGCCATCACCAAAAGCGCCCAGGTTTTTCGAGGGATAAAAAGAAGTGGTGCCTATATGCCCGATGCTTCCGGTCTTTTTTACCGTTCCATCGCTGAATGTGTAATTGCAGCCAATAGCCTGTGCATTATCTTCAATTACAAATAAATTATGCTTTTTGGCAATAGCCATTATTTTCTCCATCTCCGCAGCATGCCCGTATAAATGTACCGGTAATATTGCTTTTGTTTTTGGGGTGATGGCTTTTTCAATTGCCGAGGCATCCATGCAGAAAGTCTGCTTGTCAACCTCAACAAAAACAGGCGACAGGTGCAATAATGCAGCAGCTTCTACGGTAGCAATATAGGTAAACGAAGGCGTAATTATTTCATCACCGGGCTTTAGCCCAAGTGCCATCATAGCTATTTGTAGTGCATCGGTACCATTGGCACAGGGAATAACATGCTTTACACCATTATAAGCTGCCAGGTTTTGTGCAAAATCGTTTACAACCTTGCCGCCGATAAACATCGTGCTTTCCATTACACTCAAAACGGCTGCATCTACTTCAGTCTTAATTTTAAAATATTGCGTCTTTGTATCTACCATTTGAAGTGGCCTCATATATCCTTTTTTTTGCTGGCAAAGATAAGGATTCAGGCTCATTTTTAATTTGAGCTTGAGAAGGGGAAAGGCAGATTATTTTATAAAAAATGGCCAGGGCAAGATATAGTGAAAATATCTTTTTTAAAATTACCTAACGCCTAAACAAAATGAAGGCTTTTATACTAAACCGTACACTTACATTTATCCAGTATTTAAAAAAATGCTTTTAGATTTGTTATAAAATTAATTTTGAAAACATTTTTTTATAGTATTTTTTTAGCCGTATATGTTGGATGCATAAAGGTTTTATCGGTATGGAACCCCAAGGCAAAACTATGGCTTACGGGAAGAAAAACCTTGCCTGCGTTAAATTTTACCGGGGCTAAGACCATTTGGATGCACTGCGCAAGCCTGGGCGAATTTGAACAAGGCCGGCCTGTTTTAGAAAGTATAAAAAAGCAATACCCTACCATTATGATAGTACTTACTTTTTTTTCGCCCAGTGGATACGAAGTACAAAAAAATTATACTGGAGCAGATGCCATTTTGTATTTACCAATCGATAGTAAAGCAAATGCAAAAAAAATGATTGAAGCTATCAATCCTTGCCTGGTTTTATGGGTTAAATACGAATATTGGTATTACTACTTAGTGGCTTTAAAACAACGGGAAATACCTGTATTGCTTATATCCGGTATTTTTAGGGAAAGCCAGCCTTTTTTTAAATGGTATGGTGGTTTTTGGAAAGCTATCTTACCATCCTTCAACCATTTTTTTGTGCAGGATGAAGGGTCGGAAATTTTATTGCAACAAATTGGCATCGATAAAAATGTAACCGTATCCGGCGATACTAGGTTTGACAGGGTGATAGAAATAGCCGGCAAGTTTACCCACATCCCATTAATACAACAGTTTTGTGGCGATAGTAAAGTTATAGTTGCAGGAAGTACCTGGGAAGATGATGAGGCGGAATTGATACATTATATCCGGGCCAACCCACACATTAAATTTATTATTGCCCCGCATGAGATTGATGCCGATAATTTAAAAGATGTACAAAAAGAATTTGCCGGCTCGATGTTGTTTTCAACGTTTGCTATTAACCCAACAACTACTAGCAATGTTTTAATTATAGATAACGTTGGCATGCTTAGCCAGCTATATTATTATGCTGATATAACATACGTTGGTGGCGGGTTTGGCAGCGATGGCGTACATAATGTACTAGAAGCAGCCGTATATGGGAAGCCTGTAATTTATGGCCCTGAATTTGAAAAGTTTATTGAGGCAGCCGAACTAGTTGATTGCGGAGGCGGGATTACTATTAGCAGTGCGCTGGAACTTGAAAAAGTGATAACAAATTTTTGGAGCGAAGAAGGAGCATTAAAAACCGCTGGCCTTGCTGCAAAAAATTATGTTTACAATAATGCCGGCGCATCTAAAAAAATAATGGATTTTATTCAGGAAAAACGCCTTCTTACTAATTGATCAAATTGCTTTACTGTTGGCGTACTATCTACCCAGCCTAATTTGGTTTTTAACTCCCGCCGTATCCAATACTCCGCTTCGGGCCAAATGGTAAAGCTATTGATGGTTTTAATGCTACGCTCATACATAGCTTCATCTCCCCTAAATAATTCGTTGATGTATAAAAAGCGGTCGTTTATACCGATAGCTTTCTTTAGGTCTTTTACCGGGCCATCGCTTAGTTTAGCACTAATTTCCGTAGCTGGCTGGTTTAAATATTCGTTAATAGACCGGCTTTCTTTACTTGCCCATTCATTAACTTCTTTTACGGGTGCATTTATGGGTGCAACCGGCAATTCCTGATGGATCAATGTTGGTATATCATCTTCCAAAGGCTCCAGGTACATAGGAGGCTTACTATGAGAACTTATATTTTGTATTAAAGAGGCATTTCGTTTTATTTCTTCCAGTTCTGCTTCTACCTCCGCTTCATCTACCTGCAATACCGCTACCGTTTTTTCTTCTGTAACTGGCGCTGTAGCAGATACTTGCGCAATAATTCCAGCGTTTAAGGGCTGGTTAATTATTGTTTGCAATGGCATGGAAACCACCGTGGCTTTGTTTGTTTCTAATGGTAAGTTGCCTTGTAAATGAGTTAATTCATGCTGCATCATTTGCACAGTCAGCAACAACCTATCTACCGAAAGCTTTTCATTTACTTGTTGTTGCAGCTTTTGCAAAAGTGTTTCCACTCTTTCCATAAAAACCAGTTTATTGTATAAGAAATTGCAAGGAAAATTAGTTTTAATTAATGAGCCAAAACTGTAACCTTTGCAGACAATAGAATAAAGTTACAACCTCATTCTTAAAAATTTATATAAAAATGTTTATTGAACCCAATTTAAATGCCGGCCGGGGATCTATTGAAGTTATTTGTGGCAGCATGTTCAGTGGCAAGACGGAAGAACTTATCCGCCGTTTAAAAAGGGTTAAGATTGCCAACTTGAAAGCAGAGATTTTTAAGCCAGCCATCGATGTACGGTTCGATAAAGACAATATTGTTAGCCACGACACCAACTTTATCCATAGCACGCCGGTAGAAAGTTCACACGCAATTTTACTGATGGCGCAGGATGTAGATGTAGTGGGCATTGACGAGGCGCAATTTTTTGATGCTGAAATTAGTTACGTGTGCGAACAACTGGCACTAAAAGGCATAAGGGTAATTGTAGCCGGGCTGGATATGGATTATACCGGCAAGCCTTTTGGGCAAATGCCTAACCTACTGGCTATTGCAGATTATATATCTAAGCTGCATGCCATTTGTGTTATTTGCGGCAACATAGCCAACATCAGTTATAGAAAAACCGCGGAGAACGGACAATTATTATTGGGTGAAAAAGATATTTATGAACCACGGTGCAGGACCTGCAATCACTTAAAACTGTAATTTCTATGTGTGATGCAAGATGTTGGTGTAGGAGGTAGGATGCCTGATTTTTTTTGAATCGTTATCGTTTGCTGATTTGTTATATATTATTATGCTAAAAACAATTTTTGCTTTATTAAAAAAAGATTTGCTGCTGGAATTACGGCAGCAACATAGCTTTTATGGCATACTGTTATACGTTGCGTCTACTATTTTTTTGGTAAAACTGTCTTTAGATAGCCCTGCAGCGGATGTTTGGAATGCCTTATTCTGGATCATCCAATTATTTGTTTGTGTTAATGCAATAGCAAAAAGTTTTTTGCAAGAAGGCCGCGGGCGCATGTTATATTTTTACTCCATTGCCGGTGCAAAAGAATTTATTATCGCAAAGCTTATCTACAACATCATTTTAATGCTGCTTATGAGCTTGCTAAGCCTTGCATTATTTTTTCTTCTCTTAAAAAACCCATTAGCCAACCCATTGCAATTTATTGGTATTGTATGCCTGGGCAGCATAAGCCTTAGCCTGGTATTTACATTATTGGCCGCCATTGCTGCAAAGGCACAACAAAACGCGGCGCTAATGGCCATACTTGGGTTTCCGTTAATTGTGCCTCAGTTGTTATTAGTTATCCGGCTTTCAAAAGTTGCCTTCGGCGAAATTTTTCGTGATGGGGCTTTATTACAGTTAACACTTTTAATAATTGGCTTTGATATAATGGTAATAATTTTATCAGTCATCCTATTTCCTTTTTTGTGGAAAGATTAAGTAAAGCTTTCAAATAATAATATTTTTGCCGCAGATTCGCAAATTAGTGCGGTATTAATTAGCGAATCTGCGGCAAAATTTAAATTATCTATTGTTCTATATCTTGTAAAGCGTAGTTAATTATCCATTATCAATTAAAAAATTATCCATTGATAACCGGCTTCCCTTAATTTTACAATCTCATTATTTAAAAAAATGCGTAAAAGCTGGTGGAAAATATTGGCGGTAATTTTATTGGTGTACACCTTTACCGCAGGTTTTTTAATTAAAGTGCCCAATGTCGGCAACCTTAAAGAAACTATCCGTAACTTATTTTTTCACGTGCCTATGTGGTTTAGCCAGCTTATTTTACTAGGCATTTCGCTGGTGTACTCTATCAGGTACCTCCGCAACCCAAATTTAAAATACGATATCTATGCGGAAGCTTTTGCCAAAACAGGCATACTGATGGGCGTGCTTGGGCTTGTTACCGGCTCTATATGGGCAACCTATACCTGGGGCGAGCCGTGGAGCAACGACCCTAAACAAATAGCGGTAGTAATAGCATTGCTGATATATTTTGCGTACTTAGTATTGCGCAATGCCGTGCCGGATATAGATAAAAGAGCTAAAGTAAGTGCAGTGTACAACATTTTTGCTTATTTTATTTATGTTCCTTTAATTATGATATTACCAAGATTGGTGGAATCTTTACATCCCGGAGGAAAAGGCGTTGAGGGTAACCCAGGTTTAAATGGGGCAGACCTTGATGCAACTATGCGGGTGGTATTTTGGCCAGCGGTAATTGGCTGGGCTTTGCTTGGCACATGGATAAGCACTTTAAGTATCAGGATATATTTAATAAGAGATAAAAATTTAATTAATGCGGAATAAAATTTACTATTTATTATTGATGATACCGGTAATGCTTTTATCAGGTACTGTTATTTTTGCGCAGGATAATGTTGTTACCGAATCAACTATGCGTAGTAATGGTAAAATTTATGTTGTGATGGCTATTTGCGTTACTATTTTGGTGGGTTTGTTTTTATATGTTGCCAGCATTGATAAAAAAATAGGTAAAATAGAAAAAGAAAATCAAAACACGTAAGTACTTTTAAAAGTATATCTCCGTTAGGCATTGGTGAACAATAAAACCGCTTGTACGTTACACTACACAGCAAAATAAATGTTCCAAAAAATTATATAAAATTTCTCAATAAAAATTTCAAGCTCCTTTTAGGGGTTTGTTTTATGTAGCTTCTTGCCAGTTGCTATTCATATTTACGATTGCTCATTTAAACAAAAATTATGTCAGCAGAACACCCTTACAGTTTTTTCGCAAGCGTAGAAAAAAGCTTCGATAAAGCTGCCTTATTTACCAAGTGGGATACCGGAATCCTGGAACAGATAAAAGCATGCAACAGCATTTATAGCATGCGTTTCCCCATAAAAAGAGATAATGGCACCATTGAAGTAATGGAAGCCTACCGGGTACAGCACAGCCAACACAAGTTGCCGTGCAAAGGGGGTATCCGCTTTAGTGAAGCCGTAAACCAAGACGAGGTGATGGCCCTAGCGTCTTTGATGACCTACAAGTGCGCCATTGTTAACGTGCCTTTCGGCGGCGGTAAAGGCGGCATTAAAATAAACCCCCGTAATTATAGTGTGTATGAGCTTGAAAAAATTACCCGCCGTTATACATCTGAATTAGTAAAAAAGAATTTTATTGGCCCCGGCATAGATGTACCAGCACCAGATTATGGTACCGGCGAAAGAGAAATGGCGTGGATTGTTGATACGTATGCATCTTTAAAGCCAGGCGATATTGATGCTGCTGGATGCGTTACCGGCAAGCCAATTACACAAGGCGGCGTTCGCGGGCGTAAAGAAGCTACCGGCTTAGGCGTATTTTTTGGCTTAAGGGAAGTATGCAACATGCCTGATGTAATGAAAAGGCAAGGGCTTACTTTGGGTGTAGAAGGAAAAACAGTAGTGGTGCAAGGGCTTGGTAATGTTGGCTACCATTCTGCTAAATTCTTCAGGGAGCATGGCGCCAAAGTGGTTGCATTGGCAGAATTTGAAGGCGCGATTTACGACCCTGCAGGATTAAACGAAGAAGCTGTTTTTCAGCATAGGAAAGCTACCGGGTCTATCTTAAATTTTCCTGGTGCAACCAACCTTGCAAAAAGTTCGGATGCGTTGGAACTGGAATGCGATATATTGATACCAGCAGCGCTGGAAAACGTTATCAATGGCGAAAACGCACCAAGGGTAAAAGCAAAAATTATCGGCGAAGCTGCCAACGGCCCATGCACGCCCGAAGCAGATGAAGTGTTTATTAAAAAAGGCATTTTATGTGTGCCCGATATGTACCTGAATGCTGGCGGCGTTACGGTAAGTTATTTTGAATGGCTAAAAAACCTTAGCCATGTGCGTTACGGCCGTATGGAAAAACGTTTTACTGAAAACCTGAATACACATATTTTATCACAAATTGAAGAACTTAGTGGCAAGAAGGTAAGCGATAAAGAAAGGCTGGCAATTATGCACGGCCCCGAAGAAGTAGACCTAGTGCACAGTGGGCTTGAAGAAACCATGATAACCGCTACAAGGGAAATTATGGAAATATGGCTAACCAACCCCGAAATACCAGATATGCGTACTGCAGCTTATGTTAGTGCCATCAATAAAGTGGGTACCTGTTATGCGGAATTAGGCATCTTCCCTTAAAAAATTTATTACTAATTATAAAAAATCCTTTCTTTTTAAGAAGGGATTTTTTTTGGTTATTTTATTAAAAAATCATAACAGCAGTGCCTGCAATAATTAATAAGGCACCGATGGCGGTTTTTATGGTAAGTGCTTCGCCTAAAAAAACAACCGATAAAATAATTGTTAAGGCCACGCTCAATTTATCGACCGGCGCAACCTGAGATACCTTACCTATCTGCAAAGCCTTAAAATAAAATATCCACGAAAGCCCGGTTGCAATACCAGAAATGACGAGGAAAATAATATTATGTTTCGATAAGGAAGCTAATCCTTTTGCTTCTCCCCTTGCCAGTACAATACCCCAGGCTACCATTAAAATTATAATAGTACGGATAGCTGTGGCTAAGTTAGCGTTTACATTTGTTATGCCTACTTTGGCAAAAATTGCAGTCAGCGATGCGAACAAGGCTGATAATAAAGCGTATACCCACCACATAGTTTATATTTTTTAAAAATGTACAATTATCTCTGCTGCTGCTTATTTAAGTTTACAAATAGTGTAAAGGTTTCCTCGTGCATCAACGTACATATTATTGCATAATTATTAAAATTACGGTTTAAAACCTGCTTTTTTAGCAAAATATACTATGATGCTAAATGCAACTGACTGTAGCATATTTAAATGCCTGTTTGGCTTATGCTTTGGTTCGCTTGTTACTAAACGCTATTATTTATCATGAAAGAATTTATACAAGCTTTACCGTTTAGTACCATTATAGGTTTTGTTGCGGGCATACTTATAGCAATTTCTATGCTGCCGCAATTAATTAAAACGTTAAAAGAAAAAAGGCTGAAGATGTCTCTCCGGTAATGCTGGCTGTTTTAATTAGTGGCGTTTTGTTATGGATAGTATACGGCGTGTTAAAAAAAGATTTCCCTATCCTAATTACCAATTCAATTTCGTTTTTACTAAATGTGTGGATGTTTTTTTTAAGAAAAAAATATAAAGATGCTAAAGCGTGATCAGTATTTTTTTTCGCATAATCGGGTATAATTATTTACATCAATAAACTTAAATCTTTAAAATTAATTTCCATTTTACAGCCACAACCGGGTGCGGAAGTAATTTTCACATCGCCTTTGTAAATGCCTGCACGGCTAAATATATTACTAATGCCTACTCCTCTTTTGCGAGCGTTCGTATCAAAACCTATTCCATCATCATGTATACATATTATAATATGATTGGAAATTTGTTTAAAAACAATATTTATTTGTTTTGCTTGAGCATGCTTTAAAATATTATTAACCTGCTCCTGTACAATACGAAAAACATTCAGCTTAAATTTTTCATTTAATGTTTTCTGTTGTAAGTCTCCTGCATCTAAATTTATTGTTACAGGGTTTACCTGCATAATATCTTCGGCAAGGCCTTCTATGGCTTCTACCAGCCCAATATCTTTAATGATTGGTGTTATCAACGTTTTTGAAAGCTTCCTAATTTCTTCAATGGCGCCCAATATATAAGATACCGCACTTGACAGCAATTCTTCCCTGTTAGTATCGTATGTTATAGCTCTTTCTATAAATAATTTGGTAGCTACTAAAATTTGGTTCACGTTGTCATGCAGTTCCCTGCCAATTTCTGAGCGTTCCTTTTCCTGCCCTTCTATCATTGCTTCTGTAACTTCTTTTTGCCTGGATAAAGAAGCTTGCTCAAGCAATTTTTCTGCCAGCATGTTAGCTGTAATATCCCTGCTATTTATAACGATACCTGCAATAGCCTTTTCATTTAGCATATTAATAGCGGTACTATGCAGCCAGCGCCACTCGCCATTTATATCTGGAAACCTAAATGGCCTAAATTCTGTAAACCCGCTATCAACCACCTTTGCAAAGTCATTTTCAATATTTATCCTATCATCCGGGTGAACAAAAGAAAAAGCATATTTTCCTGTGAAAGAATCAGGCTCATACCCCAAAATATTTTTAGTAGAATCACTTACGTACAGGTACTTGCCATCTTTATCTAAAAGTGCAATAAGGTCACTACTATATTTAATTAAAGATTTAAACCTTTTTTCTCCTACTGCTAACTTTTCATCTGCCAGTTTTTTTTCCGTAACATCCTGCATAGAGCCAATCATCCTCACAGGCTTATTCTCGTCGTTCCTTATAATATATCCCCGGCTGTAGATATGGCCGTACTGGCTATCATTTCTCAAAAATTTAAATTCGCTTTGCCAAAAATTTTGGTTGGTAGTAATTACATCATAAATACTCACCAATACTTTTTTGCGTTCATCTGGATGCAACCTTCTTAACCAAAAAAAAGCAGGCACTTCATCGCCATAGTTAGTATTGGCTTGCAAATACTTATTAATACCAATGCCACTCCAGGCAACCTTGTTAGTAACCATATCCCAATCCCATAAAACATCGTTGGTAACTTTTAACAGCGTTTCGTGCCTGTCGTTATTACCTTTTATAATTTCCAGGTTTTTTTTTCTTTCGATGCTATACTGAATAGTTTTTTCCAGCATTTCAATGCTATGGCCACCCTTTATTAAAAAATCCTGTGCGCCAAGGGAAATAGCTTTTAAAGCATTTTTTTTATCTTCAAAACCACTAAAAACAATAATTGGCACAGCGGTATTAACTTTTTGCAGCTCCGTAAACGATTCCAGCCCAAAGCTATCGGGTAAAAAAAGATCTAGAAAAATTAAAGAAAAATCATTTTGGCTTACTACTTTTTTTGCCTGGTATAAAGTGTTGGCAAAAACAATATCCTTTATGGGCAGGGAGGTACTTCTAATTTCATCCTCAAGCACCAACTGGTCGCTACGGTTATTGTCAACAATAAGGATAGAGCTGTAAGGCAATGAAGGCATACGTTGAAATTTAATGCAATTAGCTATTTTTTATTAATGCAGTTTTTTTAGGATTAGTGATAGAACGTATTTACATATTAATAAAATATTTAATTACTGTTACCTTAAAGCTAAAGATTATTTGGGTTTTTAATGAAATTATTTGGACAAAAATATTTATAAATAAAAAAAATCCCCTGTCCGTAACTGTATTGCTGCACAGTGTTTGACAATGTTTACAAATAAAAATAAAAAAATAATTTATAGATGCGTGTAACAGAACCAGATAGATAACTAAGCTTACTAAAGGCTTACAAAGCTATCTTGTTAACAGGCAATATTTAACCTGAATACAAGCGTCAAAACATTTGCATTGTAGGCTTTATATGGGGTTGAACAAGAAAAAAGCAATACTAATAAACCAGGCATAACGCAATATGCAATAAGCATAATTGTTTACATGCACTATTTCGAATAAATCACCATGCAATCGAACCTGCCATCACCTACGCCCAGCTCATGTACGGCTGCATTGCTAATGCGTATTAGCAGCCCATTGTTTTGTTTGATATCTGGTATTACATCCAGCACTTTTGCATAAATACTTTTACCGGTTGTAATGCTCGTTATTTTTATTATTGTACCGGATGGAGCGCTATTATGAAGGCAATAATATTTCCCATCACCCCAACCACTGTTACTTTTAAATATAGCAGCCCCGCCAGTTTCGCTTACAACGCTTTCACTTTTTGCTTGTTTGTCAAAGTCCTTTTTAAATATGCCACCGTTAAAAGTTTTTGTATTGGCCATATTAACAGCCACTTGCTGTGCCGGTTCAGCATCTTTTATTACTACTGGTTTTGTTGAGGTGCCAGCTATTTCTTTGGGTGATTCAGTCGTATCTTTTTTGGTAATAACAACAGGTTCTTTTGTAATAACAGTGGTTTCTTTTTTAATAATTGCTGGTGCTGTATTATCTGCAGGTTTTGTTTTAGATAAAGTTGCAAGGGCAGATAAATCTTTTTTTACTTTTAAATAACCCACAATTAAATTAGTGCCGTTAGGTACTGCATCGCCCTTTATGCTATTCCATTTTTTTAAGGTTTCTAACGGTAGTTTATTAAAGTTGGCGGCAACGCGGTAAAGCCCTTCTTTTTCCTCTAAGGCATGGTATACTGGAACCAATGCTTCATCTGCGGCGGCAGTACCTGTTTGTACAAAATTGCCGGCGTTAAAGGCACTTTAATTATTTCATTAAGGTTAAGCCCTTTATCCAATTGTAAATTATTGAAGGGTGCAATTTCTTTAGGGCTAATGTTATACATCCTTCCAAGGCTATAAAAATTTTCTTTAGGCTGTACGGTATGCGTAATGTATAATTTAGGAGAAACCCCTTCTGCCACCAGGGGCATATTTTGAGCCAGCGATAGTAAAGGCAGGCAAAATAACAATGTTATTAAACGTTTCATCTAATATAAATTTTCGGTGCAAAGATGGGAAAATAAGTTGGTTACTGGCACTATTGCAAACAACCCGTTTATTGTTTAACAAACAATATTTTAAGCGGCGCATCACATCATTTTTAAAATAAATAAAGCATTTTATTTATGCAGTATCCGCCAGTCTTTAGGGTAATAATTATTTATCCGGTTAGGCAAAACCTTTACCCAGCCTAACGATAGCTGTTGATAAGTTAGTAATGCCCAACCTTTATGATTAGTAGTTACATTAATTTCTTGCCGGCGTAAATATTGCAAGGCCGTTTCTTTATCCACTTCTACAAACGGTAATGCGCTGTTGAGTATTGTGCTTACAGCCAGTTCATGATCGGGTATCAATTCATTGCGGATAAGGCTGCCTAACTTAACGCCTGCTTTTTTTATGTACAAAGAAAACTGGATGGTAGCAAGGTCAAATTCCAAATGGATGGGCATGGCAATAACTTCTTCTTTTTGTTTGATGAAGAAAAAATCATCTGTATTGTTTACATACGGCTGCAAGCTTATAATATCTTTCACCATCAATTTTTCACTCTTGCTTTTATATTTATCTGTTTGCCAGCCATTCGTTGTTGCTTCGCCTTTTTTAAATGCTGCAATAAAAAACCCTTCGCCTTTTATTTTATCAGGATAAAAACGATAACCGTATGCCTTGTGTTGTGCGGATTGTGTTTGAACAATATTCCAGGCGTCATCTATTTTTATTGGGGTAGATGATAGCTCCTTTTCTTCCACCAGCCAATCTGCGATAGCTTCATCTTCAACTGTTGAATAAGAACAGGTAGCGTATATTAAACTGCCGCCTTCTTTCAAGGAAGGCAATACATCTGCCAATATCCTTTGCTGGCGCTGGCTGCACATGTTTACAGCTTGTTCGCTCCATTCTTCAATCGCCTCATTATCTTTCCTAAATAAACCGCTGCCGCTGCAAGGCGCATCTACCACTATCACATCAAAATATTCCTTCAGCCTGTTAAAATCTTTGGGGTCGTTATTTGTGACTATCACATTGGCTGCGCCCCATTTAGTAATGTTTTCTACCAACATATTAACCCTTGTTTTTATTACTTCATTGCTTATCAGTAAGCTTTTTTCATTTATAAGCGATTGTATTAAAGTAGATTTACCGCCAGGCGCAGCGCAAAGATCAAGCACTTTTAGTGGTGCAGATAAATCGGTTACTTGTTTTAATACTTCTGCCAAAAACATGCTGCTGGCTTCTTGTACATAATAAGCGCCTGCATGAAAAATGGGGTCAAGCGTAAACGATGGGCGTTGGAAAAGATAGTATCCATCAGCATTCCAGGGAACAGCAGCCTCAACAGTACTATCTGTAAAATTAAGCTGTAAAGCGTCGGTTAGCTTAGCAGGGTTGAGCCTTACAGATACAACCTGCTCGCCGGATTGATGCACGTTTACAAACCCGGCTTCATCAAAACCTTTTATGCCTTGCAGCGATTGTAAGAATATTGGCGGTAAATTATAGTGCAATTTTAAACTGTTTGATTATTTCAAAATTAATTGAACCAGCGGGCAAACGAACAGCAGGCAAATACTTTTTACAATTCCTGATTTTCCAGTGGCTTAAGCCACTGGCAATTGATGAAAACAAACTATTTTTGCTACTTAATTTTAGTAGTAGATGAAGGAAAAATTAAAGTTGCTGGCCGGTTCAATTGAAGGGGATTTTTTTACAGACAATACAATGCGCATTTTGTACGCTACAGATGCATCGGCATATAGGGAAATGCCATTGGCGGTAGCAATACCTAAAACTACAGATGATTTAAAAAAACTGATCAGTTTTGCAACCGATAATAATACATCGCTAATTCCACGAACAGCAGGCACATCTTTGGCGGGGCAGGTTGTTGGCAACGGCATTATTGTGGATGTATCAAAAAACTTCACTAAAATTTTAGAATTAAACGCAGCAGAAAATTGGGTGCGTGTACAGCCTGGCGTAATAAGGGATGAGCTGAACCTATTTTTAAAACCGCATAATTTATTTTTTGGCCCTGAAACTTCCACCGCTAACAGGGCAATGATTGGTGGCATGGTGGGCAACAATTCTTGCGGCAGCAACTCGGTTGTATATAGGAGTACCCGTGAACATTTGGTAGAAGTAAAAACAATTTTAAGCGATGGGACTGAAGCTACTTTTAATGCGGTTACCAATGATGGTTTTCACGCAAAGTGCGAGCTTGATACGTTGGAAGGAAGTATCTATAAAAACATCCGCAGCATTTTAAGCAATTACGATAACCAGCAAGAAATACGGAAACAGTTTCCAAAAAAAACGGTGGAACGGCGCAATACCGGTTATGCCATTGATTTATTGTTAGAGAAAGCACCTTTCGTAGCCGGCATGCCCGATTTTAATTTTTGTGAACTGATTGCAGGCTCCGAAGGTACGCTGGCATTTATCACCGAAATAAAACTGCACGTAAACCCACTGCCAGCAAAGGAAACAGGCTTGCTATGCGTACATTTTAACAGCATTGATGAAAGCCTGCGGGCCAACCTTATTGCCCTGAAATACAAGCCCAGCGCAAGCGAGCTGATTGACCATTATATTTTAGAATGCACGAAAGATAATATTGAACAAAACAAAAACCGCTTTTTTGTACAGGGAGACCCGGGCGCCATTTTAGTTGTGGAATTTGTACGGGAAACCAGGGAGGAAATAACTGCTATTTGCCAATTGGTAGAAGCAGATATGCGGGCAGCAGGCCTTGGCTATCATTTTCCTTTATTGTTTGGCAACGATACTAAAAAGATATGGACGCTACGTAAAGCAGGCCTGGGCTTGTTAAGCAACCTGCCCGGCGATGCCAAAGCGGTGCCGGTTATTGAAGATACAGCCGTGGATGTAAACGACCTGCCGGCCTATATCCGTGAGTTTAACGACATTTTGCTGAAGTACAATCTGCATGCTGTACACTATGCCCACGCTGGTTCTGGCGAAATTCACCTTCGCCCCATCATCAATTTAAAAACCGAAGAAGGCAATAAATTATTTAAGGCAATTGCGCAGGAAATTGCTACGCTAGTAAAAAAATACGATGGCTCGTTAAGTGGCGAACATGGCGATGGCAGGCTAAGGGGCGAGTTTATCGAGCAGATGGTTGGGCATAAAAACTACCAGCTCTTAAAACAATTAAAACAAGCCTGGGACCCGCTAAATATTTTTAATCCCAACAAAATTGTAGATACGCCGCCCATGAATACCATGCTGCGGTATACGCCCGGGCAACAAACGCCAACGTTTAATACTATTTTTAGGTACCACAACCAGGATGTATTGCAGCACGCTGAACAATGCAATGGCAGTGGCGATTGCAGAAAAACACATGTAAGCGGCGGTACCATGTGCCCATCGTTTATGGCTACGCGAAATGAAAAAGATACTACCCGTGCAAGGGCAAACATACTACGTGAGTTTTTGACTAACTCAAAGGAAGTAAACCGTTTTAACCATAAAGAAATTTATGAGGTGATGGACCTTTGCCTTAGCTGCAAGGCCTGCAAAAGCGAGTGCCCCAGCAATGTGGATGTAGCTAAATTAAAAGCAGAATTTTTACAGCAATATTATGATGCCAATGGCGTGCCCTTCCGCAGCAAGCTGATTGCTAATTTTAGCAGCTCCGCTAAATTTGGTGCGCTATTGCCGGGCATGTATAACTTTGTGATGACGAATAAAAGTATTAGCAATGCCATTAAAAAAGCAGCTGGTTTTGCTGTTGAAAGGTCGATGCCTTTAATGCATAAGACTACTTTGTTAAACTGGTATAAAAAGCGCACCCCCCATCCCCTGAAGGGGGGTACAGACGCTGTACCTTCAAATACCAGGACTATCTATTTATTTTGCGATGAGTTTACTAATTACAACGATACGCCCATTGGCATAAAAGCCATTTTACTGTTGGAAAAATTAGGCTACAATGTGGTGATACCTAAACATATAGAAAGTGGCAGGGCATGGCTTAGCAAAGGCTTGCTGCGTAAGGCAAAAAAGATTGCCAATGAAAACATTTCTTTGTTAAAAAATATTGTTAGCAATGAATGCCCGCTTGTGGGCATAGAGCCAAGCGCCATCTTAACTTTTAGGGATGAGTATATTGACCTTGCCAACGATGATCAACTTGATGCTGCCAAACAGTTAGCAAAAAATGTTTTTTTGATAGATGAATTTATTGCTGCCGAAATTAAAAACGGCAACATTAAAATGGAACAATTTACAACAGCGGAAAAGCAAATTTTGTTACATGGCCATTGCCAGCAAAAGTCATTGTCGAACCTCAGCAACACTTCGGATATTTTATCTTTGCCAAAAAATTATACCGTACAAACCATAGCCAGCGGCTGTTGTGGCATGGCAGGCAGCTTCGGGTACGAGAAAGAACATTACGGATTATCAATGCAGATTGGTGAACTGGTTTTATTTCCCGCCGTGCGGAATAAAAAAAATGACGCCGTTATTGTGGCAGCGCCTGGCACTAGTTGCAGGCACCAGATAAAAGATGGCACGCATACAATTGCTTTGCATCCGGTAGAGATTTTGTATGGTGCGTTGATTTAAGGCAATACATTTTATTCCATTACAGAAACTATCGAAAATACGGTTTCGCCTAACGCAATGCTACTGGTATATGTGTATTGTTGTTTTAGTTTAATAACTTATTTTAACAGCCCGGCCTTCTTTTGCAGATAGTTTTGCTGCTTCTAAAATGCGCATAACCTGAACGTTATTTTCTAAAGAATATAAGCCATTTTTAGGCATAGTTATTTTGCCTTTTATAACATCTTTAAAGTAAGAAAACGGATCAGTATAAACAGCTATATCTTTTGCAGTTACTACTGCGTTTTGTTCGGCTTTTACCTTTTTGTTGCGAATCCGCATATCGGTACTGTTTACTGTAATAACATAACCGCTATCGCCATAAACTTCCATATCTTTTCTGCTAAACGGCCAGTTCCACGATGCCTGTATAATGCATTGGGCAGTAGGATAAGATACAATGATGGTAGCTTCATCATCTACCTTTTTATAAACATCCGGCTTAAAATTACGCAGTACGGCTGTTACTGATGTTGGCTTTTCATCACCCATTAAAAAGGTCATTAAGTTAGCGCCATAACAACCAAAATCTACCACTGCCCCGCCGCCATTTTGTATTGGGTCGGTAAGCCAACCTAAAAATTCCGGGCCTACGCCAATCTCTTTTGGCCCTTCGTGCCCATCGTGTACAACAACCTTTTTTACATGCCCAACATAGTTGCTATCGTTAACCAACTGGTAAGCTTTTGCGGTGGATGGGTACCAGGCAGTTTCATAATCGGTAAGTAAAAAAATGTTGTATTTTTTTGCTAGCTGTTCCATGTGTATTGCTTGTGCCTGCGTAGTTGCCAAAGGCTTTTCTACCATTACATGAATACCTCTCGGTGCACAAGCCTCAACAGCTTTTTCATGATCAAATATAGAACCATAAGCTGCTACGGCTTCGGGCTTTACAGCGTCCAGCATTTTATTTAAATCGGTATAAAATAATTCTTTTTTTACATGATATCTTTTTGCATACCGGGCTGCAAGTTCTTCATCGGGCTCGTAAATGCCTACTACCACCACATCTACCGTATCTTTTCTTTCAAAAATAAATGGGGAATGGCCATGTTTTAGGCCTGCCACCGCAAGGCGCAGCGGCTTATTATCTTTGTTTTGTGCCTGTACTTGTAAAATACAAAACAGGCTTATAGATATGGTTAAAAAAGCAAAGCATAAAAAAGAACGAAAGATTGGCTTCATGTAAAATTTGTTTAGTGGTACTATTAGAAAATTGAATTAGATAGGTAAATATTTACAGCCTGCACCAACAAATAATGGCTACAATACAGGTTTGTAAATTGCGGTATCCATAAAAGCCTGCACGTATATGATAAAAATAAGTGCCTCCTTAAATATACGCATTGAGGAGGTACCTATCTTTAGAAAAAATTACTATTATTTATAGAATTACAGCCTTATTGATGAATATAATTTTCCAGGTGGGAGATGGTTTCTTTTTGGGATTGGATGATAGCAGTTACTACATCGCTGATAGAAATAAGCCCGGTCACTTTACCATTTAGCGCTACCGGAAGATGCCTTATTTTTTTTATGCTCATCAGCTCCATGCAGTGTTCAATACTATCGGCCGGAGCCACAGTAATAACATTGGCAGTCATTATCTCACTTATCAGCGTATCCCTTGATGTACGGTTTACCAGTACTACCTTGCGTGCATAATCTCTTTCAGAAAAAATACCCTTTAGCTCATCGTCTTCTATCACCATAAGGGCACCAATATTCTTTTGCCCCATTATTTTCAGGGCATCATAAACAGAACTATCAGGCAATATAGAAAAGATGTTACTACCTTTTGCTTTTAAGATATCTGCTACTTTCATATGGCAATTGTTTTAGTGAAAGATTATAAACGAAATATTGAATGTAATTTAAACAAAGATGGCGTAACTAAGAAAGGTTTTTTTAAGCAGGTATAACATTTTAGTAATTAGATAGTTTTAAGCTCTGCGCATATTTGCTGCAGCACTTTTTTGGCATCGCCAAACAACATGGCTGTTTTTGGCTGAAAGAAAAGGGCATTTTCAATACCAGCATAACCCGGCTTCATGCTACGTTTGTTTACAATTACAGTTTTGGCTTGCTCAACTTCTAATATTGGCATGCCATAAATGGGCGAAGCAGGGTCGTTTTTTGCAGCAGGGTTTACCACATCATTAGCGCCTAATATCAGCACAACATCAGTTGTTTTAAATTCATCGTTAGCAGTTTCCATTTCCAATAATTTATCGTAGCTAACATCAGCTTCTGCCAGCAAAACGTTCATGTGCCCGGGCATACGGCCGGCTACCGGGTGAATGGCGTACTTTACTTCCACGCCTTTTTCTTCCAATATTTTCTCAAGTTCATGGCAAATATGCTGAGCTTGGGCAACTGCCAAACCATAGCCCGGCACTATCATTACTTTAGTAGCGTAATTCATAACCATAGCACCATCGCTAATGCTGATTTCTTTATAAGCGACCTGATTTGTATTTTCACCAGCCGCACCAGTTTTATTACTGCCCCCAAAGGAGCCTACCAATACGTTTAACAAAGACCGGTTCATGGCTTTGCACATCAATACCGTTAATAATGTACCAGCCGCACCTACTAAAATACCACCGGTAAGCATCACTTTATTATCATACAAAAAACCGCCACAAGCCGCTGCCACACCGGTAAAAGAGTTAAGCAACGAAATTACTACAGGCATATCCGCACCACCAATGGGCATTACAAACAGCACGCCGTACACTAACGATAATGCCAATATACCGTAAAGTATAAAAGTTTGCGCAGGATCAATTATAAGGTAAACGCCAAGCCCAAGTGCGATGGCTAAAAAAGCAAGGTTTAAAATGTTTTGTCCCGGGAAGCTGAAATCTTTTACACGCCCGTTTAATTTGCCCCAGGCAACCATGCTGCCGGCAAAAGAGATAGACCCGATGATAAGGCCTAAAACAATTATCAGCACCGTGGGCTGTACAGCACTAATTTCTAAAGTACCTTCTTTTAATTCCTTTGACAGATGATTAAATTCAACCAACGAGATTAATGCCGCACATGCCCCGCCCATACCATTGAACAGGCTCACCATTTCAGGCATGGAAGTCATTTTTACTTTTTTGGCAGATAATGTGCCTACGATGCCACCAATCAATAACCCACCGAAAATCCATGCATAATTGTGCAGGTGTAGCCCGGTTTCGCTATTACGGTATAAAAAGATAGTTGCTAAAATTGCTACGGCCATGCCCACAGCGGCTATTATATTGCCTTTACGTGCAGAAGCAGGGCTAGCCAGCATTTTAAGCCCCACAATAAATGTTACGGAGCCAAATAAGTAGCAAACTGTCAATAAGTGTAAGCCCATAGGTAAAGTTAGATGATGGTATAAAAATTCATGTTGCCCTAATATTAAAAACCTGTGTGCCTAAAATTGTATAACCAATATTTATGCTTTCTTTTTCTTAAACATTTCCAGCATCCTGTCGGTAACTACAAACCCACCAACAACATTTATTGTTCCTAAAACAACTGCAAAAAACCCAAGGGTCAAAGCTAAATAATTATCTGTTTCAGCCTTGCCCATAACAATAATTGCCCCGATAACTACCACGCCATGTATGGCATTGGCACCGCTCATTAAAGGTGTATGCAGCACACTTGGCACACGCCCAATAACTTCAATACCAACAAAAACCATTAATATAACAATGTAAATAATTTGCTGGTTGGCTGAAATAAAACTTAAGATACTATCCATAACCTAAACAATTTTGCGATTGCGAAAACTCATAACTCATAACTCAAAAAGGGCTTTTACCCTTTCATTTGTAATTTCCCTTTCATGGATAATACAAGTGCCTTTCACCAATTCATCGGCAAAGTTTAAATGTAGTTGCCCTTCTTTATCAATAATTAATTGCAAAAAATTAAGTACGTTTTTGCCGTATAATTTGCTTGCATCACTGGGCATTGTACCCGGCAGACTGGAGTTGCCAACAATGCTTACACCGTTATAAATAACCGTCTCCTCGTTTTTTGTGAGCTCCGTATTTCCGCCTGTTGCCGCAGCAAGGTCTATTATAACAGACCCATTTTTCATGGCACTTATCATACCAGTTGTTATTAGTACTGGCGCAGGTTTACCAGGTATTTGGGCTGTGGTTATAATAATATCTGCCTTGGCAACGCTCTCTGCAATTTTTTCTTTTTGCCGTTGTAAAAATTCTTCGCTTTGCGCCACCGCGTAACCGCCTGCCTTGCTTGCATCTGCGGCTCCTTCTACTTCTATAAACTTTGCGCCCAGGCTCATTACTTCTTCTTTTACAGCAGGCCTGGTATCAAAAACTTCTACTACTGCACCGAGCCTTTTGCCGGTAGCAATTGCTTGTAAGCCTGCAACGCCTGCACCGAGTATAAGCATTTTGGCAGGCGGTATGCTGCCGGCTGCCGTCATAAACATAGGGAAATATTTAGGGAACAAATTAGCAGCGGTAAGTACTGCCTTATACCCTGCAATATTTGCCTGGCTGCTTAACACATCCATTGTTTGTGCGCGGGTTGTGCGGGGCAACATATCCATGCTAAAAACAGTTACGCCTTTGGCTGCCCAGTTATGCATTAATTTGTAATGAAACAATGGTTGATAAACACCTAATAATACGGCATTGCCATTAATTGATAAAATATCCGCGTCAGATAAATTATTGATCGATAAAATGAGGGAAGCTGTTTTTACTATTTCTTCCCGGTTAGTTATTGTAGCACCAGCTTTAACATATGTATCATTATTGGCAAAAGCTGTAGCGCCTGCACCATCTTCAACTACTACTTGTACATTCCATTTTTTTAAGATGGCCACATGTTCTGGCAGTAGAGAGGTTCTTGTTTCGGGAAATGGTTCTTTTAGGACGCCAATAATCATAAGAAAGAATGTTACAATAAAGATAGTTAAAAATTAACACGCTATGGTGAAGTGTTGCTTAACTTTTATAGCAGTATTAATGCTAACGATGCCAATAAAAAAAAGATCGATAGTAAGCGTAACGGCAGGATGCTGTTGGATAACCGCCCATGCTTCTTCCATTTCTATGCTCCAGTGTATATCATCAAAAACTAAAATTGTTGTGTTGGAAGCATGTAATAGTAACTGCTCAAAATACTGTAGCGTAGGCTGTTTGCGGTGGTTGCCATCTATAAAGGCAAAATCCATTTTGTTAAAAGAAGAAAAAAGCGGCGGCAGTGTTACATCAAAATCACCCTTTATAACTTTTATATTTTGCAGCTTTAATTGTTTAAAATTTTGTTGTGCTATCGCTGCTATAGTTGTTGCTCCTTCGCAAGTAAATATTGTTGCAGCTTTATTTCCAAAAGCCAGGTAAGCGGTGGTTATGCCGAAGGAAGTACCTAGCTCAAGCACATTTTGCGGCTGGTAATATTGCACCATCCTATATAATAACTGTGCATATTTTTTTGGTTTTAAAGATGAACGGGCTATATCTTTTACAACTCGTTTATTGGTTTTGATATATGCCGAGCCTGCTCCAAAATCTTCTACCTCTATATTGGTATCGTTTTTTCGTAAAGCTAACCTTAGCTTTTCAATTTCCGCATAGCAACTGTACACCTTTTTATCGTTCAACACCTGCGTTATAAAATCAAATACAAACGGAGAGTGTGTGCCATGCCCCTTTCCGTTGGATGCAGTAAAATAATAATGCAGGTATTTTTTAGCTAACTGAAAAGAAGAATACAAACGTTGAGTTATAAGTTATGAGTGATGAGTTATGAGTTGGGGGTATTATCAATTATCCATTATTAAATTATCAATTAACCATTATTTTCTCCCAAATTTGAAAGCTGTAACTGTAGGCATGCTTGTCATCAACCGGAAAATCTTCATTGGAAGTTAACTTCCATTTGCTGGCATCAATTACCGGAAAAAAAGTATCGCCATCAAGCGCTGCATGTACCCTGGTTATATAAATACTATCGGCGAGTTCCATTGATTGTTTGTAAATTTCGCCACCACCAATTATAAAAATTTGTTTGCTGTTTGTTTCTGCCGCTTTTGTAATGCCTTCTTCAATAGTGGCTACTGTTATGGCTCCCTCTGAATGCCAGCCTGCCTTTGTAGTTACTACAATATTCGTGCGTCCCGGTAGTGGCTTGTTTACAGATTCATAGGTTTTTCGCCCCATGATAACGGGAAAGCCCCAGGTGGTATTCTTAAAAAATTTAAGGTCGTTCGGCAGGTTCCAAAGCAGCTCGTTATTTTTACCAATGGCATTGTTTTCTGATGCGGCTACTACTAAGCTAATAGCCCTCCTGCCCGCCAAAAGGGGGTTCTTAAAATCCGCTGATTGTAATGTTCCTGTCATAAATCGTGTCTTTAAAAAATTATTGAACTAGTATTTGTATCGTGCCATTAAAATCAATTCCTTAAATTATGATGCTCCAAAATCCCCCTTTGGAGAATTTGGCTAAACTGCTACTGGTGCTTTAATGGCTGGGTGGGCTTGGTAATCCAGCAATTCAAAATCTTCAAATGTAAAGTCGAAAATATTTTTTATTGCCGGATTTATTTTCATTGCTGGCAAAGCAAATGGTGCCCTGCTCAACTGTAATCCGGCCTGTTCAAAATGGTTATTGTACAAATGCACATCGCCAAAAGTATGGATAAAGTCCCCGGCTTCCATATCGCAAACCTGTGCAATCATCATGGTTAACAAAGCATACGAGGCAATGTTAAACGGCACGCCTAAAAATACATCTGCGGAGCGCTGGTATAATTGGCAGGATAAGCTTCCTCTTATCCCTCTTTCACTTTGTTCAACTGTTGGTGGTTGTACATAAAATTGAAAAAGGCAATGACAGGGCATTAATTTCATCTTTGGCAAATCTGCCACATTCCATGCACTGATGATCATCCTGCGGCTATCCGGATTTGTTTTTAGTTGATGTATCAAATCTTTTACCTGGTCAACTTCTACCCCATCTGCCCCTTGCCAGCTACGCCATTGCTTGCCGTACACCGGGCCCAGGTTGCCATTTTCATCTGCCCATTCATCCCATATTTTTACGTTGTGCTCTTTCAGGTATTTTATGTTTGTATCGCCCTGCAAAAACCAAAGCAGCTCGTAAATAATACTTTTGATATGCACTTTTTTAGTTGTCACCAATGGAAAGCCATCGCTTAAATTAAACCGTAGCTGGTAACCAAAAAGGCTGCGGGTACCCGTTCCAGTACGGTCGCTTTTATCTGTGCCGGTAGTAATAATATTTTTTAAAAGATGTAAGTACTGCTGCATCACCGCAAGTTAAGCCGTATATGGCGAAGCCTTCTAAAACGGACTATTTTTTTAATAACAAATGCTGTCGTTGAATGTGGATTGATTATGCGACTTTTGGGCCCTAAAATGTATAAAGGTAATTATGAGCATTATTATTAGAAAAGCAGTAAAGGACGATTGTGCCCGTATAATGGAACTGGTACTGGAGCTGGCCATTTTTGAAAAAGCGCCTAACGAAATAACCGTTAGCCCTGCCCATTTTGAAGAAAGCGGTTTTGGCAAAAACCCAGTTTGGTGGGCATTTGTGGCTGAAAAAGAGGGCTTAGTAGAAGCATTTGCCTTGTACTATATCCGTTACAGCACGTGGAAGGGGCAGCGCATGTACCTGGAAGATTTGGTGGTTACAGAAAATTTACGCGGACAAGGCGTAGGAAAATTACTTTTCGATAAATTAATTGAAGAAGCAACCGAAAAAAACTTAAACGGCATAGCCTGGCAGGTACTAGACTGGAACGAACCGGCCATTAAATTTTACAAAAAACTAAAGGGGATCAGTTTTGATAATGGGTGGATTAATTGTAGTATGCCTGTTTAATAAATAAATATCCTTTATTGGGCAGCAATATTTCATTACTGAGCATCTTATTTTTTATAAACAAAACCCTTTTACTTTAAAACAAAACTATGCAAACGATTTTATTTTAAAAATATAGGGCAAGCTCAATCTTTAGAGATACACAAACAGTTGGTTCCAGGTATAGCTATACGGATACTTCAGGCTTTGTAGCAGGCGCAATACCTGGCAACGCTCAATTAACTATAGATGTATTAGGCGAAAATAGCTGCACCGGCACACTATATATACAAACATTTGCCAGCACTACTGCAGATGTTGCCCTAGGCAGGGTTACCATAGCAAGCGGCAATACCACCATTGTAACAGGCAATGTAACCAATTGCACCAACGTTGCTGTAACAAAAGGCTATATCATACTAAATAGAAAAGGGCAAAATTACAGGTATCCATCAAGCAGCGGCTCATTTTCCTTTTCTACTTTATTTTGCAGCAGCACCGCGTCTGTAAGCATTTTTACAGTAGATATGGATGGCTTGCAACAAAGCGCACCTGTTACAATAACCCTTGCTACCGGCACTAATGCTGCAGGCACTTTAACTGCTTGTGGCACAGTAATACAGCAATTTGTAAATTAAACTATCAATGGGGTTGCTTATGCAATAGTTGCCCCTTGCGATAGCCTGGCACAAAATCTTTATACTGATGAATATTTATACGCCTTTCAAACCGGACAAGGCAGAACGGCAAGCATAAACATCGATTTTACACATACGGGCATTGCAAAAAATAGTGTTCAGGCGTTACAATATTTGGCAATAAATAGCATTAAAGACTCTACTAACTTTACAGCTGCCATTGCTGTAAACATAACCGAATACAGCGCTGTAAACCAGTTTATAGCCGGTAATTTTACAGGTAGCCTAACAGGTGCGAGCCCTGCAAATAAACAGTACGCCATTACCTGTAGCTTTAGGGTAAGGCGTAGCCAATAACATATTACTCCAACCAAAACTTCCCGCCAAATAGCGGGAAGTTTTTTTATGCGACAAGCTTTCGTTTTTTAATAATTTTTATCCGGGCAAATACAGCAGCGATGGTCATCATCGTTGTGTCCCTTTTACGGCATACCAATTTGGCACACCTCCTCAACTCGCTACCTTATTTGTTTTTTGCTGTAACCCGCCTTGCTTTGGTTTCAACCATTCCAACACTTACTTTTGTATTTCAATAATTCAATCATTTTAAATTGTATTTATGGCGCAAAAAATTACGATGGGTGCAGATGGTAAACTGGTAGTCCCAAATAACCCTACAATCCCTTTTATTATTGGCGATGGCATTGGCCCGGATATTTGGGGCGCAGCAGTAAGGGTTTTTGATGCAGCAATAAAAAAAGCCTACAAAGGCGAAAAAAAAATTGAATGGCTGGAAGTACTTGCAGGCGAAAAAGCCTTTAACGAAACCGGCAGCTGGATGCCCGAAGCAACCATGGACGCGTTTAAAGAATATTTATTATCAATAAAGGGGCCGCTTACAACGCCCGTTGGTGGCGGCATGCGCAGCTTAAACGTTGCACTTAGGCAAGAGCTCGACTTATATGTTTGCCTGCGCCCGGTAAAGTATTTTGAAGGCGTGCCTTCACCAATGTGGCAGCCAGAAAAGGTAAGCATGACCATCTTCAGGGAAAATACAGAAGATATTTATGCAGGCATAGAATACATGACCGGAACACCGGAAGCTAAAAAATTACTCGATTTCCTTATCAACGAAATGGGCGTAAAAAATATCCGTTTTCCTGAAACCACTTCGCTGGGCATAAAGCCCGTAAGTAAAGAAGGCAGCGAAAGGCTGATACGTTCTGCGCTTGAATTTGCTATTTTAAACAAGCTTCCTTCTGTTACTATTGTGCATAAAGGCAACATAATGAAGTTTACAGAAGGTGCTTTTAAAAACTGGGGCTACGAATTAGCCGAAAGGGAATTTGGCGGCAACGTTTATACGTGGAACCAATGGGAACGCACAAAAAAAGAAAGCGGCGAAGCGGTAGCCAACGAAGAAATGAAACTAAGCGCCATTGGAGGCAAAGTAATAATTAAAGATGCCATTGCAGATAACTTTTTACAACAAGCATTATTAGCACCACAAGATTATTCTGTTATCGCCACCCTAAACTTAAATGGCGATTACATTAGCGATGCACTGGCAGCACAGGTTGGCGGTATCGGTATTGCACCTGGCGCAAACATTAATTACTTAACTGGCCATGCGGTTTTTGAAGCAACACACGGCACTGCACCACGCTTTGCCAACACCAATACTATGAACCCAAGCAGCGTAATATTGAGCGGCGTTATGATGCTGGAATACATGGGCTGGCGGGATGCTGCAGAATCCATTACTAACTCCGTAGGCAAAACTATCCGTAATAAAATGGTGACTATCGATTTTTACAATTTGATGAAAGAAGGCACTTTGCTTAAAACCAGCGAGTTTGCCGATGAGATTATCAAGAATTTGTAAGGTGTATAGATTTTGATATATTTTTGTAGAGAAAACTTTATTATCATGAAAACAACTATTGATATTGATGATAAGCTGCTGGAGAAAGTAATGGAAATTTCTAACCTTTCAACTAAAAAAGAGGCAGTAAACTTTGCATTGAATAAAGTAATTAACTTTCATAATCGAAAATTACTTTATCCTTACAGGGAAAAGTAAAATGGGAAGGAAACCTTGACGAAATGAGGACGTATGATAAATGGGAAGATAGCAGGCAGTAGGCTTTGGATAGATTATTGGAATAATATTATTGACGGGGTATTAATTCTGCACCTGATTTTATTGAGAACCAAACGATTGCCTTATCCTGTTATTTGTATAAAAAATAATTTCATGCTTTTACACAACGATAACAATTTTACAAACATTGCAAAACACACATCACTCAAAATTTATAAATAACTAATGGCAAAAATTAAAGTAGCCAATCCCGTGGTAGAACTGGATGGTGACGAGATGACAAGGATTATCTGGAAATTTATTAAAGATAAACTGATTGTTCCTTACCTGGACGTAGATATTAAATACTATGACCTTGGCATGGAATACCGTGACGAAACCAATGACCAGGTTACCATCGATGCAGCAAATGCCATTAAAGAATTTGGTGTGGGTATAAAATGCGCTACCATTACGCCTGATGAAGACAGGGTAAAGGAATTCAACCTCAAGCAAATGTGGAAATCGCCCAATGGCACTATCCGTAATATTTTGGATGGTACTGTTTTTCGTGAGCCAATCGTAATGCAGAATGTACCCCGGTTAGTAACCAACTGGACGGCTCCAATTATTGTTGGCCGCCATGCATTTGGCGACCAGTATCGTGCAACCGATACCGTTATTAAAGGCAAGGGAAAGTTAACCATGACCTTTACACCGGAAAATGGCGGCGAACCAACTGTTTTTGATGTGTACAATTTTAAAGGCGATGGCGTTGCCATGAGCATGTACAATACCGATGAAAGTATTTTTGGTTTTGCAAGAAGCTGCTTCAATATGGCGCTTACCAAAAAATGGCCGTTGTATCTTTCTACAAAAAATACCATCCTTAAAAAATACGATGGCCGCTTTAAAGATATTTTTGAAGAAGTGTACCAAAATGAATTTAAGGCCGCTTACCAAACTGCAGGCATAACCTATGAACATCGTTTAATTGATGACATGGTTGCCAGCGCTTTAAAGTGGAACGGCAATTTTGTATGGGCCTGTAAAAATTATGATGGCGATGTACAAAGCGATACCGTTGCGCAAGGCTTTGGTTCTTTGGGCTTAATGACTTCTGTTTTGGTTACGCCTGATGGCAATACTTTAGAAGCCGAAGCTGCTCATGGCACTGTAACCCGCCACTATCGGGATCATCAGGCCGGCAAGCCAACATCTACTAACCCAATTGCTTCTATTTTTGCATGGACAAGAGGGCTGGAATTTAGGGGTAAAGTGGATGGCAACCAGCCATTGATTGATTTTTGCCAGGCTTTAGAAGCGGTTTGTATTGAAACAGTAGAAAGCGGTAAAATGACAAAAGACCTTGCAGTGTGCATACATGGAAACAAAGTGAGCCATGGAGCACATTATTTGTACACGGAAGAATTTTTAGATGCTATCGATGAAAACCTAAAAAAGAAAATGGGTTTATAATTCAATGCCATTTAATTAAGCCCTTTCTTTTAGAAAGGATTAGGGTGAGGCAAAGAAAGACAAGGAATGTTTAACTTAACGGCGTAGGTTTTATAATGCTATAAAAGTTATGTATTTTTTAATAAAAAGGGCAGCATGAATTTGTTGCCCTTTTTATATCCTATAATAATTTTACCATTAAAAAAACGCTTCACAAGTGGAAGCGTTTCAAAAAAAAACTTATAATAACTGTAGTTATTTATTTCAAAATAAGTATCAGTATTAAAATAATAATTATAATAGCTCCCACTGAAAGATAAACCCTCTTATCAAGGCCATCTGCCTTGCGCTTCATATCTTTTAATTCTTTTTTTAACGAGGTCTTTTCAGATGCAGATAAATTTGTCTTATCCATGTTCTGAATTTCCGTTACCCTGTTAATAATGTCGCTCAACACACGGGCGTCTGTAGTACTATCCCTTACAGAAGAAGTGATTACAGCGGCGTTGGAATAAGTAGGCATTGCGAATGCCATAACAAGCATTACAGTTGCAATTTTAAAAAGATTCCTGATTCTCATTTTGTATATATTTTGAAGTTAAAAAAAAGCAATTAATCTAATTTAAATTTAATAGGCAAGGTATATTTTGTCTTAACATTTTTGCCCTTAATTTTTCCTGGAGTCCATTTTGGCATTTTATTAAAAACCCTCAATGCTTCTGGTTCTATTCCGTAGCCAATATTTTTACTTACTACTTTTGGCGCATATACTTTACCACTTTCATCTACAGCAAAAGTTAAGTTTACGGTTCCTTCTGCATTATTTTCAGTGGCATTATCAGGGTATTGTATATTATCTTCAAAAAAACGTTCTAAAGCTTTTTGTCCACCAGGAAAAGCTGGAAGTACTTCCGTATTGGTATAAAAACCTTCTTTATCTGCTGTCATATCACCTGTTGCCTTAGTACCCTCTGCAATACTTACTTTACCTTTTTTAGATTTTTTTGCACCCATGCTTATGCTTGAGTCTGTTTTTACAATGGCAGCTTTTGTATCAGCAGAGCCAACTGTAGTTTTAGTTCCTAATGCTGCGGAACTTGTATCACCAACCAATGTTGCACTAGTGTTACTTGTACTGGAATCTTTCGCCATCATCGTACTATCCGTTCCGGGTGCAATTACATCTGTGTTACTTTTTTTCATGTTGCAACTAACTATTACGGCAATTAAAATTATATTAGCAAAAATGTCCCTGGTTTTCATAATAAATTTATTATTGATTTTCAAGTTAATTGTTTTCAAATTCGATGCCTATTTTATATTATAGCTAGTAATTAGGTGTTTATTAGATAAAAATCAACTTTTGCCTACATAATTTCATCGTATTTAGTACTCAATACGAGGAAGAAAATCAACATCCATTTATATTTAGTAATGGAATTGTATCTTTGCATCGAAGAATTTCGATATGAGTACAAAAGGAAAAGTTTTAATGGCCATGAGCGGCGGTATAGACAGTACCGTAGCGGCTCTTATGCTGCATAAACAAGGTTATGATGTTGTAGGGATTACCATGAAAACATGGGATTATGCAACCAGCGTAGGCACAACAGGCAAAAAGGAAACTGGTTGTTGCAACCTTGATAGTTTTAACGATGCCCGCCAGGCGGCGGTGCAACACGGCTTTCCGCATTTTATTTTAGACATAAGGGAAGAGTTTGGCGATTTTGTAATTGATAATTTTATAGAAGAATACATTGCCGGCCGCACGCCTAACCCATGTGTGATGTGCAATACGCATATTAAGTGGCGGGCATTACTAAAAAGGGCAGATGCTTTAGGCTGCGACTTTATAGCCACCGGCCACTACGCACAAATTCATCAGCATATAAACGGCAGGTATTTTATACGCAAAGGCATTGATGACACAAAAGACCAGAGTTATGTACTGTGGGGCTTACAGCAAGATTTATTAAGCAGGACATTGTTGCCATTGGGCACTTACCATAAAAGCGAAATTCGCCATATGGCGCACGATTTTGGCTACCCCGAGCTGGCAAAAAAAGCTGAAAGCTATGAAATTTGTTTTGTGCCCGATAACGATTATCGGGGGTTTTTGAGGCGCAATGTTGAAGGATTGGAAGAAAGAGTAAATGGTGGTAATTTTGTAGATAAATCTGGTAAAATATTGGGGCAACATAAAGGTTACCCTTTTTACACAATCGGCCAACGCAAAGGGCTGGATATCGCTCTTGGCAAACCCGCTTTTGTAACCAATATAGATGCCGATACCAATACCATTGTTTTGGGTGAAGAAGAAGACCTAAAAGGCGATGATATGATGGTTGCCAAAATAAACTGGATAAAATATGATGGCCTTACAGAAGGCATGGAAGTACTTACCAAAATACGTTATAAGGATAAAGGCGCATTAAGTAACTTGCATACATACCAAAATGGCGTTAATGTTCGTTTTTACGAAAACGTAAAAGGTATAACGCCCGGACAAAGCGCTGTTTTTTACGAAGGCGATGATGTTATTGGTGGTGGCATTATTCAGCGTAATAAACCACTTTTTGTTTAAAATAATTCTTACATAAGCCAACCCGTCTGTTTTTATGAAAAAAAATATTTTATTGCCTGCCATGCTTTTGGTGCTTATTTTTAGTGCGTGCAGCAAAAAAACAGAGCATCTTACATTCGCTGCTATTAGCGATTATGCACCTTTAATACCAGGCAAATACATAACATACCAGCTGGATTCATTAATTTTTGCAGATAATGTAATCCCTTATGATAGGGTATATAGTTATCAGGTTAAGCAGCTTGTAATGGATACAGTAACCGATAATTTAGGGAGAAAAGGATTTAGCATAAGAAGGTACATACGAAAAACAGCTGCAGATACCTGGGTACCTGATAATACTTTTTTTGCGGTAAATACTGGCAATACTTTTGAATTTATAGAAAATAACCTTCGCTATTTAAAGCTTACAGAACCGTTAGTAAATGGTGGTACCTGGAAAGGCAACAGCTTTATCGACACAAAATCTTCTACTACTAATTTTCAATATCTTGATAATTGGGACTATACTTATGATAGCCTGAATACACATTTAGTATTGGGCAATATCAATTTAGACAGTACTTTAAAAGTAGCAGAGAGCGATTATAGTGACGGATTCTTTACTGACACTACTTTTCACACAACAACTTATAGTTCATCTAATTATAGTAAAGGGATTGGATTAGTTTACCATCGTTTTTTTCATCAAGAATATCAGCCGTCTACGCCAGGCACCCCTAGCTATAGTGTTGGTTACGGCGTTACACTTACCATGATAGACCATAACTAAAGCCACTTCTTTATTTCTTTTTATATTTAATACTAAATCATCCCCCTAATTACAGTATAATATGAAGAAGTCAATATTTTATTTTTTACTAATTTTTATTGTTGGCACTACCAGTAGTTACGCTCAGTTTTCCCGTTATATAATCCGTTTAAAAGATAAGGCAGGCAGCAGCTTTACTATTAGCAATCCGGTTCAATACCTTACCCAGCGTGCCATTGACAGGCGAAAACGCTATAATATCAGCATAGACCAAACTGACTTGCCGGTTATTGGGGCTTACATTGATAGCATCCGTTTATCTGGCGCTGTTACTATTTTAAATGTTAGCAAATGGTTTAACCAGGTATGCATACAAACAACAGACGCAGCAGCTTTAACCAAAATTAATTCCTTCTCATTTGTGCTATCCTCATCGCCCATTGCAGCAAGGGCAAATAATCAAATTTCAATAATAAATAAGTTTGCAACTGAGCCGGCACCAGCCATTTTACCCAACAATAATTTACGCCAGCAAGGCACGGCAGATTATTATAACTATGGCCAATCTTACGGACAGATAAATTTAAATAATACGGAGTTTTTGCACAACCACGGTTTTAGGGGAGAAGGCATGCAAATGTCTATAATGGATGCAGGCTTTTTAAATTATAAAACTTTACCAACTTTTGATAGTGTGCGCAATAATAATCAAATACTCGGCACCTGGGATTTTGTGGCAAATACGGAAGATGTAAACAACGTTGCTACGGGCGCACATGGCGTTGAGTGTTTCAGCACCATATCGGCCAATAACCCCGGCACATTTGTGGGCACGGCACCAAAAACATCTTTTTATTTATTTCGTACCGAAGATGTTAACAGCGAATACCCGGTAGAAGAACAAAATTGGGCTGCAGCAGCAGAACGGGCTGATAGTTTAGGGGTAGATGTATTTTCTGTTTCTTTAGGCTATAATACCTTTGATAGTAGCAGGTTCGATTATACCTACTCAGATATGGACGGCCATACCACCCTTATGGCAAGGGCTGCAAACATGGCTGCAAGAAAAGGCATTGTAACAGTGGTAGCAAATGGCAATGAAGGCGGCAATAGCTGGCATTACCTTACCACACCTGCAGATGCAGATAGTGTTGTAGCAGTTGGCGCTGTAAACGTTGCCCGGCAAATAGCCAGCTTTAGCAGCTATGGCCCAAGTAGCGATGGGCAAATAAAGCCAGATGTTGCCGCAGTTGGTGCTTACGCAGTAGTAGCCAACGCAAATACCGGTGCGCCAACATATGGCAATGGCACCTCCTTTGCATGCCCTATTATGGCAGGGCTTACCACATGTTTATGGCAGGCTTTTCCGGAAGTTAACAATATGGCCATTATCGATGCATTGCACTATGCCGGAGATAAATACACATCGCCAGATAACCGCACCGGATATGGCATACCCGATTCAAAAAAAGCTTTTGTTCATCTTATAAAAAAATTATTCTCGCAGCAAATTGCTATTAATAATACCTGCAAAACAACTATAAGCCTAACCGTTAAAACAGCTTCGGACATGAGCATTTTTATACAAAGGAAATTGCCTGCGGATGCTGATTATGTAACCATCGCCACTAAAAATATTACCAGCAGTTTTATGGCAAATAATTTTGCTTACGTAGATGACCTTAGTAGTATTGCGATAAATTCCAGCATAAAGTACCGTTTTAAAATGTCCATTACAGCAGATACCACTTTTTATTTAGATTCGGCTACAGTTAATTATATACAGCCCTGCACAGGTATAATAACAGATAGTATTATTGTTACCCCAAACCCGGTTACAGACAACCTTTCAGTAATAATAAAAAGAACTACGCCTGTGCAAGCTGCCATTGAAGTGTATGCCGAAAACGGGCAAAAATTGTACAGCCTTGTTAACCAAACTGTAACTGGAAGCACAACCTTTTTAGTGCCTATGAAAAAACTTAGCCACGGAGTTTATTTTGTATCGGTTTTTATTGACAATAAAAAAATAATTACCAAAAGGGTGATACGTTAAATTATTTTTTAAAGATGGCTACAAACATAGTGTCCGCCCTCTTATCAAAACCCTTTAATAATTGTTGATTCAATAAATTTAAACCGAGGTTTTGTTGTATAAAATTGGCAATAGCTTCATTTTCTTCTTTAAAAACTGAGCAGGTAATATAAACAAATACGCCGCCAGGCATAAGTTGAAGTGATACGTTTTCAACAATACGTTTTTGCCTGTCGCTGTATTCTTTAATAGAATCTTCTTTAAAAAAACACACTTGTTCAGGTGTCCTTCCCCATGTGCCGCTGCCGGTGCAGGGTGCGTCGCAAATTATAAGCTGGTACTGGGCCGCTGGTGGTTTTGTATGGATATTGCTACTATCTTCAATAAAATAGGCATATTCTTTTATGTTGGCCCTTTTAAAACGCTGGTGCAGGTTCAGCATAATGTTCAGGCGAATGTCGGATACAGTAAGGCTTATCTTACTCTTTAAAGTATCATACAATAAAATAGATTTTCCACCACTAGCGGCGCAACAATCCCACACAGCTAAGGCTGTCCCTTGTAAGGTTGATGGAAAAAGGGAGGCTTCGTGCAGGCGCAGGTAATCTAATACTTGCTGAGAAATATAATCCTGCACAACCACTTCTTTATCAACTATAAAAAAATCTGCAATATTGGTAGCTGATGGCAGCTCAATGCAATTACCCTTTAATAATTGATGGGGCAGCTGCGATTTTTTTAGTTTTTTAAGTGTGGTAACCCTACATTGCGGCCGGATGCGCAAAAAGAGAAAAGGCTGTACCAACATAGCCTGGCAATAGGTTTCCTGTGATATTGCTTCGCTTAAAACATTTTTAAAAGGAAAAATTTGCGTAAGGGAAAATGTATTCTTTATAAGAATCAATTTTTCATTCAATGGCAAGTGGATTAGCTTATTCCATTCCGGCTGTATATGCCCTAAAAAAGTAGAAGGTGTTTGTTCACATAAAAATGTGGCCATTATTATCCGCTCTTCTGCCGATGCATTTTTTAAAGCAAAGCCAAGGCGAAAATAATTATAGCAAAGCGCTGCTATTTGCCTGCGGTCGCTGGAGCCATATTTCTTTTCTTTTGAAAAAAAATTTTTTATAAAAATAGCAAAAGGCTGCTCTCCTTTATACGATGCTATTAAATTGATGGAAGAGTTGATGTAGGAATGATAACGGCTCATTAAGTACAAAAATATAAACTGTTGTTGACTCTTTGCTTTTAGTTTTTGTTGATGCAATGCTGAAGGCATGTATCAATCAAAAAAATAAACCAATATTTTAGCAACGGATACTAAAATATTGGTTTGTATATTATAATTCTAATAAACTCTTAACAGGGTCTTTGCCAAATAAAAGCAATGCGGGGTTTTCTAATAATTCTTTTACCCTTACCAAAAAGCTTACAGATTCCCTACCGTCAATAATACGGTGGTCGTAGCTTAAAGCCAGATACATCATAGGCTTTATAACAACCTGCCCGTTAACGGCCATTGGCCTATCCTGAATTTTATGCATGCCTAAAATAGCACTCTGGGGTATGTTGATGATAGGCGTACTCATTAAAGAGCCAAAAACACCGCCGTTAGTAACGGTAAAAGTACCGCCACTCATTTCATCAATCGTTAGCTTATTTTCTTTGGCTTTTGTTGCCAGTTCCACCACTTTCTTTTCTATTTCTGCCATGCTTAAACTTTCTGCATTGCGTATAACCGGCACCACAAGGCCTTTGGGCGCAGAAACTGCAATCGACACATCGCAGAAATCGTTGAATTTTATATTTTCCCCATCAAGGCTGGCATTTACTGCTGGCCATTCCTGCAGGGCAAAGCAGCAGGCTTTTGTAAAAAAACTCATAAAACCCAGGTTAACACCATGGATTTCTTTAAACTTATCTTTATTTTTTGACCTTATTTCCATGATGGCGCTCATATCCACTTCATTAAAAGTGGTAAGCATTGCCGTAGTATTTTTTGCTTCTACCAGCCTGCGGCTGATGGTCTTGCGCAGGTTACTCATTTTTTCTGTGCGGCTATTTCTTCCAAATAGCTCTACGCCAGGCTTACGGCCAGGGTTATTAATGGCTTGCAACACATCTTGCTTAACTATTTTGCCGTTGCTGCCGCTGGCAACTACTGTTTTTACATCTACTTTTTTATCTGCTATAATTGCAGCTGCAACCGGTGTGGCTTTTACCTCTGCATTTACTGCTGCTGGCGGTGCAGCTGGTGTTTCTTTTTTTGCCGCTGCCGACGGTGCCGCCGCTGGTACTGCATTCGCTTCTGGTTTTGCGGCATCTGTATCAATTGTACAAGCAAGGTCGCCAATTTTTAATGTATCACCTTCGGCAGCTACAATTTTTAGTATGCCTGCTTGTTCTGCATTAATTTCAAAAGTAGCTTTTTCACTTTCCAATTCTGCCATTACTTCATCCCTATTTACCCATTCACCATCTTTTTTTAGCCATTTTACAAGGGTTACCTCTGTTATGCTTTCCCCTACGGAAGGGACTTTTATTTCTATTGCCATTGTATTTATTTAGTTGTGCAAATTTCGGTTAATTTGTAGGATTATAAAAAATCGTTTTAATAAAATTACCTTTTTTTAAATTTGTTTTAAATGTAAGGCCTTCTTATCCAATATTTATTACCAAAACACCGTTTACTAAAAGATTACTGCCATGTAATAAACTTTGTATGATTCTTTTAGATAAAACTCTAATTTTAAATATAAACCATTTTAAATGCATTTCTTGAAAAACATAATTACATGAAACTTAAAAAATTATACATAGTAATTGTTTTTTGCATATTTATATACAGGCCGGCAAAAGCTCAGTTGTATATTGATAATGCAATCTTTATTATACAGCCTGGCGCTACGGTTACCGTTCAGGGTGATATTACCAGCAATACTGATATACAGGGCACAGGCACAGTGCTATTGAAAGGTGCCGCTTTGCAAAATGTAAGCATGGCAGGCTTTACCATCCCCAACCTGGAAATTGATAATGCCCTTAATGCTACCCTTACCAGCAATACAAAAATTGGCGGCAGCCTGCTGTTTACAAACGGTAAAATTATATTAGGCGCCAATAACCTTACCCTTGCTGATGTTGCTACTGTAAGCGGGCAAGGTACTGGCAAGTTTATTGAGACGGATGGGACTGGACAGGTTATAAAAAACCTAAGCGCAGATGTTGCCGCTACTGAAATACCAATTGGTTTAGGTACAAGCTACCGCCCGGCATTTATTACTTCAACAGGTACTTATTCAAGTGCAGCTATTGGGGTTAAAGTGGTAGCCCAAAGCGATATTAGCAAACCTCCTATGATATCTGATTATTTAGCAGTAAACTGGCCTATAACCAAAACGGGTGTAACTGGTACTGTTGCTGTTGCAGGCCAATATCTTGATGTTACCGATATTTCTGGCAATGAAACAAATTTAAGAGGCTACTTTTTCGATGGCTCGGACTGGTCATCTGCCGGCGAAACACATGATGCTGCTTTAAATAGAGTAGGCGCACCCGTTACAGCCGCAACTGGTGAAATATCCGGGTTGGATAAATTTACGCTTACTAAGGCTAAAGTGTTTTTACAAGGAGCTTATAATACAACAACAGGCGTAATGAGCGATGCGTTAAGGACACCTACTAACCTGATACCGCTTACAGACCCATACCGAAACGCACCTTATAATTTTGTTGAAGTTGCTAACCCTACAGCTGAAACAGCTGCTGCCAGCGTGTTTGCAGACCAATCTAATGTAAACAACAATATTGTTGACTGGGTTTTTGTTGAATTAAGGAACAGCACCGTATCGCCGGGAAATACAGTTTTACAAACAAGGAGCGCTTTATTGAAAAGAGATGGAAATATAGTTGATGTTGACGGCGTAAGCCCGGTAACATTTAATAATACACCTAATGGCAACTACACCATTGCAGTGCGGCACCGTAACCATTTAGGCATGAGCGCAGACCCTGCTACCAATTTATTAGCACTTGATGAAAAGAAATCTACTGCTGTTTTGTTAGACTTAACAACCGCAGGTGCTACAAAGATTTATGGTTCTGCTGGAGCGTTTGCTATTGGTGGTGGCAAAAATTTATTATGGGCTGGCAATGCGAATTTTAATACAAATGTAAAATTTGTAGGTTTGGCCAATGATAAAGACTTTATTCTTATAAATACGCTTAACAATAACCCTATACAAGTAATTTCAAATATTTATAGCCCAGCCGATTTAAATATGAACGGAGTTGTTCGCTTTGTAGGCTTAAATAACGACAAAGATATTTTACTGATAAATGCGTTGGCAAACACACCATCGAACCAAACTCTTCAGGCATTACCAAATTAATTCCATTATCCACATTTAATTACTTTTAATTAATCAAATGAAAAAGCTTTTTACTTTAATCACTATTGTTTCGTTTTGCTTTAATAGCTATGCTCAAACAATGCAAGCAAGCATCGGAACAGGCTCGCAAACAAACAGGGTTAAAATTTACTTACGGTCTACTACTACTTTAACTGCTAATATCTCAACATTGCAGTTTAACATAGGCATTCCTACAAGTACTACTACTACACCACCCACTATGACCGTGACTTCCGCTGCCTTTGGTATTTCATGGTCTGTATCATCTGCTTACAGTGATGGCGGCTTTTGGAATTATAATTTAATTACATCCAATAATTTCACCAATAATTTCACTGCAAATATAGAGCAAGAGGCTATGGAGGTTAATTTTACGAACGGCGTGCCAAATTCAGGTAGTGTTTCTTTAGTTACCTTAAACGGAGGTGGAATATCTCCCAACAATGCACTTTTCTTTTGTTCAGGAAATATCTTTTCAAATGGGATGAGCAACTTATACTATACAAGATCAGGGGTTACTGTTGATAATAAAGATAGTTACACAGCAACGCAGGTTGCTGCTACAAGCGCGTCAGCAGGTACATCATCTGCCACAATATCCAGCATTATCCTCCCTGTAAAATTCCTAAGCTTTACAGCCACTAAAAAAGATAACAGTGCAATATTAAATTGGCAAATTGAAGATGAAAGTGCACTTACCGACCATTACGAAGTAGAAAGAAGCCTTACTGGCACTGGTTTTGAATCAGCAATTGCTATACCTGCAAAAAATAATGGAAAGTCTGCTAACACCTATACTTTTACGGATGCCAACTTATCTTCTTTACGTTCGTCAGGTGTTGTTTACTACCGTATTAAGCAAATAGATAAAGATGGCAGCGCCGTTTATACTGAAATAAAAAAAGTTAATATAGATGGCAAGGCATTGGCTGCATCTATATTTCCTAACCCTGTAAAAGGCAAAGCTACCTTATCTGTAAACCTGATAAATAATGCACCGGTTACCATTTCTATAATTGATGCAAGCGGTAAAAAAGTACAATACATACAAATAGAAGGCTCTAAGGGACTTAACACTAAATTAATCGACTTCTCTGTGTTAGCTACGGGAAGCTATAGGGTTCAGGTGCAGACTGCAACTGAAACAATTACATTGCCGGTGATGAAAGGCAACTAAAAATATTAAAACCATTGCAAAAGCCCAGTCTATCGACGGGGCTTTTTGCTTTCCCCCATCCCCTGAAGGGGTGAAAGAAGGCAACCTTCCCTTAGCTATTATGGCCTTTTGCATTTGGCAAAATAAAAAAGTAAGGCGCAAAAAACTATTACTCAAATAAGGGAAGGTATAGGCACAAAAAAGCCAGCTTTTAAGCCAGCTTTTTAAAAAAATCCACTTATTTTATTTAGATAGAAAATGCAGTATCAATAATTTCCAGCTGTTCTTTAGCGTGTATTTTAGAAAAGCCCGTTGCTGTAGATGCACTCTGCGTGCGGCTTATGATGAAAAAATTGATGTTCTTCAAGTTCATGCGTAAAAAAGTGGCGGCGCCCATGTTCAATGGTTCTTCCTGTACCCAGTACCATATTGCTTTGCTGTATTTTTTATATAATCCGTCTAATTGATTTTGTGGTATCGGATAAATTTGTTCCAGCCTTATGATAGCAACATCTTTTCTGTTATCCTTTGATTGCCTTTCTGCCAGGTCGAAATATACTTTGCCGCTACAGAATAATACTTTCTTTACTTCATCTGCATTCTCTACAAAAACATCATCAATCACTTCTTTAAATTTGCCAGAAGTAAACTCGCTTTTTAAACTATAACTGCCAGGGTGGCGAAGGTTTGCTTTTGGCGAAAAATTGATAAGTGGCTTTCTAAAAGCCCATGTTAATTGCCTGCGGAATACATGAAATAAGTTGGCTGAAGTGGTGATGTTTGTAATAACTACATTTAGTTCCGCACACATCTGTAAAAAGCGTTCCATCCTTGCGCTGCTATGTTCTGGGCCCTGCCCTTCGTAGCCATGCGGCAATAGCATAACCACGCCATTCATGCGCTGCCACTTGGTTTCGCCAGCTACTATAAACTGGTCTATCATGGTTTGTGCGCCATTGCAAAAATCACCAAACTGCGCCTCCCATATCACTAATGAATTTGGGTTGGCCATAGAGTAGCCATATTCAAAGCCTAATACAGCGTACTCGCTCAACAAAGAATTATAAATCCGGAAAGGGGCTTGTGCTGTTGTAAAATGATCAAGGCGGTTGTATTCTGCATTATTTATTTCATCATATAAAACAGCGTGGCGATGGCTGAAAGTGCCTCTTTTTACATCCTGCCCGCTCATGCGCACATCTTTTCCATCAATTAACAAACTACCGTAAGCCATCAATTCCCCGGTTGCCCAATCTACTTTTTGCTCATCGGTAAATAATTTTATTTTATCCTGTAACAGCTTTTCAACCTTCCGCAAAGGCTTAAAGTCAGCCGGCCACTTCATCAACCCATCAAACAATAATTGAAAATTATCTTCGCTGATAGCGGTAGATGGGGATGCTTCAAAATCCGCAGCAGTAGCCTTTCTCAGCGTGTTCCAAACAATTTCCGGCTGCTGGTAGCTGTAAGGCAATGGATGCTGTTTTACTTCGTCCAGCCTTTCCTGTAACTCTGCCAAAAATTGTTGCTCCATCTCTTTGGCTAATTCCTGCGCATCTGCTTCGCCATTATTAATAAGGTATTGTGTATAAATTTCACGCGGGTTAAGGTGCTTATCTATCAGCGCATATAGTTGTGGCTGGGTAAACTTTGGTTCATCGCCTTCGTTGTGCCCGTGCTTGCGGTAACACACCATATCTATAAAAATATCGCTGTTAAATTCCTGCCGGTACCGGGTAGCTATTTCGCTTGCTTTTACGACCGCTTCGGCATCATCGCCATTTACATGCAACACGGGCGCCTGCACCATTGCAGCTACCGAGGTACAATAATCGGCGGTACGTGCATCGCCAAAATCGGTAGTAAAGCCAATTTGGTTATTGATAACAAAATGAATGGTGCCTCCAGTGTAATAACCTTTTAACCCACTCATCTGCAATACTTCGTACACAATGCCCTGGCCTGCCACGGATGCATCTCCATGAATTAAAATTGGTAATATCTTATCATAATCGCTATTGTACAACACATCTGCCTTGCTTCTTGCAAACCCAATAACAACGGGGTCTACAGCTTCCAAATGCGATGGGTTAGGGCACAGCTTTAAGTGTATATCTTTTCCGTTGGGCGTTTTAAGCAAACTGCTAAAACCTAAATGGTACTTAACATCGCCGCTGCCCATGGTGGTATCCGGCGTGCTTTTTCCTTCAAATTCACTAAATATCTGTTCGTAGGTCTTTCCTAAAATATTTGCCAGCACATTCAACCTTCCCCTGTGCGCCATACCAATCACCACTTCCTGCACCCCTTCATCGGATGAGGCGTTTATCATTGCATCCAGCGCAGCAATAGTTGTTTCGCCACCTTCCAGGCTAAACCTTTTTTGCCCGATATATTTTGTGTGCAAAAATTTTTCAAACATTACGCCTTCGTTCAGCTTCTGTAAAATCCTTTTCTTTTGAGGCAACCCTATTCCCTGCAGCATTGTTTTTTCAACCGCATTTGTTAGCCAGTCAATTTTTTTCTGGTCGCTTATATATTTAAATTCAATGCCCAAATGGGTGGAGTAGCATCTTTCCAGGTGTGCCAAAATTACCCTTAAGGTTGTATCGCCTAAACCAATAAGGTTGCCAGCTTTAAAAGTTTTATCAAGGTCGGCTTCTGTTAAGCCATAAAACGCCAGTTCTATATTAGCACCACGATTTTTACGTGGGCGTATCGGGTTGGTATCTGCCAATAAATGCCCTTTATTCCTATAGCCTAAAATAATGCGGTATACCCTTATTTCGCTCATCCAATCTATTGTTGGGGTGGTGGTAGCGGTTGCCGCAGAAGCTGTACCAGGCAGGTTGCCATTGGTTTTGCCGTTTTGGCCGTTGCCATTATTGCTTGTAGCAAAGTCGAACCCTTCAAAAAACTTGCGCATATCTGCATCCACGCTGGCTGGGTCTTTTACAAAATCATTGTATAAATTTTCTATGTAGGCCGGGTGCGAATTGGTGATGTACTGAAAATCGTTCATTATGATAGAATATTAATTTTTTAACGGCATTTTACGTCTGCAAATATCGGGATTTTATAAGTGAATATTCAACGCATTTTACTTAAAAATGTTATAATATTTAAGAATATCAACCAGTTTTATCTTTATGAGTTATGTAACAAGCAGGACTACTGCCCCCAATATTTAAACTCAGCGTTTCCTTATCAACAATCAGTTATCAACTTTTATTTATTTTTTATACAGGACAAATAAAAACCCTGCAAATTATTAGAGCCCTGTTTAACTAGCAGCGAGGCCATATTTTACGGTATTAGTAATTAAATTATGTTGTATCGGCTTATATAATTTTCATTTTTTTGCGTTAGCCTTTAATTTATAGCCCCTCATACCTAAATCTTTCACCCGGTTTTCAGGTACCTTTTCTACTATCTAAATTGAGTGTAAGTTTTAATTGAAGCCGTTTTATTAATTATGGAAAATAATTACTTCTCCCCTATTTTTGGTACATGGAAATACCTGATTTATATGCGCTCTTTTTAAAGCATCCGTCAATACAGACAGATACCAGGAAACTACAGCCCGGAGACATTTTCTTTGCTTTAAAAGGGCCGGATTTTAATGGCAACAATTTTGCACAAAAAGCATTGGATGCAGGTGCCGCATTTGCTGTAATTGACGAACCAGCAAGCTTTACAGACGAACGCCTGGTTGCCACCAATGATGTATTAGCAACATTGCAGCAATTAGCCAAATACCACCGGCAGCAGTTCAATATCCCCTTCCTCGCCATTACAGGCAGCAATGGAAAAACAACTACCAAAGAGTTGATTCACGAAGTGCTATCAACTACTTATAAAACTTATACTACAAAAGGAAACCTCAATAACCATATAGGCATACCGCTTACTATTCTATCAATTAAAAGAGATGCAGAAATAGCAGTGATAGAAATGGGTGCCAACCATCAAAAAGAAATAGAAGGCTATTGCCTTTACACACTGCCTACACATGGCATAATTACCAATGCAGGCAAGGCACACCTGGAAGGCTTTGGCGGCATAGAAGGCGTAAAAAAAGCTAAAGGTGAATTGTTTGATTACTTAAAGCTACATGATGGTACCGCATTTATAATGGCCGATTATCCGTATTTAAAAGAGATGAGCCAAGGCATAGGCAGTATTAAAACTTATGGCACATCCAACGCAGAAATTACCGGTGAAGCAATTATCGGCAAGCAATTTTTAGCAGTATTACTTTTTAACCGCACAACTATAAAAAGCATCCACACTCATTTGGTAGGTGCTTATAATTTGCCTAATGTACTAGCTGCCGTAGCGGTGGGAAATTATTTTAAGGTACCAGATGATAAAATAAAAGCTGCTTTGGAAAACTACATCCCTTCTAACAGCCGCTCGCAAATGATTGAAAAAGATGGCAACAAAATAATTTTAGATGCTTACAATGCCAACCCAAGCAGCATGAAAGCAGCTATAGAAAATTTTGCTGGCATTGAAGGGCAAAATAAAATATTAATGCTCGGCGGCATGATGGAACTAGGCGATGAAAGCCTTGCAGAACATGAAGCGCTTATTGAGTTGTTAAATAAATATCCATGGAAAAATGTGGTGCTAGTTGGTGGTGATTTTAAAAACGTGGCACACCCATATACCTATTTCAACAATGCCACAGAAGCGGGTACCTGGTTAAAAGCACAGCATTTTAAAAATGCAACATTGCTCATCAAAGGGTCCCGCAGCATGCAGATGGAAAAAGTACTGGCATAAGTTATGATGCACTATTCAGGTACATCTGCAGGTCGTCATCTGTCTTAATTAATACATCCCTTACTTTGCTGCCTTGATTGGGGCCAACAACGCCCGCTGCTTCCAACTGGTCCATTAGCCTGCCCGCACGGTTATAGCCCAGCTTCATCCTGCGTTGTAATAAAGATGTGCTTCCGCTTTGCGCAGATACAATTAAACGGGCCGCATCTTCAAACAAAGCATCTTTATCATTCAGGTCAAAATCTTTGCCTTCCATTTCTTTTTCATCCACATATTCCGGCAATAAAAAGGCTTGCGAGTAGCCACGCTGGCTGCCAATAAAATCTACTACCTTATCTACTTCGGGCGTATCTACAAAAGCGCATTGTAAACGCACCAGTTCGCCATTATAGCTTATCAGCATATCGCCCTT